>DWYK01000182.1 GCA_019118705.1 Candidatus Merdibacter merdigallinarum | reverse complement strand
GATCTGCGTACAGATTGCCTATTGAAATCTGTCAAATGACGGTGTAAAATTAAATCAGAAACAACAATCAATAGGTAGACTTTTTGATTCTGTTATCTGTTTCCAATTTTTTTTACAAAAAAACTGCAGTTCATCACTGCAGCCTTTTTATGCCTTTTTTATCTTCTCTCAAAAATGAAAAACGGCCATGACACGGGCAGAAGATCTGTCCGGCATGACCGATGTTGGAATCATACATTGATCTGTGCGTGGATGCCCAGCACGGCTTTTTCTTTTTCAAGGATCGGATCGATCCACTGCGCAAAGAACTCCTCAGTCTGCTCGACGCTGCGTCCGACAAAATTGGATGGATCCATTCGCTCCTGCAGCTGTTCCAGCGTCATCGGGAAACGCGGATCATCCGCGATGCGCTGCAGCAGATCGTTTGGCTTTCCTTCTTCCTTGACGACACGTCCGGCTGCCATGGAGTGCACACGGATCGCCTCGTGGAGCTCCTGGCGATCTCCTCCGGCCTTCACACAGTCCATCATGATATTTTCCGTTGCCATAAATGGCAGCTCATTCATCAGATGCGCTTCGATGACCTTTGGATAGACGACCAGTCCCTCCGTGATGTTGAGGTAGAGATCCAGGATGCCGTCGATTGCCAGGAAAGCTTCTGGAACGGCGATGCGCTTATTGGCCGAATCATCGAGCGTACGCTCAAACCACTGCGTTGCGGCAGTGATGGCCGGGTTCATCGCATCGCTGATGACGTAGTTGGCCAATGATGCCATGCGCTCGCTGCGCATCGGATTGCGCTTGTAGGCCATCGCACTGGAACCGATCTGGCTCTTCTCAAACGGTTCCTCCACCTCTTTGAGGTGCTGCAGCAGACGAATGTCATTCGAGAATTTGTGCGCGCTCTGTGCGATCGAGCTGAGCACATGCAGGATGCGGGTATCGTACTTGCGGGAATACGTCTGCGTTGAGACCGCAAAGCATTCACTGTATCCCATCTTCTGTGCGATCAGCTGATCCAGCTGTTTCACCTTGGCGCTGTCGCCGTTGAACAGTTCCATGAAGCTGGCTTGAGTACCGGTCGTTCCCTTACAGCCAAGCAGTTTTTTATGTTCCAGCAGGAAGCAGATCTCCTCGTAGTCCATGAGCAGATCCTGTGCCCAGATGCTGGCGCGCTTGCCCAGCGTCGTCGGCTGGGCCGGCTGAAAGTGCGTAAAGGCCAGCACCGGAAGATCCTTGTATTCCAGTGCAAATTTCTCCAGCTGTGCCAGTACGTTGACCAGCTTGCGCTTGACGAGCTCCAATGCCTCATGCATGATGATCAGATCGGTATTATCACCGACATAACAGCTGGTCGCTCCCAGATGGATGATGCCCTTTGCCTTTGGGCACTGGCAGCCATATGCGTACACATGGCTCATCACATCATGGCGGACCTCCTTCTCACGGGCCTTCGCCACCTCATAGTTGATATCGTCCTGATGCGCGATCAGCTCCTCGATCTGCTCATCGCTGATATCCAGTCCCAGCTCCTGCTCGCTCTGTGCCAGCGCGATCCACAGCCGGCGCCAGGTGCGAAACTTCTTGTCGTTGGAAAACAGCTGCTGCATCTCCTTACTGGCATAACGCTGTGCCAGCGGGCTCTGGTAAATATCGTTCATGCGTGTTCCCCTTATCGATCCAGTCCCAGACGACGGTAAACTTCCTGATAGGCGCCTTCCGCATCGCCCAGATCGCGGCGGAAACGGTCCTTATCCAGATGATCGTGCGTTTCGATGTCCCAGTAACGGCAGGTATCCGGACTGATCTCGTCTGCCAGGATGATCTGACCGTGGTAGCGGCCAAACTCCAGCTTGAAGTCGATCAGCTCGATGCCGATGTTGCGGAAGACTTCCTGCAGGATCGCATTGATCTTGAAGGCCATCTCAGAGATCGTATCGATCTCTTCCTTTGTCGCAAGGCCCAGTGCAAGCGCCATATACGAATTGATCAGCGGATCGCCCAGATCATCGTTCTTATAGCTGAATTCCAGCGTAGAGCACTTCAGCTCGGTACCCTCCGGTACGCCCAGACGCTTGGAAAAGCTGCCGGCCGCCTTATTGCGGATGATGACCTCCAGCGGAACGATCTCCACTTTCTTGACGACCGTGCGGCGCTCATCCAGCTCCTCGACATAATGTGTCGGGATCCCTTTCTCCTCCAGGATCTTGCAGAGATAGTTGCTCATGCGGTTGTTGACGATGCCCTTGCCGACGATCGTTCCCTTCTTGAGACCGTTGAACGCTGTCGCATCATCCTTGTAAGCGACGATCAGCCGGTCGTCATCCTCCGTCTTGAACACTTTCTTCGCTTTTCCTTCGTACATCATTTCTAACTCTTTCATGTTTACCTCCGTCTTTCTATCGGCTCTTCCTTATTTCCCTTCACTGATCAGATCGTGTACATAGATGTTGTTCCTGCGATCCGGTCCCACTGAGATCATCGATACCCGCACACCGGTAAAGTCCTCGATGAAACGGATATATTTCTTCGCGTTGAGCGGCAGTTCCTCAAAGGAGGTCATCTGCGAAAGATCTTCGCTCCAGCCCTCCAGCTCTTCATAGATCGGCGTCGCTCTGGCAACATCCTCCATCGAGCTTGGCACATGATCGTAGCGTTCACCATCGATCTCATACGCCACACAGATCTTCAGTTGCTTCATGCCGCTGAGCACATCGATCTTGGTCAGGACGATATCGGTCAGACCGTTGATGATGCAGGCATGCTTGACCACATTGAGATCCAGCCATCCACAGCGTCTCGGACGTCCGGTCGTTGCACCGAACTCCCCGCCGACCTGACGGATCTGCTCACCGACCGCATCGGAGAGCTCCGTGACGAACGGGCCTTCTCCCACACGGGTGGAGTACGCCTTGACCACACCGATCACCTGTGTGATCTTGCTTGGCGCGACACCGGCACCGGTGCAGACACCGGCAGATGTCGGCGAAGAAGAGGTCACGTACGGATACGTGCCATAGTTGATATCCAGCATCGCCGCCTGTGCGCCTTCAAAGAGCACATCCTTGCCTTCATCCAGATCGCGATTGACTACGCTGACACTCTCGATCAGACGGGAAACGATTTCCTCGCGAATCGCTCGGAAGTCATTTATCATCTTATCACAGTCCATCGCCTCTTCACCATAGATTTCCGTAAATAAGCGATTTTTCTCTGCCAGGAACCGGCGCGCCTTCTCTTCAAACACCGAGAAATGGCGCAAATCACACATCCGAATGCCGTTGCGGGCAAATTTATCCGCATAACAAGGACCGATGCCCCGTTTGGTCGTACCGATCTTATGCTCGCCGGAATGCTTTTCCTGCAGCTCATCCTGATAGACATGGTATGGCATGATGATGTGCGCACGATCCGAAATGCGGATGTGATCACACTTCATGCCTTTCTTCTTGAGCACCGCGATCTCCTCCAGCAGTACAAAAGGATCCACAACGACGCCCGGCCCGATGATGCAGCTGGCATTTTCGTGCAGCACACCAGACGGAAGCAGATGCAGGATAAACTTTTCCCCATTGACGATTACCGTGTGTCCGGCGTTGTTGCCTCCCTGGAAACGTACGATCGTATCTGCGTGCTCACTGAGCACATCGACGATCTTTCCCTTTCCTTCATCACCCCATTGGGTGCCGACGACGACTCTACCTGACATAGTTCTACCACCTCTTCGCTTTCTTATAAATAATAATCACGTGAAAATTATAAGACCTGTGCTGAATTTGTCAATGGTTTTTTCATTCACCGAACGCAAAAAAGACCCGTCGCTTCAACCGGCCGAAAGAAAAGGAGACAAACGTCTCCCTTTGAGCGATCAGACTCTGTACACCATCCGCTGACAGGTCGGATCATCACTTATGATATCGTCATCATCCTCGAAGCCGCAGGAATGATAGAATCCCTTCAGTTCTTCCATCTCTTCTTCATCCCCATGCGCGATGACGCTGATCTCATCCTCCGGTTCAAAACAGCCTGCTACCGTGTAGATGAGCTTGGTCGCCACGCCCTGGTTGCGATGCTTCGGATGAACAGCCAGCATCGTCAGTTCCTTTTTGGAACGATCGAACATCACAAAGCCTTCCAGCTCGTCATCATCCAGGCTGACAAAGACTTCCCGGCGTTCGATTCCCTGATGGAGCTCTTCATAGAATGAATCGTTTTTATAGGCGGAATAATCCTCTGAAATCGCATCGAACAAGTGTATACACGAGTCTGCATCTTCCTTTTTCGCATGTCGGATCATGTGATCACACTCCTTTTGCTGCTAACATGTTCATTCTATCGAAAACATGTGTTTCTTGCAAGTCTTTTCTTTGCCGGCTTTGGATTTCTGCTGTCTTTTTCCTGCAGATGGCAAAGGGCAAACGGGCGTCGCTGTCAGAAAACCGAGATACAAAAGCCGCAAAGATCTCCCCCACAGCCTTCTTCCGGCCTGTCTTGCAGATCTTGTCCACCAGATCCAGTGCTTTCATTCTTTTTTCATTGACCGCAGACCCGATATAAGGCAAACTGTATGTATGGAGGAAATTGCTTATGGAACTATATGAACAGATCTTGACCGAAGTAAAAAAAGCGGTATTCGGAAAAGATGAACTGCTGGAAAAGATACTGATCGCCATCCTGGCCAAAGGACACATTCTGCTCGAGGACATCCCCGGTGTGGGAAAGACGACGATCGCCAAGGCCTTCGCAACAGTGCTGGGCTTAGAGAGCCGACGGATGCAGTTTACCGTCGATGTCCTGCCCAGCGATGTGGTCGGTTTTACCGTCATCGATCCGCAAACAAGGGAGACACGACTGCATCCGGGCGCTGTCTTCTGCAACATCTTCCTGGCAGATGAGATCAACCGCACCTCCAGCCGGACCCAGGCAGCACTGCTGGAAGTCATGGAGGAAAACAGCATCACGGTCGATGGAACGACCTATCCGGCGTATGACCCGTTCATCGTCATCGCCACACAGAACCCGTTTGGCTCCGCCGGGACACAGCCGCTGCCGGACAGTCAGCTGGAACGTTTTCTGATGCGTCTGTCATGCGGATATCCGGAAGCGGATGCAGAGATCCGTATCCTCAAAAGCAAGGAGATCCGACATGAAACGCCCCGACAGGTCGCCGATGCGCAACAGGTGCGAAACATGCAGGCGGCATGTGAGGAGGTCTTCATCCACGATGATCTCTATGCGTACATCGTCGCATTGGTCCGTGCGACCCGCACCCATGCCTCCATACGGCAGGGCGCCAGTCCCCGCGCTTCCATCGCCCTGGCGGCGGCAGCTCGCGCACGTGCCTGTCTGCATCAGCGAAACTATGTGATACCGGAGGATATTCAGACCTTGTTTCATGATATCGTCGCTCACCGCATCCAGCTCAACGCAGATGATACCCGCAGCGATGTCCGGGCCGCACTGTTGAAGGACATCCTTCGCGCGGTCCCTGCGCCGACCCTATGAAGCTCCATCGATTGCGGACGTGGAGCGGTTACCTCGGTTTTCTGCTGTTCGTGCTGCTTCTCTTCTTCTTCACGGATGCCTATGTCTTTTTTCTGCTGGGCGTGCTGTTTTTCTGTCTGCCGCTGTTTTCTCTGTTGCTGTTTCGCCTGCAGACCCATCATCTGCAGATCGAGCTGCAGGCCGGAAACGATACCTGTCAGATCCGCCTGCACGCCCCTTCACCGCTGGGCAGCCCGCTGATCCATCTGCAGCTGGACACGTATAATCGCTTTACACAGGAACGTGCGGCCCACACCCTCTCTTTAACGGAAGACACCGATCATCGCTTTTCCGAGATCGCGATGGGCGTCATCGACATTCAGGGAGTACAGGCACTGGCAAAAGATGCGCTGGGACTGTTTTGCTGGCGAAGGCCGATCGAAGCAAACATCCAACTGCTGCATGTGCCTGCACCCATGGCGGCGGTTTCAGGCGAGCCGCTGCTGCAGGGCGGACAGAAACAGGCCGGCAGCTGGCAGGATACACATGAGGTACGGGCGTATCAGCCAGGGGATTCCCTGCGCTGGATCCACCACAAGCTCAGCTATAAGAGCGGCCGGCTGATGGTGCGTGCCTTTGAAAATGACACCCATCCCCACGTTATCCTCTTTCTCGATCTGAGTACTTCTCTTACACAGAATGAAGCAACCATCGCCCTCTATCAAGGAGCTTGCGCCGCCCTTCTCAAAGATGGTGTCCGCTGTACCGTCCGCTGGTACAGTGAGGAGCGCTCCTGCAGCTGCAGCGTCAGCGATCCATACCAGCTCCATGTATCGCTCCATCAGATCCTCGCTGCGCCGTGCGCACACAGTGCCCACATCCCACCGCAGGCAAGATCGCTGGGAGAAGGGCTCTATCTGCTGGAACCATCGGGAGGTGACGGTCATGACACCGCAGTTGCGTAAGCTTGGCAAAGGGATGCCGGTCATCATCGCCCTGCTGTATTTTTTACACCTGGAGCTGGTCTTTTCGTTGCTGCCGCTGTCGATGATGGCCGTGATCTTGATCGGATGCACGATTGCCTTCCTTCTTTACACCAGGCTGTTCCCGCACTATGGCTCTTCCATCCTCGCCCTGTTCTTGCTCCTCTTCTTCCTCTGGACGATCGTTGCGCTGCCCTCATTGTGGCACATCCTCTATAATGCGACATTGGATACCTATCGGGCAAACTCCACGCTGACCTTTTATCCTTTCAGCGTCTCATGGGACCCGCAACGGGAGCTGTTGTTGCTGAGCGGACTGCTGATCGGGCTGTTTCTGTTTTTGAGCGCCCTCTTTGACTGCCTGCTGCGCATCTGCCGCTGGCCGCGGGCAGCGGCCTTCCTTCTGGTCGTGCTGCTGATTCCCTGTGTGCTGCACCATGTCCCACAGCCCTTTACGATCCTGCCGCTCATCGCCCTCCTGTTCGGGCTGTTCTTTGCCAATCGCTCCTTTCAGCGGCCGTTTCGCCTGTACACGCTGTTTTCTGCCTTTCTCATCCTCATGCTGATCCTCAGCACTCTGCTGTTTCCAAGAGAGGTCGTCTGGGAACAAAATGCCCGCATGCGCGATTTCTCCTTTTCGCAGATGATGACACGGCTGCAGCAGCTGTTCACCGGCAACGGAGAGGATCACATCGACCTGAGCGAGGCGACGGACCGCTTCTATGTCGGGTCGATCCACCTTTCGCTCTATGCAAGGCCACAGACATATTACCTGCGCACTTACAGCGGGGCCCTCTACCAGGACAACCAGTGGACCCTCCTGCCGGCACAGCGCTACGATTCCCTGGACACGGATTACCGCTCCATCCTGCTGCAACTGCCGGCTTACGATGAACGCCTGCTGCGATATCGGGACGATACACCGGCACAGCACGATTCCATCGACATCGAGGATTTTCGCGGCAGCGACCAGCGGGTCGTCCCTTATTATCTCAGCATCATCCCGGATGAACCGCAGGCGGTCTACGACAGCTATCTGCGC
The DNA here is from genome assembly GCA_019118705.1 of Candidatus Merdibacter merdigallinarum. Classification (GTDB taxonomy): domain Bacteria; phylum Bacillota_I; class Bacilli_A; order Erysipelotrichales; family Erysipelotrichaceae; genus Merdibacter; species Merdibacter merdigallinarum. The sequence goes on along the minus strand of DWYK01000182.1, from coordinate 17,302 downwards.
AAAGATGACGACGATGCCTGGTATGCTTACCGGCTGTGGGAAGCGGACGTCTACTCCGGCTATGTCCGGGAAGACTACACACTGCCGGACACACTGGATGGCTATGCGGGTTTCGTCATGAACAACTACACGCAGATCAGCGAGGAACAGCGACAGCTGTTCAGCGACCTGCAGCTGACGAACCCGGCCTATTTCCGCCAGCAGGGCGCTTCCATGCAGGAAACGGCCGCCTATGTGCGCAGTTATCTGGAAGAACACGCCTCCTATACACTGTCGCCCGGCGACCTTCCTTCCGGGGAAGATTTCCTCACTTATTTTCTGACCGACAGCCACCGGGGCTATTGTGTGCATTATGCGACAGCAGCCACGCTCATGATGCGCTACTACGGCTATCCGGCCCGCTATGTCGAAGGCTACCTCATCACGGCCGGTGACTTTACCGACGATCACGCCTATGTGCGCGATCATCATGCGCATGCCTGGGTGGAAGTCTATGATGAGGTGCTTGGCTGGATCCCGCTGGAATTTACGGAATCCGCTCCGGCACAGGAAACCGCACCGGACGAGGAATCGGATGCACCGACACTGAACGACCCGTCATCCGATGTTCCCGACGTACAGCCGGCAGAAGATCCATCCCTGCCGGACCCACAGCCGCAGCAGCCTTCCGATCCTTCGGCTTCGGCCATCTCCATCGGATGGCTCATTGCGATCGCTGTCTTCCTGTTCGCCGGGCTTACACAGCTGCTTCGTCATCATCGAAAGATGCGACGCTGTCACAGAGCCGATGCCAATGCCGGTGTACATGCCTGCTGGCAGCTGCTGCAGCGGATGCAGACCGTCGGCATCACACCGGATCCTCAGGCAGAGCGCATCGCCCTGCAGGCGCGCTTTTCCAAAGACGGGGTCACACGTGAGCAGCAGGAACAGATGCTGAAACTGCTGCAGCAGGCACAAAAGGATCTGCGTTCCCTGCCGGTCATCCGGCGCCTCCGTCTCTTTCTGAGCGATGCGATCTGGTAAGTGTTCGGATTCCTTTGATGGATCATAGCGAAGGTTTTACTCGTACGTTTTTGAACCATTCAGCAAAACAGCCGGAGAGGTGTGCAATATCGGGCCTGTGCACGGCCATTGAACGGTATGCAGTTCCTCTCTGGCTTTTTTGGAGCGTTCGATCATCCGTTATTCACGGCATAATATGCATCCAGTATTCTTGCCAATTCCTTTGGGTTTTCTTCATTTACGACATGTCCGGTTTGCGGGATGATCCGCAATGTTGCTCCCTGGATGTGTTTCGACAGCACATGTGCGGCCCGCCGATTCGCATGATCCTTCTCTCCGCAGATGATCAATGTCGGGCAGCGGACCATGTGCAGCTCATTACGAAAATCCAATTGTTTCATCGTGCTCCCCAGGATAAATGTATCTCTCTTATTGAAGGCCATTCCCTCAAATGCCGATCCCGGCAACAGGCGAAACAGGACCGTCTGAATGCGAAACAGCAACTTCGGCACTTTATGCGGCGTTCCGATGAGGACCAGCGACCTCACTCGATCCGGATGGTCGATCGCGTAATTCAAAGCCAGGATGCCGCCCAGTGAAAGTCCGCACAGGTCGACCTTCCCTTCCATCACATCGCAGTATCGCACGAATGAAGAATACAGATGAGAGTAACTTGCTGCTTCCCCATCAAGGAGCGCCGACAGCTCCGGACATACGATGTCTTCGCTGTCACGCATGTTCTCAACGACTTCATTCCAGCTGCTGCTGGTATGCCCGGATCCATGGATCCATATTTTTGTCATATTCCTTCCTCCTGTTCACTCATATACATACCCAAAGTATGTATGAACGTAATTGAAATTGCCTTGAAAACAGGCAATGTTCTTAATCGTAATACGGTAACTGACCGATCTTTTCCAGCATCTCTTCCTCATAGAGAGGCAACCCCATCTTTCCCAGCAGGACAGTAACAAACCGATAGCGCTCCTTCATGTCATCGACCGTACCGGGAAACAGCGATGGGATCATCCACAGATCCGCTAATAACAAGAATTCCGCCAGCTCTTTGGGCTGATCTGTTCTTATGGAACCGTCTTCCTGTCCTTCTTTGATCAGTTCCAGCCAGTAAGGCAGTAAATGCTCATAATTCGATTCAAACATCTTGGCCAGGATCTGAGGATTCTCTAGCAGCGGCAATGCCTGCCTGGTCAGTTCGACCATCTGTTCATCCGACTGATTGAGCCGGATCGCCAGTTTCATCTTTTCCAGACCGCTCAGATCCGTTCGCTTTCTTACCCGTTCAAAGGGGTTATGATGAATGAACATGGTCTTCCCTAATTGATCCATGATTTCTTCTTTCGATCCAAAATGATGATAGATCGCCCCTTTGGTCATCCCCAGCTCGTCTGCGATATCCTGGATCTTTGTGTGATCGTATCCTTTTTCCAGAAACAAGCGCTGGGCAGCTTCTAATATTTTTTTGACCGTGACTTCCGGAGGCTTGTTTCTCGACATGTCTCTCACCTCCTTACATACTCTTGGTATGTATAATTATCCCATAGAAACAAAAAAGAGTCAATTCCAGCCGGCTGCTCGTCTCTTTCGCAGATGCGATGCTTCGCCTGGAATCAACTCTGTTCGATTTTCTGTTCAATGCGGACCCGGAAACCGCGGCCTGTGAGCAGGACGATCGCGGAGAAGATCCGATGACATGCCCTTCCTCACGAAGAAAGACGATCAGGACAGGTCGATGACCACGTATTCGCAGATGCCTTCATTGCGAAAGGCGTAGCCCCACCCGCCGGCGCCGCTGGAGACGATGGAGGTAAGGTCTCCGATCGTCTGCAGGCCATAGGTCTGCTCATTGATCGACAGCAGCGAACTGAGCATGCCGATGGGAAATACCTGCCCGTTATGGGTATGACCGCTCAGCTGCAGATCGACACCCAGCCGTTCGTTTTCCGCCCGTTCCAGCGGCTGATGGTCGATCAGGATCTGATAGCCTTCCCCTGCCTGTGCCAGCAGCGCCGCTCCATCTGCACGCTGACCGTCGAGGGGATGTTTGGCATCATCTCTGCCGATCACCACGAGCTCGTCATCGATCCGCACGGATGTATCCCGCAGCACATGGATGTCATTGGCCGCCAGTGCCTGTTCCAGCTGCTTGGGACGCTGGGACAATGCCGCATAGCTGCCGGTGTCGTGATTGCCATAGATATAATAGACACCATACGTGGTCTCCACTGCACCGAGCTGTTCAAAAACGATGGACAGCGCTTCGTCGTTCGTATTTTCATCTACGATGTCTCCGCCCAGGATCAAAAGATCAGCCTGCTCTTGTGAAAGCCGTGCACACAGCTGTTCCAGCGCCGCCGCATCCATCGTTGCCGGATAGTGCAGATCGCTGAGAAACAGGATGCGATACTGCTTCGTCAGTGCCGTATCCAACGCATAGTGCGTCGCATGGATGTTCGAGGCGTTGAGACAGCCGGTGATCATCAGGGCGATCGCAGAGAACAAGGCCATGATGCCGCTGGCCCGCAATCGCGGGAAGCGCCGTTTTCCCACACGTTCCCCGATGGCGAACAGCCCTTCCCATAGCAGCAGCGATCCTGCCAGCAGCAGGAAGAACAGCGTCCACATCGATGTGATCTTCCCCGCGGGCAAAGCGATCAGCACGCTGATCACTGCCAGCGCCCGCGTCTGTCGAACGCTGAGCGTCCCTGCGTTCCACGTCCGCAACAGCCGGCGCAGGAACCAGAACGCACCGGCCGCGATCACTACGATCAGCACCAGCGGAAACACACGATAAAACAGCATCATCCCTCATTCTCCGCATCGTTGTTTTTACGCAGACGCTCAAACACCTTGCGATGCGACTGCAGCGCCGCAAACAATGCAGCCGCATTCTCCTGCCTTGCTTCCTTCAGTCGTTTTGGGAAAGCCGCTGCCAGACGCTGCCTCGTGCGGCGAAAGGCTGACAGGCGTTTTTCATATTGTGCGCGCAGATTCTCCAGCGACTTCAGCAGTTTTTCATCCGCATCGCTCTGTTCGAGGATCTGCGAGATCCGCTGGCTCAACGGTTCTTCTAAAGGAAACAGCGACATGCTGCGAAAAGTGGCGGCCAGTTCCCGCACGCTGTCCTCCAGCATCCGGTAATCCTTGTTTTCCCGCAGGATCGCATGGATCGTATGCACACAGTCCCAGAGGAACAGTCCGCTCATCACGACAGCGATGATCCCCTGCCACACCAACGGCACCCTGCCCAGCAAGGAAGCCATGAACGGATGTACGATGCGCACGACAACGATCCCCATCACGCCGAACAGCAGCGAATTGCGCAGACAGATCCGCCCGTGTAAGTTGAAACGGCGGTTGGAGTAGTCCCACCATTTGCTGTGAAACAGTTTCTCCATCAGATAGCCGGTCACATATTCCAGAATGCTCGTCAGGATCATACCGGCCAGAAACAGCTCCACGATATGATCCTGGAACGGTTCCAGCACATAGACGACGAGCACCGCCCCACATCCGTAGATCGGACAATACGGGCCTGCCAGAAACCCACGATTGATGAAATGCCCGGCGGGGATCCCGCAATACAGGCACTCACAGACCCAGCCCAGACAGCTGTACAGAAAGAAATATAAGATATGTTCCATGTATTCACCTCAGTCGCTGATCAACATTCAGATGTATATATCGTATTCTCTGTCTCGTCAAATTGCAACCCTGTCTGCCCTTTCATTGACAGCTGCCGCTCATTTGACTAGCGCTGCGCCTTGCGATAGCCGGCAGCGATCGCCTCTTCCTCACTGTCGAAGAGGACCAGATATCGGGAATCCGCCATATCCTCATAGGCGGCCTGTCCCGGACAGTGATAGATCTTGGAACGACTGTTTCCGCGGATGACGCCGTCTTCCTGCGATTCATCAGCCGTTTCGCTCAGACGGCTGCTGCCATCGCTGTAATCGATCTCGATGCCCGGCTGCACATTGTAGACAAAGACATTGAAACAGATGGATGCGCCCGCATCCTCGATCGAATATGCCTCCATCTGTACGCCCCGAGCCACCAGTTCATCCTCCACGAAGATCGGCGTGACCCGATAGAGCACATGACCGTCCGTTTCCTTGATATAATCGGCCACCATGTTTTCAAACGGCAGCATCCCCTCCGTATTCATGTACCGGGTACCGGTGATGAGATTGCGTTCATTGGCGTTTTCCCCGCTGAGCTGCCAGCCGATCAGATGACAGCGGTTGTACAGATACTTCCCGTCCACACTGTCATATCTCACCGTCTGCCAGCCGCTGGGCTTCACCTGCCCGATGCTGCCGCGCTCACCCTGCGGCATCAGCTCGCTCGACAGATTGGCAAACGCGATGGTACAGCGCCCCAGATCATCCAGTTCCCCATAGGATTCAAAGCTGTTGCTTTCCAACTCCTCGCTGCTGAAAGAGGGTTCATTGTCATTGATCACCACATATGGATCACCGCTGTAAACAGGCACCTCGTCGATGGTGATCGTCACCGCATCCTCCTGCGGACGCTCCTGTGGCAGTGATGCACACCCAAACAGAGAAGCGAGCAGCACCGCGATCAGCGAGGTGCATAAGATCCGTCGTTTCATTTCTGATTCCTTCCTTTCACATAGTGTTCCACATCGATGCGCGCATGCGATTTCCCCGGCAGATCGTAGACTGCCACGCAGCGCCACAACGGCAACGACAGGCACAGCCGCAGCGCTTCATCACTGGGATAGCGCCGGTTCCACCGGTACAGGATCACTTCTTCCAGCTGTTCTTCCCATCGCAGAAAAGCGGTATCCTCACAGACCCACCAGCCGTCCTGACCCAGGCCCTGTTCCCAGTCATCCACAACATGGATCGCATCCGTTTCCCCGGCGTATAACGCCGCCGTATCCTTTCGCATCAGCAGACCGTCTTTCCCATAGCGCGCGATCACATCGCGGCGCTGAGCGACATCCTGGCTCACCCGACGGTCGTGAAAGCGGACACCGCCCCTTTCATCGATGCATATGATGACCTTCATGCGCAAGGCCTCCTTTCTCCTTCCTACATGATACACTGTTTTGCGCAGGCTTGCGAGAAAAAACGGCGTTTTTCCATCAGGATGTGCCATGTGAACCAACACAAAGACCGAAGCGCTCCAAAGGAACACTTCGGTCTTTCTTCATCAGAAGGCTTACACGGTGCGCTTGACGATGCTGTAATACACACGGGAGGTGAGCAGATACAGAATGCAGTAGATGATCGTAAATCCGCCAAAGCACAGCAGGGTCGTCGTGACAAACAGCGAGGTGTTCATCAGGGAGAGGACCGCCAGCAGCTTGCTGACGATCGGGAAAGCAAAGGTGATGTGCAGGGCGCTCATCGCCAGCGGCAGGAAGAAGACCATGAGCACCTGGGAACGGATCACCCGACGCACCTCGCGATGATCCATGCCGACCTTCTGCATGATCTCGAAACGACGGCGGTCTTCGTAGCCCTCACTGATCTGTTTGTAATACAGGATCAGGATGGTCGCCATCAAGAACAGGATGCTCAGGAAGACACCGATGAACAGGAAGCCGGCATACATGGCGAAGTAGCTGCCATACGAGACGGTCCGTGATTCCACATAACTGCTGATCTCCGGTATGACGATCTGTTCGCTCAGCTGCTCATACAGCGCCTGGTTCTGGTCCGCGTTTCCGTCGGTGTCAAAGGCCAGAAAGCTCTGTATCTCGCTTGCCTGATCGCCATAGGCCGCCTGTTGTCTGGCAAACAGCTCTTCGATGACCTGTTCATCTTCCACGACGATGAAATAGGAAGTGACCACCACAGAAGACATGCTGGCATTGCCGACAAACTCCGCCAGCCGTTCTTTGATCACAAACCGCTCATCCAGCACTTCCAGAGTATCTTTCTCATAGCTTCCCTGATTGACATACAGCAGCACCTCACCCGGCGCCAGCTGCCGGTCGGCATCTGCATTGCGGTTATAATCCTCCAGGGAGATGAAGAACAGATTGACGATATCGCCCATGTTGGACATGTTGCCCAGGGAAGTATCGGTCAGAAAGACCGCATCCTCGCGCAGCGCGGAAAAGCACAGGTACGAATAGTCGAGCACGTTCACCTGCTGCAGGCCCAGCTGTCCGCTCTCTTCGGCTGCCGTCTGACGGACCTGCTGCCGCTGGGCAGCGGATGCATCCGTCATCGTGATATCGATCTCGCGCGGATAGCGATTTTGCACGGTCTCATCCATGCCCGCATACAGGGCCGTCGTCGTCGACAGCATCACCAGCACCATCGTCGAGAGGATGCAGATGTTCGCCAGCCCCACCGCATTCTGCTTCATGCGATAGATCATCGTCGACACATTGATGAAGGGCGACGTCCGGTAATAGAATCGCTTGTTCTTCTTCATGAGCTTCAGGAGGGTGATCGATCCGGAGGTAAACAGCAGATACGTGCCGATGATGACCAGCACGACCGCCAGAAAGAACAGCAGAAAGGCGTCCAGCGGATTTTTGACCGTCACCGCAATGCCATAGCCGGCGCCCAGCGTCAGAAAGCCCAGCAGCGTCATCAGCCATTTGGTCTTTGGCTCGCGCTCCCCGACGCTGGAGCCGTGCAGCAGTTCGATCGGATCGGCCAGATGGATCTGACGGATGCTGTTGAGAAAGATGAGCACGAAGATCACGACAAACAGCAGACAGGTCGAACGAATGCTTCCGATGCCGATGTAGACGCCCAACGGCAGCGTTCCCTGTGCCATCATGGAAAGCAGCGCATACAGCACCCGTTCGATGCCGATGCCCAGCCCGATGCCGCCGATCAGAGCCAGCCCTGCGCTCAGCACCGTCTCACAGGCGATCACATACACGATGTGACGCTTTTCCATACCCAGGATGTTAAATACGCCAAACTCTTTTTTCCGCCGCTTCATCAGGAAGCTGTTGGTATAAAACAGAAAGATGATGACAAACAGCGCGACGACATAGGTCCCAAATCCCAGCAGCGCCTGCATCTGCACACCGCCAAACATGTTCATCAGATCCGGATTGGCGGCCAGCGAGCAGATGACATAATACATCGATACGCTCAAGATGCAGGTCAGCAGATACGGTACGAACATCCGTGCATTCTTGCGCAGATTGGTAAGGGCCAGCCGCAGGAAAAACCGACTATTCATGACGTCCACCACCTACGGCCAGCCGCGTCTGCACGCTGGCGATGCGCGCATACATCTCATCGTTGCCGGCAGATCCGCGGTAAAGCTGGTCATAGACCATCCCGTCCTTGATGAACAGCACCCGTCCGGCCCGGCTGGCAGCCTCAGTCGAATGCGTGACCATGATGATCGTCTGCCCGTTCGCGTTGAGGCGTGCAAGGACATCCAGCAGATCATCACTGGACTTGGAATCCAGTGCACCGGTCGGCTCATCCGCCAGGATCAGCGCCGGCTCCGTGATGATGGCACGGGCGATCGCTGCCCGCTGCTTCTGACCGCCGGAGACCTCATAGGGATACTTGGCAAGCAGTTTCGTGATGCCCAGCTCACGGGCGATCGGCTGCAGTCGTTCGTTCATCTCCTCATACTTCTTTCCGGAAAGCACCAGCGGCAAAAAGATGTTGTCCTGAAGCGAAAAGCTGTCCAGCAGATTAAAGTCCTGAAAGACAAAGCCCAGATGTCGGCGGCGAAATGCAGCCAGCGAACGTTCCGGGATGTGATTGAGATCTTTTCCATTCAGCAGCACATCCCCCTGCGTCGGGCGGTCCAGCGATGCCAGGATGTTGAGAAGCGTCGTCTTTCCGGAACCGCTCTCCCCCATGACGGCGACATATTCGCCTTCCTCCACCGCAAAGCTCACATCCTGCAGTGCCGTTACCCGTGCCCCGCCAAAACGGGTCGTATATACTTTTTTTACATGATTGACTTCCAGTAATGCCATATGTCCATTCCTCCTATATCTGACACTTACAGTATAGAAGGAACCACCTTACCGAACCATCGAATTTCCTTACATCGCAGTAAGGTCGGCGAAAGAAAACAGAAGTGTCCTGCCGCTGCGGTGCAAATGAAAAAAGCAGCGGTGAGAACACTGCTTTTCACTCCGGTCGATCAGAACTCTTTCTTTCGCAGGATCCGTACGCTGACCCCATACGACACCAACAACAGCACGACGCTGATGACCAGGCCCGTCCCCAGCAGCACTGCCTGTGACTGCGCCAGCAGCCATGTCATGGTCCCCGGTACATCACCATTGACGGGCATCACGTTGAAGAGGCCGCCGATGATCGCAAACAGTGCCAGCACGAAGAGGATGATGACGACACGCGCCTTCTCCCCGCCAAACTTCAGATAGATGGGGATCATGAGCGCGATCAGCACATAGACATACAGCAACATCCATGCGCCGGCGGCGATCTCCTCTACGGCGATGCCGCCCAGGCCCATGCTTCCCTTGATCAGGCCGACGATCATTCCAACGCCCCAGAACACGCTCATCAGAAAGATCGAAAACACATATTTCTCTGCTGCGTACGTGCGGCGTCGGACCGGCAGCGTAAACAGAAACGGATACCCGTTGTCATATTCATCGTAACTGATCGTCGAAATGGCGATGATCGCTCCCAGAAAGCTCAGAAATCCCAGCAGGAACGACGGATCTCCGAAAAAGGACACATCGAACACCATCATCAGCAGCCACATCACCAACAGGATCGCCGTCTGCCGCTGTTCCTTCAGCAGGCAGAGATCCTTCACCAACAATCCCATCATACCTGTTCACCTCGGATCATCATCGTCATCACCCGGTCGATCGAACCCTTTTCGATCACAAGACCCGGATAGTTCTCCGCATAAAACGAACGTTCCCGACACAGACAGCTGACGCCATACGGCTCTCGTTTCACCCGCAGCAGATAGCGTCTGTCCAGATGTGCGTACTGCTCATCGCTCGCCTTGATCAGACCATATGCATCCAAAAGCACATCGGTTTCCTCATGCAGGACGATCGTTCCCTGATCGATCATGTATACATCATCGCACAGAGGCTCCAGATCGGAAGAGATGTGTGAGCTGATCAAGATGGAACGCCGCTCATCCTCCGCCATATATTCCCGCAGCAGTTCCAGCAGCTCATCGCGTGCCAGCACATCCAGCCCGGCCGTCGGCTCATCGAGCACCAGCAGTTGTGCCTGATGCGTCAGGGCGCAGACCATCTTCAGCTTTGCACGCATACCGGTGGAAAATGTCCGGATCTTTTTCTGCATCGGCAACTCTAGACGGCGGCACAGCGTCAGAAACCGCTCCTCTTCAAATCCGGGATACATCCGTTTCAAGATGCGTCGCACATCCTGCAGCGTCAGATAAGCGCTGAACCCGGAATCCGCCAGAACGACACCGATCCGTTCCAGCTGTCTTTCATCCGGCTGATCGATCCTCTCCCCGAACAGCGAGACATTCCCTTCATGTGCGATCAGGCCGAGCGCCGCTTTGAACAGGGTGCTCTTGCCGGCGCCGTTTGCCCCGATCAGAGCCGTGATGCGGCCGCTGTTTACGGTCAGTGAGCACTGCAGCTGAAAATCTGCATATCGTTTTCGTACATGTTCTAACTGTATCATCCTTACTCCTCCAAAAGCAGATCGAACATCTGCTTTAACTCTTCATCGCTCAAAGAACAGCTTCGGCCTTTTCGGATGGCCATTTCCAGATCTGCCTCCACCTCTCTGCGGCGTTCTTCCAGCACCCTGCCCGGATCCATCGTGTTCACGAAGGTACCTTTTCCATGAACCGTGATCGTCAGCCCTTCTTCCTCCAGATGATCGTAGGCTTTCTTGACGGTCAGTGCGCTGATCTTCAGCTCACTTGCCAAAGAGCGAACAGATGGCAGCATCGTGTCCGGCAACAGCTCCCCCTGCAGGATCCGTGTCCGGATCTGTTCCACGATCTGCTCATAGATCGGTACCATCGATGTACTGTTGATGATCAGTTTCATCGTATCGCTCCCCTCTGTTCATAAACAGTATATAACAGTATAGAACACTTGTCAACAGATGCCTCTGCTCAGACAGAAAAAGAGGGTCCGCCTCCTCTCGTGACCCTCCGATCTTTTCTGCTATTTTTCTTTTCCGTCGAAGCAGTAGGTACACAGCTTGCATTTTGGCAGGCCGATGGATTCGACCATGTCATCCAGGCGATGATAGCGCAGCGTCGTAAAGTTGGAACGCTTGCGGATCTCTTCGCACATCTTCTGATACCGTTCGCTGTTTGGATCGGCGTACTCTTCCAGGATCTCCTGTGTGATCGGCTGATCGCCCTCCAGTTCCGCGATGACCCTGCGGGTGATCAGATCCATCTCCGAGCTGGAACGGGAGAAGTTCAGATACTTGCAGCCGAACAGGATCGGCGGGCAGGCCGGGCGTACATGCACCTCCCGGGCACCGGAATCATAGAGAAACTGCGTCGTCTCTCCCAGCTGTGTTCCGCGGACGATCGAATCATCGATGAGCAGCAGGCTCTTGTCCTCGATGAGCTCCTGTACCGGGATCAATTTCATCTTGGCGATCATGTTGCGCTGTTTCTGGCTGGTCGGCATGAAAGAGCGCGGCCATGTCGGCGTATATTTGATGAACGGCCGGGAAAACGGGATCTTGGAACGATTGGAATAACCGACGGCATGGGCCGTTCCGGAATCCGGCACACCGGCGACGCTGTCGATGTGGATGTCGGAACGCTCATCGTGCTGCGCCAGCAGATCGCCGCAGCGATTGCGCATGCATTCGACATTCACGCCTTCATACGTCGATGTCGGATAACCATAATAGACCCATAAAAACGAACAGATGCGCATCTCCTCTCCCGCACCTTTGACGACCTCTACCCACTGCGGGGTGATGAAATCGATCTCTCCCGGGCCCAGATCCCGGTAATGATGATAGCCGAGATTCAAAAAGGCGCTGCTTTCAAAGGTGATGCAATAGCCGTCTTCCTTCTCACCGATGATGACCGGTGTCCGTCCCAGCTTATCGCGTGCCGCATAGATCCCTTCCTTGGTCATGACCAGGATGCTCATCGATCCTTCCACCATTTCCTGTACGTAGGAAATGCCCTCGACGATGCTCTGCTTGTGATTGATCAGCGCAGCGACCAGTTCGGTCGGATTGATCTCTCCGCTGCTCATCTCCAGAAAATGCGATGTTCCTTTGTTGAAGCATAACGCCTTCAATGACTCCAGATTGTTGATCCTTCCGACCGTCGTGATCGCAAAAGATCCCAGATGGGAATTGACCAGCAGCGGCTGTGCCTCGTTATCCGAGATGCAGCCGATGCCCAGATTGCCGTGAAACTCCTCAATATCCCGCTCGAACTTCGTCCGAAACGGCGAGTTCTGGATATTGTGGATCGCACGGTTGAAGCCTGTTTCTCCATGGACGGTCATCCCCGCTCTGCGCGTTCCCAGATGCGAATGATAGTCCACGCCGAAAAACAGGTCCAGCACACAGTCCCGCTTGCTCGCTACTCCAAAAAAACCACTCATACACTCTTCCTCCATTCGTTGCCGCTGATCCAAAAGCGCCGGACGATGCTCACATCACCTGTACCAAAAACAAAAACAGAATCAGTGAAGCCATTCTGATCCTATCCCTGTTTCTGTCGATGGACGCAGCGTCCGCACCGGACCGCCGGCAAACGCTCACTTTCATGAACAGCTTTATTGTATCATAAATCCATCCCCATGTTTCATTTTCTTTCACTTTTCTGTGTCGCCCTTTTTTCCTTACGTCCAAAATGCAAAGGAGCGGACCATACGGCCTGCTCCTGCTGTGGATGGGGGACATTCATCCATCGCTCATGTTCCGTCAGCGAAAATCCGCTTCACAGATGGCACCGAGATCTTTATCGACGACGATGACGCATAAACCATCCTCGCCCGGTGCCGTCCAGGTTTCATAGTGACCTTTCGAAAAGAGATGATGACCCTCCAGGTCTTCCTTGACAAAGGCATAGCGTTCGCTGTCACTGCGATAGGCAGCGACGAAGCGATCGACGAGCTCCTGTGCCTGCGCATCATCGATCATCGGCTGTTCAAGGTCACGGTGTACATAGTATTTCCAGCGATACTGCGTCAGCCCCTGATCGTCAAAGGACAGGTCCACACGATACGCAACGGCGTTCTCCCCTTGCGGTGTGATCGTGCCATAGAAGGAATACCCGATTTCTCCTGGAGCGGGCTGGCGGCGGTGTTCGCCGTTGAGCCCCTCAAAGTAGGCTTGCGGCAGAAACTGTTCCAGTGAATTGCCGGCCTCGTCAATGCTCATATACGCATCTTCACCGATGTGTGCAAACGCATCGCTCAGCTGCTGGACCAAAGCGGCGTATGCCGATGCGTCCGCACAGCGATGTACCGTCGTCGCCGTATCCAGCGGCGTGTAGGTGATGAGATAATCCTCCTTGGAATTGGTCAGCTGATACTGGATCGAAGTCAGCAGCGGATCAAGCGCAAACAGTGCACAGGCGTTTTCATACAGCACCTGTCGATCGATCGAAGATCTGTTTGCAAACGACAGCGACTGATCGGTCTGCAGCGGGATATACAGCCGGCGATCTTCCGTCACATTGGCGCTGCTCGACTCTCCGCTGCCGACTTCTTTCTCCCGCAGGACATAGGCATCCGAAAAATCCAGCTGTAAGATGAGATCATAATAATCGCTGGTCTCTTCGATCGGATATTCATACAATTGTTGCAGGCCGTCGACCGATGAAGTGGTGATGATCCGTTCGCTTTTTGGCATCGTCAGCAGAGCGGCAGCGATGCAGATCACCAGCGCGGCCAGCACAAAGCTGAGACTTTTGCCCAGACGATGGAACGCAAACACATGGGTGATGCGCTCCTTGATACTGCCATGGGCAAATGCGCTCAGCGCATACCCGTTCTGCGGACGTGCGGCCACCTGCAGCAGCGCATTCGCATACTGGCGGCGATCCACCGACAATGCGGCGATGGCCGCCTCATCACAGGACATCTCCATGTCTTTGACCATGCAGCGATATGCGATGTGCACCAGAGGATTCATCCAGTGAACGCAGAGGACGGCATATGCGGCCAGCTTGACCCACAAATCCCGCCTGCGGACATGGATCTGTTCATGTGCCAGCACACATTCCTGCACCGATGCGTCCATCCCGTATGGCAGATAGATGCGCGGGCGAAACAGGCCGACCGCAAACGGAGCGCCGGATACCTCTGTCTCATACACATTTTCATACAGAAGCCGTGCATCCCGCAGCTGTCTGCGCAGACGGATCGCACACAGTCCGTTCCACGCCAGCAAAGCGAGCGCACCCGATGCCCAGAGGGCTGCGGCGATCTGCTCCAGATCCGGCGTCCACACCTCTTCTGCGGCTGCCGGATCCTCCATTTGGATCACATCCGGCGCCTGCTGTGGTGCGGAAGGTACAAGAACCTGCTGTTGTTTTGCCTCCTCCATCTGTCGACGTTCGACGATCGTCGACGGCGTCACGGAAGAAAGATCGGGACGTACGCTGAAATCACTGACCAGATCGATCGGCAGGATCAGCGCGAGAAACGCGATCATCCAAAGCAGGTAGGAAAAACGCTTCGGTGAATAGCGAAACAGGATGCGGATGAGCAAGATGACGAGGATGACATAACAACCGATGACACTGCGGTCCAGGACCGCAAGAAACAGCTCCGTCATGTTCCCTTCTCCTCATAGGAATCGATCAGCGCACGAAGCTCTGCGATCTCCTGTTCGCTGAGCGAGCGTTCCTTGGCAAAAGAGGCGACCAGATGGGAGATGGAGTTATCAAACACCTTCTCCACCAGCCGGCGACTTTCCACCCGCTGGACCATTTCCTTTTTGACGATCGCGCTCACCACTGCGTGTTCATTGCGCAGGATGCCACGGTCACACAGTTTTTTCAGTACCGTATAGGTCGTCGTCCGCTTCCATCCCAGGCGCTCTTCACACACCTTCGCAAGATCACCGCTGCCGATGGGCTCTTGTTCCCATACGATGCAGGCAAACTCATATTCTCGATCATGCAGCCGCCAGTCGTCCTTCATATCGACCCCTCCGTTTCATCCTCTGTTTCTTCACCTTTAGTCTACTACGATAGACAAGTTCTGTCAACAGAAAAGGAGGACATCGCCCTCCCTTGATCCTTTTGATGGTCGCTCGAAACGAGCCCTCCTGCACACCGCCCTGTTTCAACCAGGGTCAGCGATCCGCTTCCCGCCCGCGAACGGTCGGATCGCTGCAGAGAAAACAGTCTTCCTCATGCGAATCGATCACCCCGATCGCCTGCAGATACGCATAGATGATCGTGCTGCCGACAAAGCGCATGCCACGCTGTTTCAGGTCTTTGGACAGCGCATCCGAAAGTGCGTTGGTGGTACGTCCCCGCTCATAACGGATCGCATCGTTGGTAAAGGTGCGTAGATACGACGCAAAGCTGCCGAATTCCTGACAGATCTGCTGAAAGATCTGCGCATTGCGGATGCTTGCCTCGATCTTTCGGCGATTGCGGATGATCCCCTTGTCCGCCATCAGCTGTTCGATCTTCGCTTCTCCATATCCGGCGACCTTCTCTAAATCAAAGTCATCGTATGCCCGCCGAAACGCACTTCGTTTGTTGAGCACACATTCCCAGGAGAGACCTGCCTGAAACGATTCCAGCAGTAGCATCTCGAACAGATACGCATCATCCATACGGCGCACGCCCCATTCCTGATCGTGGTAGGCCACATACAGCGGGTTGTTTTCATTGCACCAGGAACACCGTTTCATCGTCCATGCCCCTCTTTGGGGATCGTAAACCTGCGCAGATCGTGTCCTTCCAGTTCGAGCAGCCGACATTTGTTCGCCATGCCGCCGCCATATCCGGTCAATGAACCATTCGTACCGACCACTCGATGACAGGGAACCAGGATGCAGATCGGATTCCATCCGACCGCACCGCCGACCGCCTGTGCCGACATCTTTTCGATTCCCCGCTGTCGTGCGATTTCCTGTGCGATCGCCTGATAGGTCACCACTTCCCCATATGGGATGCGTTCGAGGATCTCCATCACCTGCCGACGAAACGGGGTCAGTCCTTCCATTCGATACGGAACCGTTCCCTCTGGTTCTCTGCCGCTGAAGTACTGATCCAGCCATTCCCTGGTCTGTGCGAAGATCGGCAGGTCTTCCTCTGCAAACACACCGGTATGTTTTGCGCTGTCTCTGGAGCCTTCGAACCAGAGACCGGTCAGATACGTCCCATCGCTGCGCAGGATGATCGTCCCAAGCGGCGATGCATAAACGGTTTTATAATTCATATCGATCCTCCTTGCGATTACTTCTGTTTCTCTTTTATTGTACACGATATCCGCCGCAGGAGAACACAAAAAAGACTGCAGATGCAGCCCTTTTGATCAATGGATCTCAGCGATGCAGCTTGCGCATGCTGATCGCTTCGACGATCTGTGCGATGCCGCTGACGATCAGATAGACAGCCAGCAGCGTATTCAAAGCAACGGCAGAAGCCGATGGCAGCAGCAGAAAGAGACACGCCATGACGATGTTCACTACACCGCTGACCGTGATCGGCATCGTATTCATCAGCTGAAAATAACGCAGGCGGCGCGCCCGAGACAGTTTCTCCGCCCCTGCCAGCAACAGAAACATCCCCAGCAGAAACGTCAGCGTCGTCACGGTCACATAGAGGGGCATGCCGCACAGCATCACACCGGACAGCAGACATAAGATGCCCAGGATCAGCAGCAGCGGGTCTCGGAAATAATATGGCATGCAGAAGTACGCCACGATGTGATAGATGCCATAAAGCACAAAGCCGAAAGCGGCGATCCACTGCAGAGCCAGAAAGAGCCCGTTTGGAAACAGCAGACACAAGATCCCGGCCAGGACCATCAGGATCCCAAAACCGATGCAGCTCCAGCGCAGCCGCCGGACCCTCTGATTCCACTGCGATACAAATTCACCGATCGGATCAAATCCGTCATCAAACCAGCGCATCTCACTTCACCTCCTGTGCACAAGGGGCCATTGGCCCCTTACTCGATCGAGATCGTCTTCTTCTCCGGCAGCTTCTGTACCTCCTTTGGGAAAGTGATCTTCAGCTCACCGTTCTCATAGCTGGCCTTGATGTCTTCCTCGCTCACATTCTCTCCGACATAGAAGCTCCGTGAGAAGCTGCCGCTGTAACGCTCCTGGCGGATCAGGTTGCCCTTGTCATCCTTCTCCTCCTTGTTCGTGTTCCG
>DWYK01000181.1 GCA_019118705.1 Candidatus Merdibacter merdigallinarum | reverse complement strand
AGTACAGGGCTGACCGTATCTAAATCGTTCTTACGGATTGTTTTTTGACATTCAATATTTCTATTAAAGGGGGCAGCTCCCCTCTTTTCGTGTCATTCCCTGTCGATTCCTCGCATATACATTCTTTGGGAGGAATCGAATGGAAGAAATCGATGGAGTTTGCTGTCATGTGGAATGCAGCGGGGAAGGGCAAGGGGTGATCCTGCTGCATGGCTGGGGTCAGGATCTGAAGATGATGCGTTTGCTGTATCGCCAGCTTCAGGAGGACTATCGTGTGCTCAGCCTGGACCTGCCGGGATTTGGCGAAAGTCGGCCTCTTCCGGAAATGTGGACGATGGAAGACTATGTGGACGTGATCCATCAGCTGGCGGATCGTTATCATATGGAAGCGCCGGCTTTGATCGCCCATTCCTTCGGGGCACGGATCGCCATTCGCTATGCCGGCAGGCATCCGGTGTCCTGCCTGGTGCTGACCGGTGCTGCCGGACTTCGCATGCCGCTGTCATTGGGGAAACAGATGAAACAGCAGCTGCATCGATGGGGCCGCCATCTGCACCTTTCGATCTTTTCCGGAAGCGAGGATTATCGCCGGGCGGATCCGGTATTGCGACAGGTGCTGGTACAGGCGGTAAATGAAGATCTTTCATCGCTGCTGCCATCCATCGTGTGTCCGGTACTGCTGGTCTGGGGCAGCGAGGATCGGGAAACGCCGCTCTGGATGGGGAGAAAAATGGAAAGGCTCTTTGCAGATGCACGCCTGATCGTCTATCGGGATGAAGATCATTTTGCTTACTATCATCAGGGCTTTCGTTTTGCGAATGATGTGCGTCGATTTCTGGAGGAGGCCTTATGATGCTGGGACTGGAGATCCTTGGTCTGATTGCCTTGCAGCTGTATGATCTGCACTACGCGCTGTCCGTTTTTCAACAATGCCACTATCATCTGGACCGTTATCGCAACTGGGTGGCGGAGCATTTCTCCATCCAGCGGCTGTGGCGGCGCATCCAAAGCTTTCTGCCTTTTTTGTTTTTCCTTTTTCTCAAGGTGGAAAGCGCCCGCAGTCCCTCGATCCTCTGCGTGATCCTCATCTATCTGTATGTCCGTCTGCAGCGCATGAAAGAAGACCGGAGGGGCGTGCATCTGCACTTTACGAACCGCATGTGCCGGCTGAGCATCTGTCTGCTGGTGCTGGCAGCGATCGTTACCGTCTTCGTTCGCACATCGCTCAGCTATGAATTGTATGTCTGTCTGATCCCCTTTTTATGGATGCTTGGATGGGTGCTGCTGCCCGTCGCTTCCTGTCTGGTACAGCCGATCGAACGCATCCTGCAGGAGCGCTATGTACAAGATGCCCGCATTCGGCTGGATACCTGTCCACAGCTGCTTTGCATCGGGATCAGTGGCAGCTATGGGAAAACGAGCGTCAAGCACATTGCCTATGCGCTGCTGAAAGATTCCTATTACACCCTGATGACACCGCATTCCTATAACAATCGCATGGGCATCACCCGTACGATCCGCGAACAGCTCGATCCGCTGCATGAAGTCTTTCTGTGTGAGATGGGGAGCGATCACAGCGGAGAGCTGAAAGAACTGCTTGCTCTCGTCCGTCCTTCCATCTGCATCGTTACCGCCATCGGTCCCCAGCATCTCAGGACATTCGGCTCACAGGAGGCGATCATCCAGGAAAAGATGACGATGATCGAACGCCTGCCAAAAGAGGGCATCGGTATCTTGAATATCGACAACCCTTTTATCCGCGGCTATCCGCTGCAGACAACGGCAAAGATCATCACCTATGGTTTCTCGGAAGATGCCGATGTGCGCATCGTCACAGGAAAAGCAGGCGTGGAAGGCACATACTTTGTGCTGGAGGTCGAAGGAAGGTGCTATCCGTTTCATACGCGTCTTTTGGGTGAACACAATCTGCTCAACATCGCTGCGGCAATCGCATTGGCCAGAGAACTGCACGTTTCGATGGAACAGCTGCAGACACGGGTCGATCAACTGCCTTATGTGGAACATCGCCTGGAGATGAAACGGATCGAGGAAGGCATCCTCATCGATGATGCCTATAATGCGAATCCGCAGGGAGCGCTGGCTGCCTGTCGGGTGCTGGCACAGATGTCGGGCTGGCGCGTGCTCATCACGCCGGGCTTCGTCGAACTGGGGGAGCAGCAAAAGACATGCAGTCATGCCTTTGGCAAGGCGATCGCACAAAGTGCGGATGAAGTGTTCCTGGTCGGAGAAGAACAGGTGGAAGAGATCCGCTGTGCGCTGGATGAAGAAGGATTCCCTGCACATCAGATCCATCACTGTACGCATATGGAAGAGGCGCTTTCGCTGGCGAAACAGGTTTGCCATACACCGAAGGTCATCCTGATCGAGAACGATATCCCACACCTTTTCAGTCACTGAAGGCACTTGCGGCATAGAATACAATGGTGATGAAATGAAGATCAGAGTATTGTGCATGTTTGGCGGAAACAGCGTGGAGCATGAGATCAGCATCCTGACGGCACTGAGCGTGATGGAGCATCTGTCTGCGGAACGTTATGAAGCGATCCCCTGCTATGTGAGCAAGCAGGGGGAGCTGTACCATGGGCCGATGTTGAAGAAACTGTCCGCATATCGGAATCTGGATGATCTGTGCCGGCGTTTGAAGCCGGTGCATGTGGAGCGGCGTTATGGACAGCCGATGCTGGTGAGCAACGGCAGCTGGCGCCGGTTTGCGATTCCTTTCGATGTCGTGCTGCCGCTGTTTCACGGGGTAAATGGAGAGGACGGCAGCGCGGCGGGCTTTTGCCGGATGCTGCAGCTGCCTTTCTGTGAGAGCGATGTGCTGTGCAGTGCGATCGGTCAGGATAAGGGCGTGCAGAAACGACTGCTGCAGCAGGCAGGATTTCCGATCGTTCCATATGCAGAGCTCAGAGAAGGAGAGACGCAGGCGCAGTGGGAGGAAAAGCTGGCGGACCTGCGTTATCCGCTGATCATCAAACCAGCGATGCTCGGCTCCAGCATCGGCATCGAGAAGGTCACAGATGCGGATGCCTGCATGGCTGCGATCCGGCGGGCGTTTGCGTATGGCGATCATGTGCTGGCGGAAACGTGCATCGAAGATCTGCGGGAGCTGAACTGTGCCCTCTTGCATACACCGTATGGCTATCAGAGCAGCGCGGTGGAAGAGGTGACGCACCAGGGCGATCTGCTGGACTATGATGAGAAATATCGAGGAAGTTCCAAGAATGCGGCGGTGAAGAAGCGCAAATGGTTGAAGGAAGGTGAGCTGGTCGTCATGGTCCAGCGGATGACGCTCGCACTCGCATCGCTGTTTGAACTGCGCGGGGTCGCCCGGATCGACTATCTGTATGATACGGCAACAAAACAGCTGTACGTCAATGAGATCAACACGATTCCCGGCTCGCTGTCCAGCTATCTGTGGGAGTGGGAAGGCGTTGATCTTACCCAGCTGTTGGATCTGATCATCCAGGACGGCATTCAGGCATATCGGGACAGAGGAAAGCGCATCTCCAGCTATTCCACCAATCTGTTGCAGGAAGTCGATCTCACCGGCGGAAAAAAACGCTGAACGTGTCGGTGCGCATGGATACAGAGCGCACAGCAAGATCAGAAGGAAGTGCCGTGTTTGCCTTTGCGGTGCTTTTTTCTTATAATGGATGCGTGAATGAAGATCTTGGGAAAGGAGCGAGCGGCATGGAAGAAACGAACGCCTTCAGCGAAACGGTCATACAGCAGCTGCAGCAGGCACTGCTGGCATGGTATCGTGCCCATCATCGGGATCTTCCCTGGCGAAGAGAGATCAGCGCCTACCGCACCTGGGTCAGCGAGATCATGTTGCAGCAGACACGGGTCGAGGCGGTGATCCCTTATTTTGAACGCTTTCTGCACGTGCTGCCGACATTGGCGGATCTGGCCGTGGCAGACGATGCGCTTCTCCATAAGCTCTGGGAAGGACTGGGCTATTACAGCCGGGTGCGCAATATGAAGAAGTGCGCAGAGGTCTGCGTGGAGCGATACGGTGGCCGCCTGCCTTCCTCCTATGAGGAACTGTGTCGTCTGCCGGGCATCGGCCCGTATACGGCAGGGGCGATTGCCTCCATCGCCGGTCAGGAACGGGTGGCGGCAGTGGACGGTAATGTCCTGCGTGTCTTTTCCCGTATCCTTGCCAATCGCGAGGACATCGCAAAAGAAGTGACGAAGAAACACTACCGGCAATATGTTTCCGCCTTTTTGCCGGAGGCGGCCGATGCGGGGGATTTCAATCAGGCGATCATGGAGCTGGGGGCGATGGTCTGTTCTCCCAATGGCGCACCATCCTGTGCGCAGTGTCCGGTCGCTGCCTGGTGTCGGGCGCATGCACAGGGAACGGAACAGGAATTTCCGGTGCGCAGTGCAAAAAAAGCAAGACGGATCGAGGAACATACCGTGTTGGTGCTGGTCGATCAGGGACGCATCGCCCTGCAGCAGCGTCCCGCCAAAGGACTGCTGGCCGGATTGCATGGATTTGCCATGAGCGATGAGCGCTGGGAGCGTCAGCAGGTCGAAGCGCGGTATCCGCATGCGCGCAACATCGTGGAACTGCATCCGCATACGCATGTGTTTTCACATGTGGAATGGCATATGAACGCCTTCCTCGTGGAAGAAAGCGATCCTTTGGCATCGTATCATTCGCTGGAGGAGATCGAGGAGAACATGGCGATCCCGACGGCGTTTCGCCCATTTTATGAAGCGGCCCGGACATGGATCCGGATGAAAGGAGCAACCGATGACACACGGTGAACTGCAGGCGCTGTTTGAAGCGTATGTCCCATGGAACGAACAGGAACGAAATGACCGTGAGCTGGCCTTACAGGCATTTCGCAGTTTTGATGATCTTCTGACCAGAGAGAACACCATCCTGCATCTGTGCGCCTCTCCCTGGATCATCAGCAGGGATCATCGGCAGGTGTTGCTCGTCTATCATCGTCTGTATGATTCCTGGGGATGGAGCGGCGGTCACTGTGATGGAGACGGCGTGCTGTGGCGCGTGGCGAAACGAGAGGGAATGGAAGAGAGTGGCATCACCTCGCTCGCTTTGGCGGATGAACGGCCCATCGGCATCGATGTGCTGAGCGTGCCGCGTCATCATAAGAACGGCGCCCTGGTCAGCGCGCATCTGCACCTGAATGTCACATATCTGTTTTACGGTGATCCTGCGCTTTCGCTGTCTCATAAGGCAGATGAAGTCAAAGGGGCCCGCTGGTTTGATGTGGAAGCGATCCCGCGGATCGTAAAAGAAAAAGCGATGCTTCCGGTGTATGCGAAGCTGTGCGAGCGCGCCCGGACGCTTTGATCGATCCGGCTTGCGGTAAGCGCCCAGCGTTCCATCGCTTTCCCGCATATCCTGTAAGGACTGTGGGGTGGCAAAATTGGACAGAAAGGTCATGAAATTCGGCGGTACCTCCCTGAGCGATGAAAAAGTCAGGCGCAGTGCGTACCGACACATCCTTGAGGAAGTGAAACACGCAAAGGTGCTGGTCGTCGTATCGGCGATGGGACGGTATCCGGATCCTTATGCGACCGATACGCTGCTCAGCATGGGGTCACCGCTGCTGACAAAGGAAGAGAAAGCGCGTCTGGTCTCGATGGGAGAGCAGCTGTCTGCTTTGATCGTAGCCAGTGAGCTGCTGGACATCGGGATCTCTGCCTATGCCTTGCCGTTTCACAAAAACGGGATCCTGAGCGATCATCAGTATGAATATGCGAACGTGCTCGCTTTATCCGCACGCTGTGTTCAGCAGGCGCTCTCTCAGCATCAGGTGGTGGTCGCCAGCGGTTTCATCGCACAGGCTCCCTGCGGCGATGTGACGACGCTGGGCAGGGGAGGCAGCGATTTCAGCGCAGTTCTGTTTGCGCATATGCTGGGACTGGACGAGGTGGACATCTACACGGATGTGGATGGGGTCTATGACATCGATCCGAAGGTATCTTCCTTTGCGATCCGCTATGAACGGCTGAGCTATGATGAGATGCTGAACATGAAGGTGCGTGTGCTGCATGAGCGCTGTGTCCAGTATGCGAAGGAGAAGAAGATCCGCATCCGTCTGCGTGGCACGTTCTCGCAGGGGGAAGGGACCCTCATTGCATAAACATGGCATTTGCCGATGGTTCGTGGTATAATAAGTACCAGCGAGGTGATGAATGTGCAGACGATCATTTTAGTAGAAGATATGGCATGTGAACACTGTGCCGCTAAGATCGACCATGCGCTGGCGGAGACGTCGATCCATTATACGGTGGATCTGCCGCGAAAGGCAGTCATCGTGGAAGGAACACAGGACGACGTGATGAAAGCGCGGGCTGTGATCGATGAAATCGGGTTTACGGTAAAATAAGAAAGAAAAGAGGAAAAAATGCTGCAGTTCCGCTCATGAGGACTGCAGCATTTTTTTGCGGTGACTGAAATGGTGTGCCTGCTTCCTCTCCTTACCGGTCATTTCCCAGGTGCAGCAGCGTCAGCATCGCGCAGCATCCCAGGATCAGTGCGTACCACTTTTCAAAGAAGCTGTGCAGCGTGGCATAATGGTAGATGGAAGGGAAGGAAAAGAAGACATAACACATATGATCCAGTGTCAGGACCACCAACAGCACCAGCGCACCGGTCTTGATTTTTTTCATGGCATCTCCCAGTGACATTGTATGAAACGGTTCCCTGGATATGCATGATCTGAAGTGGTCATACATACATTAGGATGAAAGAAAGGGAGTCGAAAATGAAAAAGAAAGCAATTGTGATCGCTGCCGTGGCTGTCGTCCTCATTGCGGCCATCTTTCTGATCTTTCGAGATCAGCCGTTCAATCAGCAGTTTCGGGAAACGACCGCTGGCTTGACGAGCTATCTGCTGGAAGGGGATATGGAGATCACCAAAGGCGAGGACATCAAGAGCTATGCACTCAGTGTAAAGTATCTCAAGGAACAGGAACAGGATTATTTCCGTGTGTCTCTGACAGATAAGGATCTGAACCAGGAACAGGAGATCATCCGCAATCAGGAGGGCGTCTATGTGATCACACCATCGCTGAATCAGATCTTCAAGTTTGAAGGGAACTGGCCGACCAATTCGCTGAAGCCTTATCTGCTGCAGTCGATGGGCGAGATCATGGATCAGGACGGCGTTCAGGTGGAGAAGACGGCGGATGGGTATCGGGTCAGCGCTACGGTCACATATCCGAACAATCATAATTTTAATGTGCAGGAAATGCTGTTTGATGCAGATGCCAAGATCCAGTATCTGGAGATCTTCAATGCGGATCATGTCTCGCAGCTGAAGCTTTCCTTTACGAAGGTCGATTATGCGCCCGGCCTTACGGTCGAGGACTTTGCGATACCGGATCAGCTGGAAAAGCAGACGGCGGCGACCGGAGCGATGGAGGCGGATCTGCCGCTGCTGCCGATGGAAACCTACGATGCGACGCTGACCAACAGCTCTGTGCTGGAAAGCGGCGGCTCGCTGCAGCATATCCTGGAGTACAGCGGGGATAAGAACTTTACCATCGTCGAACAGATCGCGCAGAGCGAGGAGACGACACAGACGGTCATCATGAGCGGTGATCTGATCGATGCCGTCACTTTGCTGGGGCAGTATGACGGCACACAGATGACGACGGTCATCGATTCAGTACAGTATACGATCTACAGTGAAGAGCTCAGCGAACAGGAGATGGCTGCCGTCTTGTCGAGCATGCAGGTGGTCGTGATGAAGTGATGATACACAGAGGAGATGTCTATTATGCGAATCTTTCACCGGTCATCGGCAGTGAGCAGGGCGGGATCCGTCCGGTGGTCATCGTGCAGAATGACAAAGGGAACCGTTATTCCAAAACGGTGATCGTCGCACCGGTATCAAAGAAGATGAGCAAGCCTCCGATCCCCACGCATGTCATATTCAGCGCAAAACGGCTGAGCCATGTGTCCATGATCCTCTGCGAACAGCTGCGGACCATCGATAAGAGTCGTCTGCTGCACTGGATCTGCACATTGGATGAACAGACACTGGCACAGGTGAGCGAGGCGATCCGTGTGAGCTTGAGCGTATAAAGCGAACGGTGATCGGTTCGCTTTTTTTCTTGCTTTCACAAAGGGGACAAACGTGTGGGAGAGCGGGAGATT
>DWYK01000180.1 GCA_019118705.1 Candidatus Merdibacter merdigallinarum | reverse complement strand
CCTCCGTGGGCCTGGACGATTTCGCGCGCGATGGCGAGGCCGAGCCCTGCGCCACCCCGGTTGGTAGCACGCGCATCGTCCTCGCGATAGAACTTGTCGAAGATGCGATCGAGATGCTCCTTGCTGATTTCGCGACCGTGATTCTCCACGGAGATGCGCAGCTCCCCGCCGTATACGGGAGAATCCGAGTCCGAAGCCTTTCGCGAATCGGAGGATGTCGAAGATGGCGCAACCGGAGAATCGCAAGGAGCGGACATCGTTTTCCCGCATGTCCCCTCCGCGTCATCCCTGCGCACGCGAATCTCGATCCTGCTGTCCGAGTCGGCATACGCCACCGCGTTCTTCACCACGTTCGACAATGCGCGCGAGAGCTTGCGTGCATCTGCGAAAATCTCGCTTCCCTCTTTCGCATCCACATCTATCTCGATGCCGCGCGAGGAGGCCTCGGGATAGAATTCCTCGGCGACCTGGAAACAAAGAAGTGCGGGGTCGAAGTGCTCGCGCTCGATGACGATGGCGTGCAGGTTGTAGCGAGTAATCTCGAAGAACTCATCCAGCATGCCATCAAGGCGATACGCCTTCTGCAGGGCGGTATGGGCGTATCGCCGTCTCTGCTCGACAGGCATGTCGGGGGCTTCCTCCAAAAGCGAAAGATAGCCCGCTATGGACGTCAAAGGCGTCTTGGTGTCATGCGCCAGGTAGGCGACGAGCTCGTTCTTGCGCCGCTCGGCGGCTTCGGCGGCGCGTTCGTCGAGCTCGTTGCGCAGCCGTATGTCGTCGATGGTCTTCTGCGCAAGCGCAAGTTCCGAAGGAAGCTCGCTGTCGTCGTCCGCCTCCCTCTTCGACAAGATGGCGCCAACCGAGGAGAAAAGCGTATCGAAATACCCGAGGCTCTTCTTCACGGCAAACGCCATGATGACGAGGCAACCCAGGAGATACGCCGTGAGCGCGACGGGGAGCTTGAGCTCTTTAATCTGATTGTACGCCGTCAGATCGCGACGCACGCCATGGCCGTCGGCGTAGATGACGACCTCGGTCGAGGACCCGTTGCCTATCGAGCTGTATACGATTTTCTGCGAGATATCGGCCCCCATCGCCCTTGCGGCTTCGGCGTAAAGGGATTCGAGGTCGGAATTCCCGCTCCAGCCCTTCGTGATGAGCCACACCCCGTCGTACACGTTGGCCGCAGCGCCCGAATTGCGCAGATCGACCGCCAGCTTCACGGCGGACATGATGGAGTCGGATGCTTCCGCATACGGAGATGACGAATCGGGAGACTGCACGACATCGCTCGTGATAAGCCCCTGTGCGCGCGCGTCGGAGAAATCGGTATCGCGCGCGACGGCAACCAAGTAAGCGGCAATCTCATTCACGGGATATTTGTTCGACGACGCACCGTACGCATCGACGCCCTCCCCGTAGTTGCTGTAATTCGAAAGGGCGTTTTCGACGTCGGAAGCGCCTTCGCTCCCCTTCTCAGAGGCATCGAGATAGCTCATGTTCCCCGTCATGACGCCGGTGTACGCCTCAACCAGCTTCGATGCGGATTGATCCTGGTCCTGCTCCCCCGACGTCTGCGCCACGTCGGCGTCTTGACCTTCGGTGTCGAGCGGCGAAATCTCCAATCCCGTATTCGCATCCTCCACCGTCTCGCCGACAACTGCATTGACGTAATTGCGGGCAACATCCGCCTTGACCTCCCGCATCTTCTTGTCGACATTGGTGTTGTCCTCGATGTACCAAACGGCATCATAGTTGGACAGGTATTCCCAAGGAGAGACCACATCGGCCACAATATTCCCCAGAACCGGGGATGCGAATCTGTCAACGGCAACCGCAATCGTCCCGAACACCAATGTATACGCAGCGAGCGCGACGGCGGTCCACGCCACAACGCGCCTCGTGAGAATGCGGGTCTGTTCGCTACGTTTATTTTTCATTGCATCCCGTTCGACGGCATCTAGAATCGTCCGGAATCGTCATCAGAATCGCTTGCGGAGAACGGAGGATTGGGAACGATTCGGTATCCCACCCCCCACACTGTCTCGATGTATTCTTCAGAGGAATCAAGTTCGGCAAGCTTTTTGCGCAAATGCCGGATATAGACCATGACGGTATTGTGGGATGAAGCGTTGTAGTCGGTCCTCCAAACGCGCTCATACAAATCGCGCGCCGACACGGGAGAGCCGTTTGCGCGCAACAGCTCCGCGAGACAATCGAATTCTTTGGGGGACAAAGACAGCGGCTCGTCGTGCAGGCGGACGGAATGGCTCGCCTCGTCCAACTCGATGCCGCGAACGCTCAACGCATTCGGAGTCGGCTGCTGCCCGCGCCGATGACGCAGCCGTGCCTTCACACGCACGACCAGCTCGCGCGACTTG
Organism: Candidatus Merdibacter merdigallinarum; assembly: GCA_019118705.1. GTDB lineage: Bacteria > Bacillota_I > Bacilli_A > Erysipelotrichales > Erysipelotrichaceae > Merdibacter > Merdibacter merdigallinarum. The sequence continues at coordinate 859 of DWYK01000180.1, read as the reverse complement.
AACGGCTTGGTCACATAATCATCGGCTCCGATGGTGAAGCCCAGGACCTTGTCGAACTCCTCGCCTTTGGCCGAAAGGAAGATCACCGGCGTCTCGGCGACGCGAACATCCGCCATGGCACGCAGGCGACGGCAAACCTCAAATCCGTCCATGCCCGGCATCATGATATCCAGGACCGCCAAGTCGAACGAACCGGCCGAAAGCAACTGCAGCGCCTCTTCGCCCGCATAGCATGCACGTACCGAGAAACCCTCGCGCTCAAGCAAGTGCGAAACGAGATCAGCGACTTCGCGCTCATCATCGCAAACAAGGATATGTCTAACGTCCGCCATAGCGAGAATCCTACCATGCCCGCAATGGCGACCTGAACGGTCGATCGCCTTTTTAAGGCTTTTTTAAGTCGTTCTTCAGAGTTTTCCCATGCGCCCTTATGGGACTTTCAACGCAGGTCGGCCATAGGATTTGAGATGCCGGATGCAGTCGAAGCGCACGAAAGGATGCAGCCATGAACACAGCTGGAAACGCGTACGCAGCGGCTCCCTTCGACGGCTCCATCCGGCACAACCAGCATGAAGCAAGATGCGGGACGGCGCGCATCACTCGGGTTTTCGGACATGCGACCGAGGCTCAGCCGCTAGGTGCGGACCGAGGAATGCGCTCCCATAAAATGAGCACGCGCGGCCGCACGCATTCCCGCAGTATCCCGCGTAGGCGCACGCAACCGGCAAGCAAGGCGAACGTCGTGTTCCGACCGAGGCCCTCATGCCAATGTGCCAACCCCGCGTTGAGCACCTATGGACACCGGCCGTCAAGCCTTTCTTCAATCGGACGCATGCTCACGCATGTCGCGAAAATCGCG
>DWYK01000179.1 GCA_019118705.1 Candidatus Merdibacter merdigallinarum | reverse complement strand
CTCAGCGCCATCACCGACGGTTCTTCCCCGGTTATCAGCTACAACTACGGCGCGCGCCGCGCGCACAAGGTCAAGAAAGCCTGTATCACAATGGCGCTGCTGGCCGTCGCCTATACGCTGGCAATCTGGCTCGTGATCTTGCTGGCCCCGCGTGTGCTCATTGCCGTTTTCAGCAGCGACGAAGCCCTGCTGGCCGATACGATCCCGGCCATGAAACTGTATTTCTCCACCTTTAGAATTTCAGGCCGCCCCACCGGGACGGCCTGGTTCGGCTGGGAAAACGAACGGCACACCCCTGCGCGGCCCTTGGCTGGCGGGGTGTGCCGGTTTTGTTGGAAGGCGCGCACAACATAACGTGAATACCGTAGTGGATGAGAGCGGAGAATCCCGCAAGAAAGACCATGGGTGCGCGGAATGGTTTAGCCAGATATTCTCGTACCGGTGCCTTGTGCTAGCAGGCACTTTTCCAAAATGCGTCAAACGCCTTGCGGGAAAGTACGATTTGATGTATAATAGAGCGCATGGAAATGCTAATGTGCTGAGAGACGCAAGCACACAACAAAATTCACGTTCCGTAGTGGATTTTATTTTGCTCGTTTGGGGGTGGGGGTCACGGCAGCGCCGCGCATCAGTGTGATCGTACCGGTGTACCGGGCGCAGGAGTATCTGGCCGACTGCGTCAACAGCCTTTTGGCGCAGACGTTCTCGGACTTCGAGCTGCTTTTGGTCGACGACGGCAGCCCGGACGAATGCCCCCGCCTCTGCGAGGCCTTCGCGCAAAAGGACAGCCGTATCCGGGCCCTCCACCAGGAAAATCAGGGCGTTTCGGCCGCGCGGAACACCGGCATCGAGGTCGCCCGGGGGGCGTTTCTGGCTTTTGTCGATGCGGACGACTGGGTCGAGCCGGCGTTTTTGCAGCGGCTGTATGCGTGCATCGGGGATGCGCAGATCGCCCTGTGCGGCGTAGCGGACGGTGCCCCCTTCTCCCCGCCCGCGGAGCGGTTTACCCGCAGCGAGATGCGGCTGCGCCCCTCACGCTATGCGCAGCTGGCTTACACGAATTATGCAATCAACAAGCTGTACCGGCGGGAGCTGCTTCTGCCCACTGGCCCAAGGTTTGACCCGGCCATGCGGCGCGGCGAGGACGCCGCCTTTGTGGCGGCCTGCCTGCAAAAATGCGATGTCCTCGCGGCCTGCCCGGAGCTTTTGTACCACTACCGCGCGAACGACGATTCGGCCACCCACCGCTTTTACGAGGGCATCTGCCGGGACGAAAGCAAGCTGTGGCAGCTGCAAAAGCCGTTGTTCGCGCCGCAGGAGATGGCCGCAGACGAACGGCTCTGGTACGACCGCTGGGCCTATGGAAAGATCATTGCGGTGCTGCGGTATATCGCCCAGTATGCGCCGAACGCAGCTGTGCGCCGCCAATACATTGCGGAATTTCTGGCCGATGCGGAACGCCATGCGCGGTTCACGCACCTGCCCTCGGGCATCGGCGGGCGCAGCAAGCTGTACGCGGAACTGGCAAAGCACGGCTGGTACGGCGCGCTGGGCGCGTGGCTGAAGCGGTTGGGATAAACGCCGCCCTAATAAAAAACAGTTAAGGAACAGAGTATGGCAGACAAGATCCTTTCGATTTCTATCGCAGCTTACAATGTTGCCGAAACGCTAAAAGAGTGCCTGGAGCCGCTGCTTCATTCCAAATGTCTGGAAAGGCTGGACGTTATGGTCGTGAACGATGGTTCGACCGACGACACCCCAAAAATAGCCGAAGCCTATGCGCGCGCATACCCGGGCGCGGTGCGGCTGCTCAACAAGGAAAACGGCGGCTGGGGTTCCACGCTGAACGCCGGAATGAAAGAGGCCCGGGGGAAATATTTCAAACAGCTGGACGGCGATGATTATTTCTCGGCGGAAAACCTGGATGATTTTGTCCAGTTTTTGGAAAGGTGCAATGCGGACGCAGTTTACAGCCCTTTTATCAAGTTTGAGCACGAGACCGGGGCAGTCCTAAAGCTGGAAGGCGAACAGCCAGGCCACCCGCCGGGCGAGGTCGTACCGCTAAGCGAGCTGAAAGACCTGGCGCCGGCCATGCACGCCTGGTGCGTAAAGACTTCAGTCCTGCAAGATAACCCGATCCAGATCACGGAGCACTGCTTTTATACCGATGTGGAGTTCGTGCTGAAAACCTGTAACTTTTGCGAGACCGTTGCGTTCTATCCCCTGCCGGTCTATTGTTACCGGCTTTCGCGCGGCGGGCAAAGCATGAGCGTGGAGGGGATACGCAAGCACTACCGCGACCACCTGAAAATGGTGACCACCCTGCTGCGGTACGAGAAGGAAAGCCTGACCAGCCCGCAGAAGCACGACCTGTTTTACCCCAGGCTGCTGGGCTGCTGCCATATGCAGTACCTGATCTTTTTTGCGCTGGACCGAACACACGGGCAAAAGCAAGAGCTGAAAGCGTTTGACCGGCTGCTGAAAACCGAATACCCGCAGTACTATGCGGCCATTGCCAGCAACCCCATCCGCATCCTGCGCGCCACAAACTTTTGGGGGTATTGGATCATCGGGTATTTGAAAAGCCGGAAGGATAAGCGGTTAAAACAGTATGTATTTCAAAATGAAGTGTAAGGAGAAAGAAATATGAATAATGCGTTTCTGACCATCATTGTGCCCGCTTATAATGTTGAGCGTTTTTTGGAGCAATGTCTGGACAGCCTGCTGTACCAAACCCTGATGGCTCATAAGGTCATTATCGTAAACGATGGTTCAACGGATGCCACTGGCCAAATCGCGCAAAAATATGCGGATAGTCACCCCGATTTATTCCAGTATATTGAACAGGAAAATCGCGGTCTTGGCGCCGCGCGAAATCGCGGTTTACAGGATGTTCAGACGGATTTTGTTACTTTTTTGGATAGTGACGATTGGCTGATGCCGCGATTTGTGGAGATTTTGTCCGAACGCTTACAAGAAGAGAATGAAATTCCCGAAGCCATCTTCACTATGCCTAGAATCTATGATATGGGAAACAACACATTTGAATCTTGGCATGACGAAGAATTGTTTGACTCACTGTTTCCTTCTCGCAGTACGGTCAGTAGTGCCAAAATAGATCCCCGTATTTATGCGCTTGAGCCCAGTGTTTGCCGACGTGTTCTTTATGTTCCTTTTCTAAGGCAAATCAATTTTTCCTTCCCCGAAGGAACCAAATGGGAAGATGTCGAACCCCATTTTCGTTTTTTGCATTTGGCAAATCG
>DWYK01000178.1 GCA_019118705.1 Candidatus Merdibacter merdigallinarum | reverse complement strand
CTCAGCGCCATCACCGACGGTTCTTCCCCGGTTATCAGCTACAACTACGGCGCGCGCCGCGCGCACAAGGTCAAGAAAGCCTGTATCACAATGGCGCTGCTGGCCGTCGCCTATACGCTGGCAATCTGGCTTGTGATCTTGCTGGCCCCGCGTGTGCTCATTGCCGTTTTCAGCAGCGATGAAGCCCTGCTGGCCGATACGATTCCGGCCATGAAACTGTATTTCTCCACCTTCATCTTTATGGTGCTGCAGTACGTCGGGCAGACGACCTTCAAATCGCTGAACAAACACCGGCAGGCGGTGTTTTTCTCCCTGCTGCGCAAGGTGTTTATTGTTGTTCCGCTGACCTATCTTTTGCCCTATGCGCTTGGCATGGGCACCGATGGCGTGTTTATGGCCGAACCCGTCTCCAACGTCCTCGGCGGCTGCGCCTGCTTCTTCGCGATGCTGGCCACCGTATTGCCGGAGCTCAGGCAGATGGAAAAGGTGAATGCCGAACCTAAGCAGTTCTAAATCTAAACGTTATCGATATTGACATGTTTATTCGCTTTGATTAGTAGGCGAGACATGATATAAAAGGGCTAAAATACAGTGGTAGGGCATCATCTCCAATTCCAATAGAAAAGGGGCAGCCGTTATCGGCTGCCCCAGCGGTTTATTCTGTATCTTCTTCTGGTTCGTCTTGCTGGAACGAGTGCCCCAACAAAATACGGATCGTATCACGGCGGCCGTATAGCACGCGCACCACCTGTACAGTGCTGCGCGTACCAATATAGAACGCCACATAGTTGCCGCTGGTCACATAGCGATACCCTGTGTCCGAGCCATTATACTGCAAGGGCGCTCCAGATAGAGGAAATTGTTCCAACTGTCGAATCGCTTTCAGCATACGCTCCATCGTGCGGTGGGCGGCAACGGGATTGGCCAGTTCGGTTTCAATATACTGGCGGATATTCAGCAGGTCCTGCTGCGCCAACGGGGAGATCTGTACCTTTGCCATACTTCACCCCAACAGCGTCTTTTCCACATCGTCCAGTGCGAGCCAGCCTTCTTCCTGCCCGGAGCGCACGCCGCAGGCCAGTTCGGTCAGCAGTTTGACCATTGCTTGGCTTTTCTCGTACTCCTGGATGTCCACCACAGCATAGCGGCCGCGTCCGTTTTTGGTCAGAAAAACCGGTTCCCCGGCCGTGACATCCCGCAGGACTTCATTGTAATTGCGCAGATCGGAGATCGGTTTGATATTCGGCATGGAAGACACCAACCTTTCTGCCAATTAGTATAGCAGATTCTTGTGCATAAATCAACGAATAATTTTAAGAAGTATTTTTCACGACTACAGCCACATGATCTCCTTGACGATCCTATCGCACCCCTTGGCGGCCCTGACCAGCACCAGCGGGTTGAACGCCATTTCGTCCACATACGACTACACCGCCGTGATGGCGCTGGCGTTGGGGTCGCCCGCTGGCGCGCTAGTGGAAAGCGCCGAAAACACTATGCGGGCCAGCGCAATGACCAGACCTTGCAGGCAGACGCCGGCATAGCTGCGCAGGAAGCATCTAGCGCCTTACCGCATTACTGCGGCAGGTTTCCAAGAACTCCCCTCCGAACCGGACTTACACGTCTCTGCGTAGCCGTGGTCGATGGCAATGATCATGTAGAGCCTCACTTTCTTTGTGTGGAATGGAGCTCAATTTATCTACAAGACTTGGGTTTCCCAGCCGGGGAGGAAGCGAATCAAACAAAAAAGCCCAGTATCCAGCGGACGCCAGACACCAGGCATTAATAAAGACAGACGTTAGAACGAATCGTTTTTTTACGTTCCTCAAATTTCGGCAGAACCAACAAAATTCGGCGGGAAAATTTTCTATACTTCTGCTGGGATTTTTGGCTCAAAAACCGAAAAGATACCATCGCATTCTCTGATTTAGGATGCCTGGCGATCTTCCAAATGCAAATCCGCAGCCAAAACCACCCTAAATCCGGGGTGACAGTAATAAAAAAAGCCTGCATAAAGCAGGCTCAAAAGCGCCGATTTCCGGCGATATAACAACAAAAAACTGGTCGACAGTAAAATCGACCAGTCATTTTGTGTTGTTTGGCCGTTTTCACTGGTCATCCAGCGAACCTTTCAGCGAGTGTGTAAAGGACTCAACTCCTTCTATGTTGATTATACGGCAAGGCTGAAACAAGTACAAACCGATTATTTCGAATCGGCTTGCTAGTTTCAATTTGTTTTTGTGATCGATCACGCTTGAAGACCACTTTTGAAGCGTATGGTCAGTTGTCCGTCCGGCATCACCGTAATCTTTTCGATGATTCTGCGAACGAGATCGTCATCGTATTCGTTAACTTCAATGGCAGTATGCTCGATCGTGTCCAGAATCGTTTGCAGTTGACGCTTTCGTTCTTCGTCCTGCTGCACGGCCTGCCCTACGACTTTCAGCTGTGCTTGTAGATTGGATTTTTCTTTGCTCAATTGTTTGAATTTTTCATAATAGATACTGCTGTCCGCGCTGTGGCTGACGAGCAGCAACAGGTTGGACATGGCCTGGTCGATTTCCTGGATACGGGTAATGACAGCCGCCGCATTTTGTTGGTCGGCAGCCTGCAAGGCGATTTTGCGTTCCACATCTATTAGAGCTGCCCTGACCCGCTCACTGTCAGTGAACATCGGTCGAATCGTATCCATGATCATTTTTTGAAGTTCTGGTTCTTTCATGCTGGGCGAATGCTTGCAGTACTTTTTTCCGCACTCCAGACGATTGATGCAGCGCCAGACGTGTTCTTTTGTGCCGTCACGCTTGACCCACTGGGTGCGGCGGTACATACAGCCGCATTCACCGCAGACCAGACGCTCCGAAAGTGCGAACTTGCTTGTGTACTTGCCCTGTTCCGTTTTGCTTTTGCGCTGCGAGATTTTGGGACGGCTGCTGCGCCGGGCCAGTTCCAGTTGTACCTGCTGGAATATCTCCCGCGGAATAATAGCCGGATGGTTGTCCGTCACATAATATTGTGCCAGTTCACCGCGGTTCTTTTTGACCTTTTTGGTCAGGAAGTCTGCGGTAAAGGTTTTTTGCAGCAGCACATCTCCGGCGTATTTTTCATTGCGCAGGATGTTCTGGATGGTGGCCTTTGACCAAGTAGCATTCCCGCTAGGCGAGCGGATGTTTTTCTGCTCCAGTTCAGTTTTGAGTTGAGCTGGGGTCTTGCCCGCCAGAAAACCGTAGTAGATATGCTCGATCGTTTTGGCCCCCTCCGGGTCAACTTCCGGCTGCCCATCTGCGCCGCGGCGGTAGCCGATGAAATGTTTGTACTGGAAGGAGCATTTGCCTTCTTTGTACAGCCTGCGCTTACCCATGGTGACATTCTGGCTCAGGGATTCGCTCTCAGCCTGGGCAAAGGCGGAGAACCAGGTCAGGTAAATCTCGCTGCCCAATTCGCCCGTGTTGAGACCTTCTTTTTCGAACACGATGACCACGCCCAGGCTTTTGAGCAGCCGGATATAGCGGATGCTGTCCAGCGTATTGCGGGAGAACCGGCTCAGCGACTTTGTAAGGATCATGTCGATCTTGTGTTGTTTGCAATCCTCGATCATCTGCATAAAACCGGGTCTTGTGGTGTCCTTGACGCCGCTGATGCCGTGGTCAGCGTAAATCCCAGCCATCTCCCATTCCGGGTTGCTCTCGATCTTGTCGGTGTAATAGCTCACCTGCCCTTCAAAGCTGCTTTCCTGTTCTTCCAGCTCGGTGCTGACGCGGCAGTAGGCGGCCACGCGCAGGCGCTTTTGGCTGCGCTGTGTCAGGCGCGGGTCTGCCGCGATTTCGCGGACGCTTTTTTCCAATGCAGGTTTTGCCATAATACACCCCCTACAGTATCTGCCCATTTTTCAGTTTTAGCTGTATGGCTCCGTTTTTGTCCATAAGAACTTTGGAAACGATTTGCTTAAAAAGCGCTTCCAATTCTTTGTTTTTACACTGGCCCGGTTGCAATTTATCCAGTGCCAGCCTTATCTGCTCTGTAGCAAATAGGCACCCTTTAGGGTCAATATTCTTGTATTGCAACTGCGTGAT
>DWYK01000177.1 GCA_019118705.1 Candidatus Merdibacter merdigallinarum | reverse complement strand
AGGCGAGAAGAAGGGATAGCGAAATCGTAGCCTAACGAACAGGAACTTGATACCAAGGCGTATACGGAGGATGAGTGGGCCCAAAGTCACGAAGTCCAAAAAGGCAACCGTAACTCGTATGCGTAGATCAAGTAGGTAGACGAGGAAAGACTGACGACTTATCCCGCGAGGTCTTGTGGACGATGGAAGTCCGATATCTTTAGAAGCAGTGACGGTACCCATCGGTCGAAAAAGGTCTGCCACAAGAAGTCAGTTCCGGTCGTAGTAGTGAGGAAGTCCCTGTAATGGGGATGGAGCGAAGGAGCGGACGATTCAAAGTGTTGAATCACTTGTGAATGTCAATGTCCATATCCGACGAGGAAGAAGTAGTGAAGACGTAACGGAATGAAACTTCCACAGGAGGTAGGAAAAGAGGGCACGAAGCAAAGCGAGAGGAGGAGACGGGAATGTCACAACTGTTAGAGGAAATTCTGAGCCGAGACAATATGATGCTTGCCTACAAGAAGGTAAAAGCCAATAAAGGGGCAAGTGGAATCGACGGCATCGGCATGGACGAAATTGACGAATATCTCAGAGAAAACTGGGCAACCATCAAAGATAAGATTCGCAGAAGAAAGTATAAACCGCAACCTGTGCGAAGAGTAGAAATACCCAAGCCAAATGGCGGGGTACGAAATCTGGGGATTCCTACAGTGGTTGACCGAATCATCGAACAGGCCGTCGTACAGAAGCTAACGCCTATAGTAGAGCCACATTTCAGTGAGCATAGCTACGGGTTCAGACCGGGACGAAGGGCCCAGCAGGCAGTTATAGAACTTCTTGAATATTTCAATGATGGATATACCTACATTGTAGATATCGATCTGGAGAAGTTCTTCGATAACGTGCCACAGGATAAACTGATGACCTTGGTTGGGAAAATGATCCATGACCCTGATACGGAATCGCTGATCCGCAAATATTTGAATGCGGGTGTGATGGTAAAAGGGAAATATGAGGAGACGACCAAGGGAACCCCACAAGGAGGAAATCTATCTCCACTGTTGAGCAATATCATGCTTAATGAACTCGACAAGGAACTGGAAGCCCGAGGATTGAACTTTGTAAGATACGCGGATGATTGTGTCATCACGGTAAGGAGCAGTGCAGCTGCCAACCGAGTGATGAACACGATTACCCGATGGATCGAGAAGAGGTTAGGACTGAAGGTGAACGTGACCAAAACGAAGGTGACGACACCAAACAAGCTGAAATACCTCGGATTCGGATTCTGGAAAGACAAAGAGGAGTGGAAAGCCAGACCTCACCAAGATTCGGTGAAGAGATTTCAAAGAGCACTGAAGCAATTAACCAAAAGGAGTCAGTCAGTGAATATGACGGTACGTATTCAACGACTGAACTGGGTGATACGCGGATGGATAAACTACTTTCGAATCGGAAGCATGAAAACAGTGCTGACCAAAATCGATGGATGGTTGCGAACGCGAATGCGAATCATCATATGGAAACAATGGAAGGTGAGAGCAAAGCGAATGTGGGGACTGCGGAAGCTGGGAGTACCAGAATGGATGGCCAAGAAGACGGTCGCATTCGGAGACCACTATCAGGCCGTAGCAAAGACAACAGGATTACGTCGAATAACAAAAGAAATCCTCGCAAAGCGAGGACTCATCAGTTGTGTAGATTACTATTTGAATGGAACCGCCGTATGCCGAACGGCACGTACGGTGGTGTGAGAGGGGCTAGAAATTAGCCTCTACTCGATTGTACAGGTCCCTTCAGCTCAGAAAGTCGATGTACAGGCGGCTGCGTTCCATCTGTCGCCTGACGACGCTGTAACGGTAGGGGATCGTCAGGTGCTCTCCGTTGACGAAGGTGATGCAGGTCTCACTTTCCATCGGATGATAGTCGCTGACGGCTCCCAGATTGATCCAGATGGCATCCGGGCTGCTGCACGGTCCAAAAGGCATGAAGAGCTCCCGGCGACGGATCGATGTAAGGATCGGTATATGCTTGCGTGCCGTCATGATCTGGGCAAATGCTTCCCGACGTCCCTTCAGGGTGGAGCCTTCCTGCTGACAGCGTTTGTTGAGAAAGGCGCTGACCGAACGACAAGGGCGATACTCTTTTCCGTGGTCGGTGCTGATGCAGACACAGCTGCTGTTCCATTCATAATTCAGATATAATATCATATGGATTCCTCCTCAGTTTCTCTTATACGCGTAAAGTGCATCCTTACCCTAAGATCGCCGGTTTTTTCATCAGCGGGATTTGACAGCGATCTTCGGATGTGATAAATTGATAAGCGAAAGAATGAGGTGAAAGGATGAAGAGAATTTCTTGCTGTTGACATATGCATGGAAATGAGACGGGAGGTCTTTTTTCTGTGCGCCGTGCAGGAAGATCGTTCTCGTTGGGTTTCATCCTTGTTTTTGATAGGAAAGCAGATGTGCAGAATGATTTTTCTGTACATCTGTTTTTTTATGGAAGGGAGTGAATGGAATGTCGATCGTTGAGATCCGTCATCTGTCATTTGGTTATGACAATGCGAGCGATCCGGTATTTGAAGATGTCAGCATTCATTTTGATACGGCCTGGCGGCTGGGGCTGGTGGCCCGCAATGGGCAGGGAAAGACGACGCTGCTGAAACTGCTGGTGAAAGAGCTGGATGCTCAGGGAGCGATCCGCACGCAGGAATCGATGCGCTATTTTCCGTTTCTGAATGCCGATACCTGCGGCAGCTGTGCCTCGATCGCTGCTTCTCTTCAGCCGCAGCGATGGCGTATCGTGATGGAGCTGCAGCAGCTGGAGCTGGCGGAAGATATTCTGGAGCGTTCTTATGAAACGCTCAGCAAAGGAGAGCAGGTGAAGCTGCAGCTGGCCATCCTGTTTTCCATGGAGGAAGGCTATCTGCTGATCGATGAGCCGACCAATCATCTCGATCGTCACGGACGCAGCTGTGTTGCGGATTATCTGCGAAACAAGGACGGTTTTCTTCTCGTTTCGCACGACCGTGTGTTTTTGGATGGCTGCATCGACCATGTGATGGCGATCGAACCCTCCGGCATGTACTGTGAACGGGGCAATTTCAGCAGCTGGTGGGAAAACCGGAACCGGCGTCTGCAACAGGAGCGAAGCCGCAATGTACAGCTGAAAAAAGAGATCGCCCAGCTGCAACGCGCAAAGCAGGCGAGCACCGGTTGGTCGTTTCAGGTGGAAGCCAGCAAATACAATCACGGAAAAAAGGGGGCGAAGCTGGACCGCGGCTACATCGGTCACAAGTCTGCGAAGATGATGAAGCGCGCCAAGAACCTGGAGCGCCGGATGGAGCGCGGGATCGAAGAGCGCAAAGGCCTTCTGCGGGATGAACAGGAGATGGAAACGCTGAAGCTCCATCCGCTGGTCCCTGTCAGAGAACTGGTCGTTCAGGCATCGGATATCGCTTTCTGTTATGGGACACGACCGGTGTTTTCGCATCTCAGCTTTGTGATTCGGCGGGGCGAGCGCACAGCGCTGCAGGGGGCCAACGGCAGTGGGAAGAGCACGCTCTTTCAGCTGCTGCTGGGCAATCAGAAGGTCAGTGAGGGAACCCTTGTGATGGAACAGGGGCTGAAGATTTCCTGTGTGCCACAGGATACTTCGTTCCTGAAGGGATCGCTCAATGCTCTGTGTGAGGAACACCATCTGGACGAATCGCTGTTCAAGAGCATCCTGCGCAAGCTTGCCTTTGAACGGGAGATGTTTACGCGTCCGATGGAGACCTACAGCGAAGGACAGCGCAAAAAAGTGCTGATCGCTGCCAGCCTGAGCGAGAAGGCACATCTGTATCTGTGGGATGAACCGCTCAACTACATCGACGTGTTTTCCCGCATGCAGTTGGAGGAACTGCTGGTGCGTCAGCCGATGACGATGGTGTTCATCGAACATGACGACGCCTTCGTACAAAGGGTCGCACAGACGGTCATCACATGGTGATGCACGCAAAAAGAAGAAAAAGACATGCTGCTTTTTCTTCCTGTGTGCTGCGCGTGCCAGAATATTCGTACACCCGCCCATTGATGAACAATAGCAGAATCCGAAATAAAAGTCAATCGGTTACGGATCGATGACGGAAGCGGTCCTGCCGATGCCGACCGCTTCTGAAACGATGCGTCGCCAGCTGCAGCAGCCACAGATGCCGTCCGCATTCAGACCGTTGTTTCGCTGAAAGGACAGCAGTGCGCTTCTTGTGTTGGGACCAAACGCGCCGTCCAGTGTTCTTGTGGAATAGCCCAGGGCATTGAGTGCATCCTGTAACACGAGCACATAGATGCCGCGGCTTCCGTTTCGCAGGGTCGGATAACCGGCGCTGCAGGCAGGGGTACCATAGCGCTTATCCAGGTGTACCCAGGTCGGTGTCAGATTCTGCGGTTCGACATAGGACCATACGCCCAGGTTGTTGGACGTGCGCCAGAGACGGTTTCGTTCGCTGCTGGAGAGGGCCTGTCCGCAGTCAAAGGCAACGCCGGCATAGTGCTGCGACTGTTGTCCGTGTCCGCCCTCCCAGATGCGTTTGAACGCATAGCGCATCGGGATCGGTGCGTTGAATGAACGCCGGGTCACATTCCAGCTCTCCATTGCGGCATTGGTCGTCCACAGGACGCTGGAAGCGCTCGATCCGCGGAATTCTTTGACTTTCATCGTATTGCCGTAGACATACGGCATCGTTTCGCTTTCGGAACGGTGGTATACTTCCAGCGCCTGCGAGCTTACGTTGTAAACGATGATCTTAGCCATGCGATTCCTCCTTTCTTTCCATCGTATGCAGACGGAAAAGAAACAGCTGGGCAGTGGGTGGTTGAATGGAAAAAGGGAACGTGATACACTAAAGCATAAAGACATAAAAGGAGCGATAGGATGATAGAGATCAAACAGATCAGCAGCTATATCATGGACAGCGGAGAGCGATTGCTCATCGGTGGAGAACGCAGGCAGGTGCTGGGAGAGGAGGAGCGCCGCTTCCTCTTCACGAAGCTGGAAAAGCTGTTTTCTGCCAACCGCCGCAAGGAGGGCACGCTGGCGGTCAATGCCTGGATCAGTGAACAGCTCCGTCTCTTTCAACAGGGGGAACAGAGCTTTGAAGAGTTGTCGGCATGCATTGCACAGCGTTATTATGACTGTAAGCGCGAGTGCAATCGCTTTGCGCCTTCCGCACTGGTCATCGCACTGGCTGCCTATGAGGAGGCACATCATCTGGTCCTGCTGGATCAGAGCTATCGAAGCGGCTATCACTGCATCCTCGACGACCGCCAGCAGGCTGTGTATGCACCGACTCGTTTTCTTTCGCAGACATTGCTGAAAGATGACTTTGGCTTTACACTTTCTCTGGGAGATCATACGCTGCACGTGCTGGAACAGCGAAGCGATCGCGGCTACGTGCTCAGCGAGCACTTTTTACAGGTGCAGCCGTCCCCTTCCTATGATGAGATCCATCGGGTGATGGAGGAGAATGTGCGCGGACTCAGCGAGAAATATGAGATGGATACCACACAGGCCCTTACGCGGATGAAGCAGGTGACCAAGTCTCATGTGGAGGAACAGGAAGAGCTCAGCGTGAGCGATCTGGCCGAGGAGATCTTCGCGGAGGTGCCTTATGCGGCGGATGAGTTCTGCATGCGGATGAAGCAGGAAGGCATCCGTGAGATGCTTCCGCTGGAGCAGGTGAAAGTGCGACGATCGCTGGCGATGCAGCGGATCAAGACCGACACCGGTGTGGAGCTGGCATTTCCGGTCGAATACATGGAAGAGGGCGACAAGCTGGCCATCACCCATGAGCGCGATGGGATGATCGAGATCGCAGTGAAGAATGTCTCGCACATTCAAAACCGTTAGTGAATGTCTGTATTCTTTATGGTATACTGAATACAGGAGGGAAATGGTATGGAACAACGGCAGTTTATCTGTCCGAAATGTGGATGCCACGACTATGTCAGCGATCAGTTTCAGGCGACCGGCGGCAACTTCGCCAAGCTGTTTGACGTGCAGAACAAAAAGTTCATCACGATCAGCTGTTCGCAGTGTGGGTATACGGAACTGTATCGTGCGGATACAGAGGCTGGCATGAACATTCTGGACTTTTTGATCGGCGGTTAAAAAAGAACTGTAACGCATGGATGGATGTCCATTTGGCGTTACAGTTCTTTTTGTTCCATGCGGGCGTGCCGATTCCGCATCAAAGCTCTTTCTGAAGAGCAGGCAGGTAGCGGATGAGAGTGAAGCAGCGAAGCAACAGCAGGATCAGGCATAAGAGAGCGACGATCCCTGTCGCGGTCGCATCCATGCGGATGCGATGATAAAGCATGAGCAGGACGAGGGTCAGCGGGAGGTGAACGATCTCACAGCACAGCAGTGCGAGAAGCGCCTGTCTGCGGCTGCAGGTACGCAGCGCGGAAGAGAGATCCTGCTTCTTTTGGATGCGGCAGATGGCCAGCAGTGCGAGGAAGCACAAAAGACCCCACAGCAGCAGGTCCAGCTGCAGGAGCAGGAAACCGAATACGATCTGGATCAGCATGTCCGCGGCTCTCCCAGGTATGTGCGCATCGGAACATGCAGCACGTGTTCCTCATGGAACGTTGGTCCGCAGACCGAGTAGCCGGATCGTTCATAGAATGCCTGCAGATGGCTTTGTGCGTCCAGCGTGATCGTGGATGCGCCTGCTTCCGTGAGCAGCTGTTTCGCTGCCTGCAGCAGCGTGGTGGCCACATGCAAATGCCGCCAGGGAGCCAGAACGGCCAGTCGTCCCAGATGCCAGTGTTTTTTTGTGGAATCTTCACTGTACAGACGCAGACAGCCGATGGCTTCTTCGTTGTGATAGGCGCACAGATGCAGGGCCTGTGCATCCAGTGCATCAAACTCGTTTTGAAATCCCTGTTCCTTCTGGAATACTTCCATGCGTATGTGTCGCCACTCATTTGGATGATCAAAGAGGCGGATGTCGAATGCTGCCTGTTCCATAGGATCTGCGCTCCTTTCTGATGCATGCACAGATGAAAGAAGGGCCATGCTCGATCGGCGCAGCCCTTTTCGTCCACTGTTATTTGTAATAGAGAATGTCGCCGTAGGTCGGGAATTTCCAGAACTCCTTTGCGACAAAGGTCTCCAGAAGGTCACAGTCCACACGCAGATCTTCCATGAGCGGTAAGACGACCTCCTTGAAATAGTACGCTTCCTGCTGCTTGTCTTCCTTTCCGCTTTCTTCCATTGCGTCGCTGAGCTTTTTCGTCTTGTGATAAGCGCGGACGTAAATGTCCTGCAACTGGATGAGCAGGTCTTCCTCACAGCTGGTGTCGATGGAAGCGATCGCCGCTTTTTTGGCGGAGATGGTCTCGCTGAGAAAGCGGGTATATTCCATCACGCTTGGCAGGATCTGCTTGCGCACGATGCTCAGCATCGTATAGGCTTCGATGCTGTTGACATTGTTGTAGTTTTCCAGCAGGATCTCATAGCGGCCGCGCAGCTCTGCGGCAGTGAAGATCTTATGCCGCTCAAACAGCGCGATGTTCTTCTGATTGAGATAACATGGCAGGGTGTCAGCCGTCGTCGGCAGATTGAGCAGACCGCGGCGCTCTGCTTCATCGATCCATTCCTTTGCGTAGCCATCTCCGTTGAAGATGATGCGCTTGTGCTGTTCATAGGCCGTCTGTACGACCCTGCGGATCGCTGTGCTCAGATCTTCGCTGCTCGCCTCGAGCTGATCGGCGAAACGGCACAGCACATCTGCCACCGCCGTGTTGAGGTTGATGTTGCTGCAGGCGATGGACTGTGAAGAGCCCAGCATGCGGAATTCAAATTTATTGCCGGTGAAGGCAAAAGGGGAGGTGCGGTTGCGGTCGCTGGTATCCTGGAAAAATTTCGGCAGGCTGTGGACCTCCACGTTTAAGCTGGCGTTGGTGCTGCTTTCCTTTTTCTTGTTGTAGATGAAGTTCTGGATGCGATGTTCCAGATCGTCGCCGATGAAGACGCTCAGCACCGCCGGCGGGGCCTCATGACCGCCCAGACGATGATCGTTTCCGGCACTGGCGGCCGCAACGCGCAGCAGTTCCGGATATTCGTCCACGGCCTGCAGGACAGCGCTCAGAAACAGCAGGAACTGCTCGTCGCTGCCTTTTGGAGAAAGCAGGTTCTCTCCATCGGCTGACATTGACCAGTTGTTGTGCTTGCCGCTGCCGTTGATGCCGTCAAACGGCTTTTCATGCAGCAGGCAGACCAGGTCATGCTTGTCGGCGATCTTCTTCATCAGCTCCATCACGATCTGATTTTGATCGCAGGCGCGGTTGGTCAGCGTGTAGATCGGCGCCAGCTCGTGCTGGCAGGGCGCCACTTCATTGTGCTGCGTCTTTGCCGGAATGCCCAGCTTCCAGCATTCCTCATTGAGCTCTTTCATGAAGGCGAGCACTCTTGGCTTGATGACGCCGAAATAGTGATCGTCCAGCTCCTGTGTCTTTGGCGGGCGGTTGCCAAACAGCGTACGTCCGGTATAGACGAGGTCTTTGCGTTTTTGATACATCTGCTTATCGATCAGAAAGTATTCCTGTTCTGCTCCGACCGTGGTGATGACGCTGTTTACGTCCTTTCCCAACAGGTGCAGCAGCCGTTTTGCCTGCTTTTCGATGAGCTCTTCGGATTTCAGCAGCGGCGTCTTTTTATCCAGGGATTCTCCGCCGTAAGAGAGAAAGACGGTCGGAATGCAGAGCGTACCGTCCTTGATGAAGGCATAGCTGCTCATGTCCCAGGCGGTATAGCCTCGCGCCTCAAAGGTGGAACGCAGGCCTCCGTTTGGAAAGCTGGAGGCATCGGCTTCGCCTTTGATCAGCTCTTTGCCGGACAGCTTCATGATGACACTGTCACCATCCGGTTCGATAAAGCTGTCATGCTTTTCGGCGGTGATGCCGGTCATCGGCTGGAACCAGTGGGTGTAATGGGTGGCGCCGAGCTCGACCGCCCATTCCTTCATTTCGTTGGCGATGACATCCGCATCGGCCTCTGAGAGCTCGCTGCCCTCTTTCAGGCACTGGTGATAGCGGTCGTAGACATCTGCGGACAGCCGCTTTTTCATCGTCTGATCGTTGAAGACCATCGATCCGTAAAGACTTGTGATGCTCTGCATGTGTGTACCTCCTTCATGGGTTTTCAAAAAAGCGCCACCAGCCAAGAATGACTAGCAGCGCCTAGCTGTTCTATGCTGATAGTATAGGGGAAATCCCTTCGTTTGTCAATGGATTTCCATGGGGAAGCAAGCACGTGTTCGCCATGGCTGCCCACAGGGAAAGATGCAGGACAGCATATGAAAAAAAAGCGCAGAAAAGAACCAAATGGTAAAATCTTTCGGATTTCTTTCGATTTATCACCTGTTCATTTTAAGATTTCCACGCTATGATACTGTTGAGAGAGGGATGAAAGCATGAAGGAGCGCATACTCGTCGTTGAAGATGACAGTGATATCACACAGATCCTGCAGATCTATCTGAGCAACCAGGGATATGAGGTGCAGTGTGCAGCCAATGGAGAACAGGCGCTGCAGCAGATGGAGGCGTGTGCCTTTGATCTGGCGATCGTCGATGTGATGATGCCGGTCATGGATGGGATCACACTGGTGATGAAAGCCAGAGAACGCTATGATCTTCCGATCATCTTTCTGTCGGCGAAGAGCGAGGACATCGATAAGATCACCGGCCTGAATGTCGGCGCGGATGACTATGTCACCAAGCCATTCGTGCCGATGGAACTCGTGGCGCGGGTGCAGGCACAGTTGCGCCGTTATCATCGTTACGGGCGTAAGGAACCCATCGCGAGCGAGGGCTGTTACCGCGTACGGGGACTGGAGCTGAATGTGCAGACGCGTCAGGTGCTGCTGGATGGGGAAGAGATCCGTGTCACTCCTTTGGAGTTTGGGATCCTGGAGCTGCTGATCGCCTCTCCGGGCGTAGTGTTCAGCGCTGCACAGATCTATGAGCAGGTCTGGAAGGAAACAGCGGTCAGCACGGAAACGGTCATGGTGCATGTGCGCAATCTTCGCGAAAAGATCGAACCGGATCCCCGCAACCCGCAGTATCTGAAGGTCGTCTGGGGCGTTGGTTACAAGCTGGAAAGGTGAGTGGGAGCATGGGGAAATGGTCATATCATCGTCGTTGTCTGCTTCTTTATCTGGTCATCGCCGGCATCGCTCTGAGCGGGATATGTGTGTATGCGGTGTGTGCGGAACGAGAGCTGTCACAAAGGGATCCTTCCCAGAGCGATGTCCTGCCAGAGCAGCTGAGCGAATCATTTGCGCTGCTGTATTATATGGCCAACGGGCGTTCGCATGCTGCGCTGCTGGATCCGGATGCGGAACTGCCGCAGGTGCTGACCGACGATTTTTTCAATCAGCTCGATCAGCGGTGTGCGCAGCTGGCCAATGAAGGAGAAACACAGTTTTACTACCGCATCCTGGATGGAGCGGGAGAGGAGATTGCTGCCGGTCAACCGGTGTCGGCCGGGAATGTGGCGCTTCATCTGCGCATCGTGTTTGATGCGCAGGGACAGATGTCGGTGTCGGTCAATGGCGAACAGCGCTCAGATGCAGCGTGGGCGATCCCCGGCGGGACGCAGAGCGTGCATTCGATCTATGCACAGTGCTTCAGCGCTGAGCAGATGGAACGCTATGGCATCAGCGATCCTTCGCTTCAGCAGCAGCTCAACGATGTCTTCATCGAAGCGCTGCACCGGCCTGTAGCGGCCTATGTGACCTATGAGCTCACATTTACCGATAATTCGGCCTATCTGAGCTACATTTATGACGGCTGGTCTGCGCAGCTGCAGACATCGCTTGCTTTATGGGAAAGCGGGATCCTTCTGGTCCTGGCGATCGTTGCCGGCTTGTTCGTCTTCTGTTTTTCCTTTGAGGAACTGAAGGAACATGCCCTGTTTGCGAAAGGACGAGTGCCGTTTGCGCTGGTGGCGCTGGTGCTGGCGATCAGCCTGCAGCTGTATGAGGAAAAGGGAAGGATGCTGGCCGGCACCCCTTCTTTCCCGGTGGAGGGCGTCCTGTTCATCGCTGCCGGACTGTGCGCCCTGCTGTGCTGGATGCGTCTGCTGTTTTCGATACGCTGTTATCGTCAGATACCGTATCACAGCTATGTGTGCGATCATTTTCTGATCGTCCTCGTGCTTCGGGGACATCTGGGCTCGCTGCGGCAGTTATTGCCGCGAGCGATCCTCTATCTGTTCGCGCTGGGAGCGTGGGTGCTGTGTATGTGTGCACAGGGGCACGTGGGGATCACCTTGCTGTGTCTGTGTCAGCTTTGGGCCCTCTATGTAGCGGTATGCGGCATCGTAGGGCTGCATGCGGAGTATCAGGCGGCGCTTGCGCAGATGACCTCTCTTCACGAAAAAGAGGCGGAGGTTCGGTTTTCGCTTCTGGAGGGTATGGGCAGTGCCCTCGCTCACAGCAGGGAGCGGTTTGAACAGGCGGTGAACGAGGAACTCCGTTCCCAGCGGATGAAGAATGAGCTCATCACCAATGTCTCACATGATCTTAAGACACCGCTCACCAGCATCCGCGGTTATGTGGATCTGCTGCGCCAGCAGCCGCCTGCGCCGCTTGCGCAGACCTATCTGGAAAAGCTGGATGGCAGTGTCGGACGGCTGACGGCACTGGTGGAAGACCTCTTTGATGTGAGCCGTGCCGACAGCGGCAATCTGCACCTGCGCCTGGAGCCGGTCGCTCTGGGGGAACTGGTGCGCCAGGTCGTCTTTGAACATGCGCAGGCACTGCAGGAAAAAGGCCTGACCATCCGTATGGAAGGATTTCAGGAAGAAGTGATGATTTTTGCGGATTCAGAAAAAACCTGTCGAATTTTTGACAATTTGATCCGAAACTGTGTAAAATATGCTATGCCGGATACGCGCGTATATCTCGTGCTCTCCGTGGAAGAGCAGGCGTGTGTCCGCATCAAGAACATCAGTGAACATGAGATCTGCTTTGATGCTCGTGAGATCCTGGAGCGATTTGTCCGCGGCGATGCCTCGCGGAGCACGGAGGGCAGCGGGCTGGGTCTGGCGATCGTCCGCAGCTTTGCGGCGGCACAGCAGGGCAGTTTTCATGTGGAGATCGACGGTGATCTCTTCAAAGCCGTCGTAAAGCTTCCGCTCGCATCATCAAAGCGGAAGGAACAGGGAGGATAAGCACTATGGTAAAAGATATGGTCAGTATCATCGTACCTGTCTATAACGTGGAAGGATACATCGATCGGTGTCTGCAATCAATGGCGGCGCAGACGTACGCTTCTCTGGAAATCATCCTGGTGAACGACGGTTCCACCGACAATAGCGGAGCGATCTGTGAACGATACTGTCAGGCGGATCCGCGCTTTCATTATTACTGTAAGGAAAACGAAGGTGTCAGCGCTGCCCGCAACTATGGGATGGCGCATGCCAGCGGAGAGTATTACATGTTCGTGGACAGCGATGACTACATCGATCCGGACATGGTCGAACAGATGGTGCGAGTGAGCCAGAAGGAACAGGCCGACATCGTCCAGTGCTTTTACCGCATGGAGTTTCGCTTTGGCTTCTTCAACCGCATCGCGCCCTCCTATCAGGTGCTCGATCAGCTGCAGGCCCTGCGTCTGTTGCTGAAGAATACAAAGGTCAACAACTATCCATGGGGGAAGCTCTATCGCGCCAAGGTCTTCCAGGATGTGGAATTTCCGGCCAAATGGCGGGTATTTGAGGATGTCTGCACCGTCTTCAAGCTGTTCATGAACGCAGAAACGATCGTTACGATGCCGCAGCGTTTCTATCATTATGTTCAGCGCAAAGGCAGCTTTATGAACAAGAACGGTGTATTGGCGATGGATATCGATACACTGCTGATGATGCGTCCCGCATTTGAATATCAGGAGACGATGATCCGGCAGGCGTATCCGGATGCCGGCATCACCAACGTACAGAATTATTTCATGACGAACATGCTGGTGCTCTATACGATGATCGTCTTCATCCGTCGAGACAAGATCCACCACTACGTCCTGCCGTATCTGGATCTGAGCGAGCTGCCGCTGCCGCTGCGCTGGCTGTATCGTCTGTGTCTGGGAATCGCCCGGATAAAATTCGGTAGCCGGCTGCGCATGCAGGGACCAAATGAGCGTAAGGCCGTGGCCGAGGAAGGCGACCGCCTGCCACAGGAGTCATAAAAAAACGTATTTCACGCGTTCTTGCGTAAAATACGTTTTTTTACAGCCAGGAAATCTTGTTTTCCTCACCGTGGACGATCTTTCGGATGTTGGATCGATGCCGGTAGAGGATCAGTGCGCTCATCATCCAGCTGGCGACGATGATCGGCAGATGCCCCCACTGCATATAAGTGATGAACAGGCTGGAAGCGATGGCCGCGCACATGCTGGAAAGAGATACCATCTTGAAGAGCACCAGCAGGATCAAAAAGACGACCAGCGGCACGATCAGATACCAGGCGTTGTGAAAGGTGAAGATGCTGGTGGCCAGCAGAAAGCCAAACATCGTGGCGACTGCCTTGCCTCCTTTGAAATGGGCAAAGATCGGATAGCAGTGTCCGATCGCCGCGGCCAGCCCGGTCCAGATCGAAACGCTGGGACTGATCAGTGCGCTGAATGCGATGGCGATGACGACCTTCAGGATGTCGCAGGCGATGACCGCGGCACCGGCCTTGGCGCCGAGCACCCGTCCTGCGTTCGTTCCTCCGAGGTTGCCACTTCCATAATTGCGAACATCCGTCTTATAGAATACCTTGCCGATCACCAGGGCGAAGGGAATCGATCCCAACAGGTAACCGATGACCAGACAGGCCAGCGTCGGCAGCGTAAAAAAGTCATTCACAGAAATTCCCCCTTGTGCATTGTGAAATCTCGTTCTTATTTTAGCATCGTTCGTTCGTCTTGGAAAGAGTTTTTCAAATGGGAGCTGCGCCAGAGCGTGCATCCGATCGCCGCTCTTTCTGAAAACGCGGCGATTCTCCTGCACAGAAAACGATTTTTTGTTATAATATGCTAGTCTGATTTTGAGAAGAGAGGTGCGTGTATGGCGCAGAAGCAATATGATGCAAGCAGCATACAGATATTGGAGGGACTGGAAGCCGTCCGAAAACGCCCGGGAATGTATATCGGTTCCACGGATGTCAGAGGTCTGCACCATCTGGTGTGGGAGATCGTCGATAACTCGATGGATGAAGCGCTGAACGGATATGGGGACACGATCACCATCGTGCTGGAAAAAGACGGCTCGGTCAGCGTCGAAGACTATGGGCGCGGCATGCCGGTCGGCATGCATGCCAGCGGGGTCTCCACCCTGCAGGTCATCTTTACCGTACTGCACGCGGGCGGTAAGTTCACCAGTGAAGGCGGCTATAAGACCAGCGGCGGTCTGCATGGTGTCGGTGCCAGCGTGGTCAATGCGCTGAGCAGCTGGGTCAGCGTGACGGTATGTGATGGCAAAGATGTCTATGAGATGGAGTTTCGCGACGGAGGCAAACACATCGGAAAGCTCAGAAAGGTGGGAAAGCGCAGCAGGAGCGGATCGAAGGTTCGGTTTCTGCCGGATGCGTCCATCTTTTCAACGACCCGCTTTTCCTATTCCAGCATCTGTGAGCGGGCCCAGGAAAATGCGTTCCTGCTGAAGGGGCTGACCATGGTCGTCATCGATGAGCGCAAGGAAGAGGTACGCAAGGAAGTCTACCATTATGAGAACGGCCTAGAGGCGTTCATCGATTATCTGCATGCGGACAAACACGTGTTCCATCCGGCTGTCAGCTTCAGCTCGACGGTAAACGAGATCAAGGTGGAGTGCGCGTTTCAGTATACGGATGAATACCAGGAAAACATCTTTTCCTTTGTCAACATGGTACGAACCAAAGATGGCGGTACCCATGAAAGCGGTGCGCGCAACGCCTTTACCAAGGTGTTTAACGAGTTTGCCCGCAAAAACGGGCTGTTGAAGGAAAAGGACAAGAACTTTGAGGGAAGCGATGTGCGCGAAGGACTGACGATCGTCCTCTCCTGTTCGATCCCGGAACATCTGCTGCAGTTTGAAGGACAGACCAAGAGCAAACTGGGGACCAGTGAGGCCAAAGGGGCGGTCGACAGTGTCGTCAGCGAACAGCTGAGCTTCTTTCTGGAGGAAAACAAGGACATTGCGTTTGCTCTGGTACGAAAGATGATCAAAGCCAGCAGCGCCCGTGAGGCGGCACGCAAGGCGAGAGAAGATGCGCGCAAGGGCAAGAGCAAGGGCAAGAGCGAACGCATCCTGTCCGGCAAGCTGGCGAGCGCACAGTCCAAGGATGCCCGCCGCAAAGAGCTGTATCTGGTGGAGGGGGATTCCGCCGGAGGCAGTGCCAAACAGGGAAGAGATTCCAAATACCAGGCGATCCTGCCGTTGCGCGGAAAGGTGCTCAATACCGAAAAGGCGAGCATCGCCAGCATCGAAAAGAACGAAGAGCTCAATACGATCGTCCATGCGCTGGGAGCCGGTATCGGCGCGAATTTTCATGCGGAGGATGCCAACTATCACAAGGTCATCATCATGACCGATGCCGACACGGACGGTGCACACATCCAGACGCTGCTGCTGACGTTCTTCTACCGCTATATGCGTGATCTCATCGATCAGGGCATGCTCTATATCGCATTGCCGCCGCTTTACAAGATGCAGAAAGGAAAGCAGATCCAGTATGCGTGGAGCGATGAGGAACTCAACGAGCTGCGCAGGACCTTCCCGAAAGGCTACACGCTGCAGCGTTACAAAGGTCTTGGTGAGATGAATGCCGATCAGCTGTGGGAGACGACGATGAACCCACAGACACGTTCCCTCATCCAGGTGCGCATCGAGGATGCGATGAGCGCAGAACGCCGGATCTCCGTGCTGATGGGAGACAAGGCCGATCTGCGCCGGGAGTGGATCGAAAACAACGTTTCCTTTACGCTGGAGGATGACTATGGCAAGGAGGTGGAACAGCGATGAAGAAAAAAGAAGAAGTGATCGAGTCGCATGTGATCGTTACACCGCTGGAAGATATCATGAGCGATCGCTTTGGCCGCTATTCCAAGTATATCATCCAAGATCGTGCCCTGCCGGATGCCCGCGATGGCCTCAAACCGGTGCAGCGGCGCATCCTTTATGCGATGTATGAGGATGGCAACACCTATGACAAACCGTATCGAAAAAGTGCCAAAACGGTCGGAAATGTCATCGCCAACTACCACCCGCACGGTGATTTCAGCGTCTATGAGGCGATGGTGCGCATGTCGCAGGACTGGAAGATCACCAATCCGCTGATCGACATGCAGGGAAACAACGGATCGATCGATGATGACCCGGCCGCTGCCATGCGATACACGGAGGCACGGCTGTCAAAGATCGCTGATTTCATGCTGGTGGACATCGACAAAGATACGGTGCTGTGGGCGCCGAACTTTGACGATGAGAAGATGGAGCCGACGGTGCTCCCGTCCCGTTATCCCAATCTGCTGGTCAACGGCATCACCGGTATCGCGGCCGGCTATGCGACCAACATTCCGCCGCATAATCTGGGGGAAGTGCTGGACGCGGCCGTCTATCGTATCCAGCATCCCCGCTGTTCGCTGGATGAACTGATGCAGTTCGTACAGGGACCGGATTTTCCCACCGGCGGCATCGTACAGGGGATCGACGGGATCCGACAGGCATTTGAGAGCGGCAAAGGGCGAGTGGTCGTCCGCAGCAAGGTCGAGATCGAGCAGACCCGATCGCTGCAGCAGCTGATCGTTCATGAGATCCCCTACGAGGTCGTCAAGAGCGCGCTCGTAAAGAAGATCGACGACATCCGCCTCAACAAGAAGCTGGAAGGCATCCTGGATGTGCGCGATGAGTCGGACCGCAACGGACTGCGCATCGTGATCGACATCAAGAAGGATGCCCCGGCGGAGACGATCCTCAATTATCTCTATAAGAATACCGATCTGCAGATCTCCTACAATTACAACGTCATCGCGATCGTCAACAAATGTCCGGTACAGCTGGGGCTTGCCGGCATGCTGGATGCCTTCATCGCCCATCGCCAGGACGTCGTCCTGCGTCGCAGCCGCTTTGAACTGGATAAAAAGGAAAAGCGCTGTCATGTGCTGGAAGGTCTGATCAAGGCGGTGTCCATCCTGGATGAGATCATCGCGATCATCCGCTCGTCAAAGGACAAGGCGGATTCCAAGACGCGGATCATGGAGGCGTTTGACTTCAGCGAACCACAAGCGGAGGCCATCGTTACGATGCGCCTGTATCGTCTGTCCAATACGGACATCACGCAGCTCAAAGAGGAATACATGCAGCTGGTCAATGAGATCGAAGACCTCAATGAGATCCTCTCGGATCCAAAACGGCTGCGCCGGGTGATGATCGATGAGCTGCGGGAAGTGAAGAAGACCTTTGTCACGCCGCGCCGTACGCAGATCGAATCGCAGATCGAAGAGATCGTCATCGATCAGAAACAGATGATCCCAAGTGAGCAGGTGATGTGCACCATTTCCAGGGACGGGTATGCCAAGCGGGTATCGCTGCGTTCCTATAACGCTTCCAGCGAAGCGATCAGCGGCTGCAAGGACGGCGATGTGCTGATCGGCTATCGGGAGGTCAACACCCTGGATACTCTGCTGTTCTTCACAGAGACGGGAACTTACGGCTATCTGCCGATCTATGAGCTGGAGGATGCAAAGTGGAAGGACATGGGGGCACACATCAGTTCCCGCATCCGCATCACCTCTCAGGAGAAGATCCTGTCTGCCTGTGTCCTCTCCCGCTTTGATACGGCGGGCTACATCCTCACGCTGACAAAGAGAGGCATGATCAAGCGGACCGCGATCCGGGACTATGCATCTTCGCGTACGAGCAAGACGATGACAAACATCAAGCTGGAGGAAGGAGACAGCGTCATCGCCTGCCTGTTTGCACAGGAAGAGGACGAGATCCTGATCGCTTCCCAAAGCGGGTATGTGACACGTTATCCGATCACCCTGGTGCCGCAGACCTCCACCCGCTCCAAAGGCGTGCGGGCGATGAATCTGAGCGAGGAAGAAGTGGCAGCGGCCTGCATCCATCATCAGGACAATGCCCAGCTGCTCATCATCAGCGATCAGTGCGCGATGAAGCGTGTGAAGCTGACGGATATTCCGGTGCTGGGAAGGCCGACCAGAGGGGTGCGTGTGTGCAAGCGCCTCAAGAGCAAGCCATATGTCATCGCACACATCCGCACCTATCAGCTGAATGATTCCTTCATGCTGATCGGTGAGGACAATGCGTATCTGACGATGAAGGACATTGCGCTCATGAGCTGTGATTCCACCTTCTCCAACCCGCTCAGGCATACGGAGAACTTCCGTTTCTATGAGCCGCTTGCCCGGATCGAATACGAACCGGAGCTGCAAAAGACAGACAGGGAAGAAGCGATGGAGCTCTCGGATGACTTTGAGGAAGACTACATCGACGGACAGATGAGCCTGTTCGATGAATAAATGCAGGAATGGTGTAAAAAAGATTTTATAATGGATTCGTAATTGTCAGGGAAGTATGCTATACTTGTCTAAATGATGAATGGTGGTGCTGAAATGAAAAAAATAATGATCGCATTTGCGGCGCTGCTGCTTTGTGCCTGTTCGTCAGGCGGCAGCGGCAGCTGCCCGGTACAGATGATCGAACCCAGCGGAGAGCGCGCGGACATGAGCGGCTATGGAACGCTGGAGGATGCGGAGCATGTCTTTTATGAGAAGACGATGGATGAGATCGTCACGATGTTTGAAGAGAAGCAAAGCGGGATCATCTACTTTGGCTATGTCGGCTGCCCGTGGTGTGAGGAAGCAATTCCGATCATGAACGAGGTTGCCAAGACAAGAGGTCTGACCATCTGCTATGCGCCGACATATGACGGAGAGAAGTATACGCTGCAGGGCGACATCCGTGAGACGATCTTCTCGTACCTCAACGATTTTCTTTCCGAAAACGATGAGGGAGAAAAGACGATGTATGTCCCGTTTGTCGTCGTCGTAAAGGATGGCGAGGTCATAGCGGCACATGAGGGCACGGTCAGCAGCCACAATGCGCATGAGCGCACGATGACGGACAGTGAGATCATCGAACTGACGAATACGTATCAGGATATGTTTGATCAGCTGGTATGTGAATGATCGATAAAAAGCGCGGTCGGAAAATGATGAGGTTCCGTAACGAATGTTTTGAAAACAAGCGATAAAGACGATCGGTACGGTATATTGCAGAAAATCTAAAATTTAAAGTTGGAGGAAACTGCAATGAAATCATTATTTGAAGAAACAGGCGGGACTTATACACTGCAAGGCGACTATTACTTTCCAAACCTCACTCTGCCAGCCGAAGAAAATAGGCCCATAGGGATATGGGGACAGCGGCACGCAAGGTATCTTAAACAGCACTATAAAGTTCGGTATTACAACCTACTGACAAGCGGTAAGCTGAACGGTTATCTTGCGGATATCGACAAGCAGGCGGAAGCAATGTTTTCCCGACTGCTAGAACAGATGGCAGAGCATGAGGGCATAACCGAAGAACTGAAAGCCGAACATCCGATGGAAGGGATAGGCAGGATGAACGCACTGCGTGAATCGGCAGTGGAAATCGTAAACGCAGAAGTAATTTTCGCATAAACCGAAGCCGATAGGAAAGCGGTGTCATCAAACCTGTAACGCTTTGAAACACAAAAACGAGGGGTAAGGTACAAACACCTTGCCCCTCAAAGTTTATGCCTTAAAAGCAGCTTGAAATCAAGCTTTTTCAGCCTCTATTTTTCGATTTCTAACAGAACAAATATGCTTTCGCATACGAAAGCATATCTCGATGGATTTTCACAAAACAACACAGAAACGAAGGAAGATGACAAAACCCTTGATATAATGATGGAAAATGCGATCTAAACATATTTTACGAGAAATCAGGAAATTCATTGAGATTTCGCAAACTTTGTGCTATACTACCCTTATCATGACAATGAGGTGAACCGTATGGCAGTACAATATAACAAACTGTGGAAACGGCTGATCGATATGAAAATAAAAAAATCCGCCTTAACTGAAATGGCAGGTGTTTCGGCTTCCACCATTGCAAAGCTCAGCCATGACGAATATGTGAGCCTTGAGATTTTAGAGCGGATCTGCAGGGCGCTTCACTGCGAAATCGGCGATGTAGTGGAGCTCAGTAAGGAGGCAGAATCATGAAGCGGCAGAAAATCACACCCTCAGAGTTTCTTTACGGACTGTGTTTTGCATTATGCTTTTTTGCCTTTATGCTGACGGAGGCGTTTATCAACGAGCGCTGTGCCGTGATTCTCGGAAGCAGTGCCGTAAATCCCGTATATACCGTTGGGCTTGTCTGCACCGGATTTGGTTTTCTTTCGTTTTCCCTGCTGCGCCGCCTATGCAAAAAAGAAAAATCAAGGAAAACGGCGCAGATTATCATTGGCGTTCTGTGTCTTGGGGCGGCTCTGGTTTTGCTTTTTGCAAACCAGCCGGCACTCTTCCTGACAAGCTCTTCCGCAGCCCTGCTGCTGACCGGCCATATCAGTGGATGTGTGTATTACAATACGGCCATGTATTTTGCCGCAAGCCGGTATACGGGACGTTTGATCGGCATGGGTATGGGGGCGGCGATCCTGTTACAGTTTGTAGTACAGAATTTGATGCCCCAGTCTGTCGCCTTTATCATCAGCATTGTTTTCAGCGTTGCGTTTGTCATGTATTTTATCATGAAAGCGCTGAAGGACTGGATTCTGGAAAATCCTTTGCCCTATTCGGCGGATACCAAAAAAGAGTTCAAAAAAGCGCTGCTTCTGATCGTCGCGGTGGTACTTATGAGTCTTGTAGCCGGAATGATCGACAGCGTGCTGACAGCCTTCAATGCCGAAAAATCTTATGATATTTACGGCGGCGTTCGTCTGTTCTATGTACTGGGGCTGATTCTGGCGGGGTTTCTTGCAGACATCAAGGAACGGAAATATCTTCCCCTTTCCACCGTATGTACGATCCTGCTCTCCTCTGTCTGTATGTTCTTTCTCTCGGATGAAGTCAGCTATTTTGCCGGTACTGCGCTGATGTATCTGTACAGCGGCTTTTATGTGATCTTTTTCACGGTGATGTTTCTGGATTTTGCACCCAAAAGCAGCAGGCCGGAGCTGTGGGCGGGTATGGGGCGCATTGTACGCAGCTTTACGGTAGCGGCAACCGTGCTGCCGGCGTTCAACATCTATGGCGCAGTTGGCAATACGGTGTTGGCTGTAGTGAGTTGCCTGCTGTCTATCCTGATCCTGCTGGTATTGCTGCCGTATCTGAGTAATGCCGCCGTTTCTCTCAAACCGACAGAGGAACTGATTTCCGGAAGCCCCGAACTCTCCCCTCAGGAGCGGATGAAGCTGTATGCGCAGCATTGTTCTCTGACACCTCGGGAAACAGAAGTATTGGAAAAGTTATTGACGACCGAGGACGGCGTACAGGAAATTGCCGACAGCCTGTATATCTCCCGGCGGATGGTGCAGCGGTACATCTCTTCTATTTATGAAAAGACCGAAACCAAAACACGCCTCGGCCTGTTCCAAAGCTATATGAATTTTACAGCAAAATAAAGGATGGTTTGACATAACACCGTTTTCCCCAGGGAAAGCGGTGTTTTTTGTATGACGGGCATGCCGTCTGTCTGTGGTGAAAGTCCACAAGGGAGCTAGTTGCCGAGCAACCCCATAGCGACTCCCAAGGTTTGTAGCCGTGAGGCACAGGCGAGAAGAAGGGATAGCGAAATC
>DWYK01000176.1 GCA_019118705.1 Candidatus Merdibacter merdigallinarum | reverse complement strand
CTGCATCCGATGGGATGGGATGCGTTTGGCCTGCCGGCGGAACAGTTTGCCATCCAGACCGGCAATCATCCGGCAGAATTCACAAAGAAGAACATCGACCACTTCCGGGAACAGATCCAGGCACTTGGCTTTTCCTATGACTGGGACCGCGAGATCTCAACGACCGATCCTTCCTATTATAAATGGACACAGTGGATCTTCATCCAGCTCTACAACAAGGGACTTGCCTATGTGGATGAGATCCCGGTCAACTGGTGCCCGCAGCTGGGTACGGTCCTGGCCAATGAGGAAGTCATCGACGGCAAGAGCGAACGTGGCGGATATCCGGTCATCCGCAAGCCGATGCGTCAGTGGGTGCTGCGCATCACTGAATATGCAGAGCGGCTGTTAAAGGATCTGGAGCTTTGCGACTGGCCGCAGTCGACCAAGGAGATGCAGATCAACTGGATCGGCAAGTCACAGGGAGCCAATGTCATCTTCAAGATCAAGGATACCAATAAAGAATTTACGGTATTTACCACACGCTGTGATACGCTGTTTGGCGCAACCTACTGTGTCATGGCGCCGGAACATCCGTTCGTGGAGGAGATCACGACAGCGCAGCAGCGAGAGGCAGTCATGGCTTACCGCAAGAGCTGTGAGTCCAAATCCGATCTGGAGCGCACGGAGCTCAACAAAGAAAAGACCGGTGTCTTTACCGGGGCGTATGCCATCAATCCGGTGAACGGCAGAGAGATCCCGATCTGGATCTCTGACTATGTGCTGGCAAGCTATGGAACCGGTGCGATCATGGCAGTACCGGCACACGATACGCGTGATTATGAATTTGCAAAGAAGTTCGGCCTGGATATCATCGAGGTGCTGAAAGGCGGCAACATCGAGGAAGCGGCCTATACGGAAGACGGCATCCATGTCAACTCCGGATTCCTGGATGGCATGGGGAAGGAAGAAGCGATCCAGACGATGATCGAATGGCTGAGCGAGCATCACTGCGGCTGTGCCAAGACGACCTACAAACTGCGTGACTGGCTGTTCTCCCGCCAGCGCTATTGGGGAGAACCGATTCCGATCATCCATATGGAAGATGGTACGATGCGCACGGTCGATATTGACGAACTGCCGCTGGAACTGCCGGAGACGAAAAACTTCAAACCGAATGAAAACGGAGAATCGCCGCTGGCACATTGCACGGATTTTATCAACGTCGAGATCGATGGTGTCAAAGGAAAGCGGGAGACGAATACGATGCCGCAGTGGGCCGGCAGCTGCTGGTATTATCTGCGCTACATCGACCCGCACAACGATGAGGCGATCGCCGATCCAAAGCTGCTGGAACACTGGCTGCCGGTCGATCTGTACATCGGCGGTGCGGAACATGCCGTGCTGCATCTGCTGTATGCGCGTTTCTGGCATAAGGTGCTCTATGACTGTGGTGTCGTACCGACCAAGGAACCGTTCCAGAAGCTGTTCCATCAGGGAATGATCCTGGGCGAGAACAATGAGAAGATGAGCAAATCCCGCGGCAATGTTGTCAATCCGGATGAGATCATCACAACGCACGGCGCGGATGCTCTGCGCGTTTACGAGATGTTCATGGGACCGCTGGAAGCCAGCCTGCCATGGAGCACGACCGGTCTGGATGGCGCCCGCCGCTGGCTGGACCGCGTATGGCGTCTGTTTGACGAATATGACAAGCTCAGTGATGAGAACGATCATTCACTGGACAAGATCTACAACGCGACGGTCAAGAAGGTCAGCGAAGACATCGAAACGCTGAACCTGAACACGGCCATCTCTCAGATGATGATCTTCATCAACGAGTGCTATAAGAGCGAGACGATCTATCGACCGTATGCGATCGGCTTCGTGAAGATGTTTTCCTGCTTTGCCCCGCATCTGGGCGAAGAGATCTGGCAGCGCTTCTTCCATCAGGAAGGAACGATCGCCTATGAGCCATGGCCGACCTATGATGAGAAGGCACTGGTGGAAAGCGAAGTGGAAGCGGTCGTACAGGTCAATGGCAAAGTGCGTGGCAAGATGATGATCGCTGCCGGAGAAGCAGAAGACGTCATGAAAGAAAAAGCGCTGGCCATCGAGAGCGTTCAGCGACAGCTGGAGGGCAAGCATATCGTCAAGATCATCGTCGTCAAAGGAAAAGTTGTCAACATCGTTGCCAAATAACGAGATCGCAGGGACGGACCGTCAGATCCGTCCTTTGTCTTTTCGTGCGCACAGCGATGCGCAGACAGCAGAAGAAAGAGTCAGAAGGCGCTCGTCTGCAGGGCAGAGCGTATCCCCTTCAGCGAGGACGTGCCGCACACCGGTTTTCGTGCGAGAAGGAGGATCAGAGGTTTGACAGTTTGCCCTGAAACAGGTATAATGTACGCAACGGCAACGAAAAGACAGAGTATATATGAAATCTGTGCAGAGAGTGTCCGGCAGGTGAAAGGACATCAGAGGACATATAGAATACACCTTGGAGCCGCTTTCGCAAAACGAAGGCCGTCTGTCCGCGTTATGGATGAGAGCGCACCGTGAACAGCGGTGAAGTAAGGTGGTACCGCGTGCAAACGTCCTTATGACAGGGCGTTTTTTTATGAGAAGGAGAAAGACACATGGAAATGACATTATTTGAAGAGTTAAAGTGGCGAGGGCTGATCGACAACGTGACGAGCCCGGATCTGGAAGAGAAGCTCAATCAGGGCGGAATGACGTTTTACATCGGTACGGATCCGACGGCAGACAGCATGCACATCGGCCATTTTTCCAGCCTGCTGACGGCCAAGCGACTGGCGGATCACGGACATCATCCGCTGATGCTCGTCGGTGGCGCCACCGGTTTTATCGGTGATCCCAAGGCCAGCGGAGAACGCAACATGCTCACGAAGGAGACGCTCGAACATAACTTCCACGCACTGCACGAACAGATCGAACGCGTCTTCGGCTTTGAGATGGTCAACAACCTCGATTGGACAAAAGACATTACGGTCATCGATTTTCTTCGCGACTATGGAAAATACTTCAACGTCAACTATATGATCAACAAGGAGACGGTCAAGCGCCGTCTGGAGAGCGGCATCAGCTATACGGAGTTTTCCTACATGATCCTGCAGTCTCTGGATTTTCTGCATCTGTATGAGGAAAAGAACTGCACGCTGCAGATCGGCGGTCAGGACCAGTGGGGAAATATCACTTCCGGTCTGGAACTGATCCGCAAGAAACACGGCAACGATGTGGAATGTTACGGACTGACGATGCCGCTGATCACGAAGGCCGACGGCACGAAGTTTGGAAAGAGCGAATCCGGTACGGTCTGGCTGGATGCGAAGAAGACCTCTCCGTATGAGATGTATCAGTTCCTGGTGAATTCGGAAGACGCAAAGGTCATCGAATACCTCAAGCGCTTTACCTTCCTGGACAAAGAGGAGATCGATCGTCTGGAGGAATGCGTGGCACAGGAGCCGCATCTGCGTGAGGCACAGAAGGCACTAGCCAGAGAGGTGGTCACCTTCCTGCACGGAAGTGCGGCTTACGAAACTGCACTGAAGATCACCAATGCGCTGTTTAAAGGCAATATCCGTGATCTGAATGCGGATGAACAGCGCGATGCGCTGAATTCGATGGAGAAGCGTTCGCTGCAGGAGCCGATGGATCTGGCAAGCATGCTGGTGACGACAAAGATCGCTTCCAGCAAGCGGGAGGCGCGTGAATGGATCAAGAGCGGTTCGATCCAGATCAACGGGGAACGGGTGAAAGAAGAGACGCTGATGATCGATCCGAGCCACGTGCTGGTCGATGATATGATCCTGGTCAAACGCGGCAAGCGAAATTACTATGTGGTCTCTCTGACACGGGAAACAGAATGAACATTTGGGGACGTTGTTCCCCTTTTTTTTGTCCATGCATATGTGCAGGGTTTCTTTTTTTGGGATCCTTCATAGTATATGGCGAAGGAGGAAGGTAATGATCGTATCCGTCTGGGGAAGTGAGCGCAGGATGGAAGTGGTCCGTTCACTGTTGCGAAAGGAACACACCTGCATGGCGATGGAAGCGCTCTTTGATTTTGATCTGACAAAGCTGGATGCCCTGATCCTCCCGATGCAGGGCGTACAGGGGGAAAAAGGGGATTATATGGATCGGGCGCACATACCGGTGCCAAAAACGTTCTGGGAGTGTCTGCGGGAGGACTGCCGGATCTTCAGCGGTCGTCCGACGCGCTTTCTGGAATCACTGTCGCAGCCGAAATCCTACTATCTCAGCGACGAGCGTTTTTTAAATGAGAATGCGGCGCTGACCGCGCAGGGAACGCTGTTTTATGTACTGGATCACACGGACCGCATCCTGTCAAAATGCAGTGCGGACATCATCGGTAGAGGGCATTGCGGACAGGCGATCGGAGCGCTTCTGTCGCAGCTGGGCGTGTGCGTTCGTTATATCCGCCATGGCCGCGCACAGGGAAGCGATGAACGAACGCTGAGCGAATGGCAACAAGACGACTGTGCGGATTTTGTCATCCACTGTGCCCCATACCAGCTCATCGAAGAGACAGCGATCGAACAGTGGCATCATCCGACCTGCGTCATCGACATCAGCGGAACGCTTCGAAGCGTAGAAGCACATCTTTCGCAAAAAGGACACACCTATGTGCGCGCAGCGAACCTGCCGGAGCAGTTTGCCTGGAATAGCAGCGGGGAAGCGATCGTCGGTTTCATCCGGAGGCAGCTGCATGTCTAAGAAGCAGATCCTGTTTGGCATCTGCGGATCTTTCTGCAATCATGCGCGTGTCCTGCATGAGCTGTACTGGCTGAAAGATACGTATGATCTTCACTTTGTGATCAGTGAGCACGTTGCTGCTGCTTCGACCCGTTTTTTTAAGAATACAGAATTTCGTGCGGAACTGGAACAGCTGAGCGACGCTGCGATCATCGACTCGATCACGGAAAGCGAAAAGATCGGCCCCAAAAACTGTTACGATCTGATGGTGATCGCTCCGGCGACCGCCAATACGATCGCAAAGCTCGTAAACGGCATCTATGATACGAGCGTGACGCTGGCCGCCAAGGCGATGCAGAGAAATGACCGGCCGCTGCTGGTGGGGCTGTCGACCAATGACTTCATCGGCATCAGCGGAGCAAATCTGTTACGCTATGTCAGCCGGAAGAACATTTATACGCTGCCGATGCGGCAGGATGATGTCGTTCACAAGCCGCGCAGTGCGAGCGCATGCTTTGACCAGCTGAGAGAAGGGATCGAGGCGGCCCTGCAGGGCGAACAGCTGCAGCCGATCTTTCGGGAGGCACTATGATGAAGGAGATCCTGACGGCGCTGATCACACCGTTTCAAAGTGATGGCAGCGTGGATGCGAGCGCCTTGCGAAAGCTGGTGCACACACAGATGGAGGAAGGAGCAGATGGCTTCATCGTCTGTGGGACGACAGCGGAGACACCGACCCTGACCAGGGAAGAACAGCGGCAGATCATCGAAACGGTCCTCTCGCTTACTACCGGGCGCTGTAAGGTGTATGCCGGTGTCGGTACGAACTGCACGGCGACGACCATCGCCAATATCTGCAGCTTCGAGCGTTATCCGCTGGATGGCTATCTGCTGGTCACACCGTATTACAACCGGCCCAGCGAGGAAGGTCTTTTCCGTCATTTTCAGGCGGCTGCGGCTGTTACCAGAAAGACGATCATGCTGTATCATGTACCTTCCCGTACGGCATCTTCCATCACGGTCGCTCTGTTTGAACGCCTGCTTGCGGTCTGCCCGAACATCACGGCCCTGAAATACGCCGCTTCAGATTATCAGGCGATGGCCGCGTTCAAGCGCCGCCATCCGCAGATCTGCCTGTACAGCGGGGAGGATGCCAGCTGTTTTGCGGCGATGCAGGCGGGCTTTGACGGCGTGGTCTCGGTCATGTCGCACCTGCAGATGCCGGCGATGCGTAAAGCGATCGAAACAGAAGATCCTGCTTTGATCGAACAGCTGCAGACCTTTGCCGGGTATTGTTTTCTCGGTGCATCACCGGCACCGGTCAAATACATGCTCTCTCGTCGTTCACAATGTGAAAACATCCTTCGGCTGCCGCTTTGTCCGATCGATGCATCGATCAAAAAACGCCTGGATGAAGAAGCGCTTCCGTTAAACGACAGACTTCGCTCAGCGACTGCACTATCCTGAAGCTAGAGGTGGATCGATGCAGGTAAAGCTCTTTGATGAAGAACACGAGCTCGATCTGGAGGATGCGATCAATGCGTTTTTGAACCGGCATCCGCAGATCGATGTGTGTTCGATACAGTTTCAGACCAGCTGCGCGTTTCAGCAGGAGGAGCAGATCTTCTGTTTCTCTGCCATGATCGTATATGAGAATAAACGTCCTTTAGCAGACCATACTAACGGTGTGGAGGTGAAGGATCGATGAAAACAGAAATTCTGTGCGATGTGAGCTCCTGCAAGTTTCAAAAGGACCAGCGCTGCCAGGCAAAGACGATCTCCGTCTGCTGCGACAACTGCCTGATGCCCAACTGTTCACATGAGACCGCATGCAGCTCATTTGTCAATAAGAGCAAGTAGGAGAAAAGAAAGCGTTTCGGGCGCTTTCTTTTTTGAGTATGACGGGCATGTCATCAGTCTGTGGTGAAAGTCCACCGGGCGTAGTTGCCGACGAACCTTAAAGCAATGCTCATGTACGGTAAAGAAGCAAGCAACCGAAAACAA
>DWYK01000175.1 GCA_019118705.1 Candidatus Merdibacter merdigallinarum | reverse complement strand
CTCATCCAGAAACAGAGAGCCGGAAATCATCACAAACAGCGGAACCCCCAACCTCGATACTCCATCAAGAGCCGTGCCTATATAAAACTCCAGTGATGACAGTTTATAAGAAGAGACAAACTCATCACTGATATGGATCATGATCACTGCCAATAGCGCAACACACCTCGCCAGATCCAGCGACAGATTTCGCTTTGTACCTCCCTCATTTTTTTCTCTATCCAAATATTTCCCTCCTAACTATTTTGACATTCAATAGAATCATTATAAGCGTTCCGATATGCAAAAGCGAGCAGTTCTCTGTTTTTTTCTCTGAGCGTAGCCGTTTCGTCCCTTTGGATCCTGTGCGCCTTTAACGGATGAACCGCACACAAAGCGTGCAGCGCCTCTCATGCTCTGGCAAACAGAAACGGCGCAACATCAACGCGCGCCGCTTTTTTCAAAATATTCCGCTATCGTCTTCATCCGTTCGCTCTGCTGCACATGGAACGGACAGCGCTGATCACAGTGTCCACAATGGATGCAGGCATCTGCCTGAACCGACAGTTTGTCATAATGATCGGCCGCCATCCCATCGCCGGCCATGGCCAGATCATAATATTTGTTGATCAGCCCGATGTCGATCCCGGCCGGACACGGCTGACAGTGGTTGCAATACACACAATGCCCCATGGCATTTTGCGGGGTAAAGTCACCGATGATGGAGTAATCTTTCTCCTGCGGAGATGCCTGTATGGCTTCCAGCAGGACATCGAGATCGTTTAAGCCGCGTACGCCTGGTACGACGCTCAGCACACCGGGACGGTCCAGGGCATACTGCAGACACTGTGCCTGTGGCATCGCCTTTGCGAACGGAGACACCGACGCATCCAGCAGTTGTCCGCCATGGAAGGGCTTCATCACCGAGATGCCGACGCCCATCGCTTCGCAGCGCTGAAACAGACGGGCCCGCTCCGTTGTCGATCCGATGCCATACGCATCTCCCTGTTCCAGATCATATGCCGAATTGATCGAAAACATCATCATGTCAGCGATCCCCATATCCAGCAGACGCTCCGCGACGGCCGGTGTGTGAGAAGAGAAGCCGATGTGATGCACGATCCTCTGTTCCTTCCGTTTACTGACATAGTCGATGATGCCGTTGGCGATGAGGGCATCCACATCCCCATCTTCATCCACACAGTGCAGAAATCCGAAATCCACATAATCGGTCTGCAGCTGTTCCATCTCCCAGGCAAATGTTTCCTGAATGCGGGACAGATCGCGTGACCACCCATAATCTCCCTTTTTGTTATAGACTGCTCCAAAGTGCAGCTGAAAGAACACCTGACTGCGATGGTTTCGGATCGCTTTTCCAAAGGGGCCATAGACCTTTTGATGGGCAGCACAGAGATCGAAGAAATTGATGCCCTGTTCGATCGCCTTTGTGATGACGGCCTCGATCTCCTCTTCACTGCTTCCCTGAATGCCGCCCAGTCCCAGCCCCAGGACGCTGAAACGCTCATCCGCGGTCCCGTGCGGCAGTTTTCGCTTCTCCATGTTCACCCCTCCTGTTCATCCAGTACGTCTGCGCAGTCTTTCAGCCAGTCGATGATCGGCAGATGCTGCGGACAAGCACGTTCACACTGACCGCAGGCGATGCACTCCATCGCTCTGCCCTTTCCTTCGATCGCCTGTGCATAGCTGCGCGCACCGGCTTCGATCTGTCCCCAGATCAGCTGTTTGTTGCGGGCGGCGAAGATCTCCGGGATCGGAATATGCTTTGGACAGCCCTCCGTACAATAGTGACAGGCGGTGCAGGCGATGGATCGGATCTGGCTGAGCGCGTTTTGTGCCTGCTGTATCGTTTCCTGCTGTGCGTCGTTCAATGGAACAAACGAACGCATAAAGGACAGATTATCTGCCATCTGCGCACGGTCGGACATACCGGAAAGGACGGTGATGATGCCATCCAGACTGGCTGCATAACGAATGGCCCAGGAGGCGAAAGAAGCGTTCGGATCCACCTGATGCAGGATCTCCTGCACCGGTTTGGGCGGATCCGCCAGCACACCGCCCTTGACCGGTTCCATGACCACGATCGATTTGCCGTGCTTTCTGGCCACCACATAGTTTTCTCTGGATGCGATGCCCGGATGTTCCCAGTCCGCATAGTTCAGCTGCAGCTGTACAAACTCCACATCCGGATGTTGGGTCAGCAGTTCATCCAACAGCCGGGGACTGCCGTGGAAAGAGAATCCCCAGTGTCGGATCAGCCCCTGTGCCTTCAGCTCTTTCATGAATTCCCATATGCGGAGATCATCATACAGGACACGATTTTCCTCTTTGATCGCATGCAGCAGATAATAATCGATGTAACCGGCATGGGTCCGCTCCAGACTGGTGTAAAACTGCTGTCGGGCGCTCTGCGCATCCTGTTTGCCCATCCAGGCATTCAGTTTGGTCGCCAGCGTAAAACGCTCTCTGGGATAGCGGTCGACCAGCGCTGCACGAGCCGCCAGCTCAGAGGCACCATTGTCATAGACATAGGCCGTATCAAAATACGTCATGCCCGCTTCCATGAAGGCATCGACCATCTGTTTGGTCTGTTCCATGTCGATCGTCCCGTCTGCCCGCTTCGGCAGACGCATCAGACCAAACCCCAGCTTCGGGGTATGTTCACCAAAATAACGTTCCATGATCATCCTCCCATTCTTTTCACTTTTCGCCCCCCTGTCAGAAAGGAGCTTCTCTACCTATATTTTATACCGCTCGGCCAAAACCGCAATTCTGATTTTTGGATGATCAACCAGACCGGCGGACAAACTTCGGCTGTATCTGCGCCGCTTTTGTCCTAGCATGAAAAAACGGCAGGCTCCCTGCCCTCTGCCGTTCCTTCCTTGTGATCGATACCGCTTTGTCACAAGCCGATGAGGGATGCTGATGCAGCCCTCACTTTCCGGCGCTCTTTACCGGCACCCGGTTGTTGTTTTGTTCCTTGTAGCGCATGCCCCATGCCACCATCACATCCAGCAGCGGCTGCAGGCTGTACCCGGTCTCCGTCAGTGTGTATTCCACCCGCGGCGGCACCTCCGCATATACTTTACGGCTGACCAGCCCTTTCGCCTCCATATCGCGCAGCTGTGCGGTCAGCACCTTCTGCGACACATGGCCGATCGACTTCTTCAATTCTCCGAAGCGTTTCGTTCCGCTCATCAGATCCCGCAGGATGAGCACCTTCCACTTATCACCGATCAATAACAGCGTCGTTTCCACCGGGCAGGCCGGCAGTTCCATCGTCTCTTCCATCTTCATCGCTCCTCTCCAATAGTTCCCTTTTGGTAACTACCAAACAAAAAAGTACTTACTTTACAATCGAAACTTACATTCTCATAATAACAGCTGTAAACAGCAGCTGTCAACTGCAAGAAAAGGAGGAAGAGCTTCATGACATCACAACAGTGTCTGCAAATACTTCGTACGGTCAAAGATGTGGCATTTGCCAGCGTGGATGCACAGGGAGATCCCCAGGTGCGCATCATCGACGTCATGTTGATCGAAGAAGATCGGCTGTACTTCTGTACGGCGCGCGGCAAGGATTTCTATCAACAGCTGATCGCGCACCCGCGCATCGCCATCGTCGGAATGAACAAGGACTTTCAGATGGTCCGCCTCAGCGGTGAGGCAAGACATCTGGACGATCAGAAATACTGGATCGACCGCATTTTTTCCGAAAACCCGTCCATGTGCGACGTCTATCCCGGTGACAGCCGGTATATCCTGGAGGCCTTCTGCATCGATACCGGAGAACTTTCCTTTTTTGATCTGGGGCGATCTCCGATCGAACGGGAACAGCTCCCGCTTGGAGATGGAACACCGGCTTTGAACGGCTTTGTCATCCAGGAGAGCTGCATCGGCTGTGGGACCTGCATGCGGATCTGTCCCCAGCAGGCGATCCGGAAAGGAACGCCGTATGTCATCCAGGATGCACACTGCCTGCACTGCGGCCTGTGCCGGGAGCGCTGTCCCATGCAAGCAATCAAAAAAAGAGGTGAAAATCGATGATCGCGGAAATCTGGAACCTGCTTACTTCACGAGGTGATTTCTTTCTCGGCCTGCTGGTCGAACACATTCAGATCTCCCTGGCAGCCATCCTCATCGCCATCCTGCTGGGTGGTCTGATCGGCATCCTCATCAGCGAATGCCGTCCCGGTGCCAAGCCCACACTGGCCGTTGTCAGTTTTCTCTATACGATCCCATCCATTTCCATGCTGGGCTTTCTCATCCCTTTCTCCGGTGTCGGCAATCTGACGGCCGTCATCGCGCTGACGATCTATGCACTGTTGCCGATGGTGCGCAACACCCATACCGGCATCACGAACATCGATCCGCTGCTGTTGGAGGCAGCCAAGGGCATGGGCAGTACACGGCTCCAGACACTGGCGCGCATCAAGCTGCCGTTGGCAATGCCGGTCATCCTCTCCGGCATCCGTTCCATGACGACGATGACCATCGCCCTGGCCGGCATCGCTTCCTTCATCGGTGCCGGCGGTCTGGGCGTGGCGATCTATCGCGGAATCACCACCAACAATGCGGCGATGACGATGGCCGGCTCTCTGCTGATCGCCGTTCTGGCACTTGTCATCGACGGTCTGTTCACGCTGCTGGAAAGATGGATGGACCGCCGAAAGAAAGCGGCCAGACGGCACAGACGGCCGCTGTGGATCGCGCTGATCACCGTCAGTCTGCTCATCGCCGTGCTGCCGCTGGTACGGCCTTCCGCCACCGATACGATCCGCATCGCCACCAAGCCGATGAGTGAGCAGTATATTCTGGGGGAGATGCTGGACATCCTCATCGAACAGGAGACCGGACTCAACGTTGAAGTGACCCAGGGTGTCGGCGGCGGTACTTCCAACATCCAGCCGGCCATGGAAAACGGAGAATTTGACATTTATCCGGAATACACCGGTACCGCCTGGAACATGGTGCTCAAGGAAGAGGATCTCTACGATGAATCGCTTTTCGACGAACTCAACAGCCGCTATCAGCAGAACTACGATATGCAGTGGGTCGGCATGTACGGCTTCAACAACACCTACGGCCTCGTCGTCCGCAGCGAGATCGCCGAGCAGTATGACCTGAAGACCTACTCCGATCTGGCCGCCGTCAGCGACCGGCTGACCCTTGGCGCAGAATATGATTTCTTTGAGCGGGAAGACGGTTATGACGCGCTCTGCGATGCGTACGGCATGCGCTTTGGAGCGACCATGGATCTGGACATCGGCCTCAAGTATCAGGCGCTGGAACAGGGAGAGATCGATGCGATGGTCATCTTCACCACCGATGGACAGCTCTCGGTCGCAGATGCCCGCGTACTGGAAGATGATCGCGGCTTCTATCCGTCTTATCGCTGCGGCAACGTGATCCGCAGTGAGGTGCTGCGCGCACATCCGGAGCTTGCCGCTGTCTTCGAGCAGCTGAGCGGGCAGATCTCAGACAGTGATATGGCGGCGATGAACTACGCGGTGGAAAGCGAAGGAAAAGAGCCGCGGGACGTCGCTGTGGAATTTCTGCAAACACATGGTCTGATTGAACAGGAGGGATGATCCAATGGAAACCATGATCGAATTTCAGCACATCCGCAAATCTTATGGCACGCAGGTCGTACTGAACGACTTCCAGCTTTCCATCGAAAAGGGAGCGTTTGTCACGATGATCGGCTCTTCCGGCTGCGGCAAGACCACCGCCCTGAAGCTGATCAACGGACTGCTGATACCGGATGAAGGAACGATCCGCATTGAGGGAACCGACATTCAGACGATGGATCAGAATGTGCTGCGCCGCAACATCGGCTATGCCATTCAGGGCAGCGTGCTGTTTCCGCACATGAGCGTCGAACAGAACATCGCCTACGTGCCCAGCCTGCTGAACAGACGGGATCGGCAGCGAACCAGAGATGCTGTCGATAAATGGATGAAGATCGTCCATCTCCCACAAGAGCTCAAGGATCGTTATCCCTGGGAGCTCTCCGGCGGCCAGCAGCAGCGTGTCGGCATCGCCCGTGCGCTCGCCGCTTCTCCCCACATCCTGCTGATGGATGAACCGTTCGGTGCCGTTGACAGCATCACCCGCACCCAGCTGCAGAAAGAGATCAAGGCGATCCATGAGGACAGCGGCATCACCATCGTCTTCGTCACACATGACATCAACGAAGCGCTGTATCTGGGGACCAGGGTGCTCGTCATGGATCAGGGAGCGATCCAGCAATACGACACACCGGATCAGATCCGGTCAAGACCGGCCACCGACTTTGTCCGGCAGCTGATCAGCGGGCAGCAGGCCGCAGGATGAACAACCTCGCACAGCTGCACATCGACCGCACAAAATGCAGCGGCTGCGGCCGATG
Organism: Candidatus Merdibacter merdigallinarum; assembly: GCA_019118705.1. Lineage (GTDB taxonomy): Bacteria > Bacillota_I > Bacilli_A > Erysipelotrichales > Erysipelotrichaceae > Merdibacter > Merdibacter merdigallinarum. Next base: position 19,429 of record DWYK01000175.1, on the reverse strand, counting down.
TGTACAGGTATGTCCCGGCTCCCTGTTTTTTCTGGATGCTTCTCATCATGCCGCTCATCGCCCCATCGAACGATTCGGATGGGACGGCTGCTGGAAGTGCCAGCACTGTCTGGCGGTCTGTCCCAATGGCGCCATCCGCATCCTGGGAAAGGACCCAAAAGACAGTCTGCCTGCACCACCGATCGAAACGGCGGCTCCCGTGCTGGATGCGCTGGTCGCCAACCGCCGTTCGCATCGAAGATATCAGGCGAGAAATGTGGAGAAAGAAACGATCCGCCATCTGATCGGGCTGCTGCAAAATGCGCCCAACGGCGGAAACGAGCTGTAGGTCGAATATGCACTGGTCGACGATGTCGAACAGATGGACCGGCTGCGAACGCTCGCTTCTGAACGGATGGACGTACTGGCTGCTTGTGGGATCTATCCAGATGGCTATGACGCAAAAAGCTTTCAGGATCTCAAGCGGGCCGAAGAGACCGTACGACCGGATATGCTGTTTTGCGGCGCTCCCCACCTGCTGATCCCGCACGCCCCGGCCGATGTCGGCTGTGGATGGCAGGATACCGCCATCGCCAGTACTTATTTTGAACTGCTCTGCGCAGCGCATGGACTGGGTGCCATCCTGATGAGCTTTTGTCTGGATGTGCTGAAGCGGATGCCGGATGTATGGTCACTGCTGCACATCCCGGATGATCACTGTGTCTCCATGGCGATCGGCTTCGGCTATCCGATGATCCCTTATGCCCGCGGCGTCCAGCGGGAGGATGCGGTTCGAAGTGAAGTGCTCTCGTTTCCTGCAGTATCCTGACACAGAGGACTCTCATCACCCATCCCCCGTTTTCCTTCATCTGAAAAGCCCGGTGTGCGTGCGCAGCCGGGCTTATTCTTCGTCGGTGAAAGGAGCCGTTTCCTACCTCTTGCGCTCCCGACATTCCTTTCAGAAAGTGCATCATCGACCATGGTCTTCATTTCCTCTGGTTTTGATCCTGGGATCATCACAGTGGCGACCACCTGTACACGGTTGTCTGTACGCTGCTCATCTCCCGACTCTACTCAAAAGAACAGCAGGAATCCTTCTAAGGCATTCCCTGTCTCCGCCGCTCGACAAGACCCGTTCGCTCAGGCTTTCCATAAAAAAGACATCCGCTGCGGATCGCGACTTCTCCATGCCGCATGTCCATCTGTGGATGTCTTTTCATTTCTTTTATACGTTAAAGCGGAAATGCAGCACATCGCCATCCTGCACTTCATAATCCTTGCCTTCCAGGCGCAGCCGTCCGGCCTCTTTGACCGCATGCTCGCTTCCCAGCTCATCGATGTCGCTGAAGGCGTAGGTCTCCGCACGGATGAATCCCTTCTGGAAATCAGTGTGGATGACACCGGCACACTCCGGTGCCTTCATCCCTTTTTTGAAGGTCCAGGCACGGCATTCATCCTCACCGGCCGTCAGGAAGGTGCGCAGGTTCAGGATGTGATAGGCACTCTTGATGATCTGATCCAGACCGCTTTCCGCAATGCCCAGCTCTGCCAGAAACTCGCTCTTTTCTTCCTTGTCCAGCGCGCTGAGCTCTTCTTCGATCTTCGCACAGATCGGCACGACCATATTGTTCTCTGCCTCCGCATGCGCTTTGACCGCCTGATAATACGGGTTGGCTTCCGGCTCCATGATCTCCTCATCGCTCATGTTGGCGACATAGATCATCGGCTTCAGCGTCAGCAGCGAGAATGCCTTTACGATGGCCAGTTCTTCCTTGTCCAGTTCCACGCTGCGGGCTGCCTTTCCTTCCAGCAGTGCCTCCTGCAGCTTTTTGAGCACGCTGACCTCACGGATCGCGTCCTTGTCCTTATTGGTCTGTGCCTTGCGCTCCACCTTTCCCAGACGGTTTTCCACCGTCTGCAGATCGGCCATGATCAGCTCCAGGTTGATGATCTCGATGTCGCGGATCGGATCGACACTACCCTCGACATGTGTGATGTTAGGATCGTCAAAGCAGCGGACGACATGACAGATGGCATCGGTCAGACGGATGTTGGACAGAAACTGGTTGCCCAGTCCTTCGCCTTTGCTGGCACCTTTCACCAGTCCGGCGATATCGGTAAACTCAAAGGTCGTATAGATCGTCTTTTTCGGATGAAACAGCTCTGTCAGACGATCCACGCGTGCATCCGGCACTTCGACGACGCCGACATTGGGCTGAATGGTCGCAAACGGATAGTTGGCCGCCTCGACCTGACTTTTGGTAATTGCGTTGAACAACGTGGACTTTCCGACGTTGGGAAGTCCTACGATTCCTGCTGTTAATGGCATTTTTGCATCATTCCTCTCGCCTTATTAGTTTACCTTTTTTAAAAGGGCTTTTCAATAGCACAGAGTGGCTTTCTCACAAGAAAACCGACCGGTATGCCAGCAGCTCCCCGATGTCCGTCCTCACAAAAAAACAGCCGTCCTCCCGTTTCAGGGGCATGACGGCCGTTCTCTTTTCAGGATCTTGTTTCCTGTCTGTCCATCGTTGTTCCGGTATAGAGATAGTTGATCTGTTCACAGATCCTGCGAATGCACTGCAATGTCAGGGCAACGCTTTCGATCAGGCTTTGTTTCAGCTCGCTGCTGGGAACATTTTCCCGAAAGCCGGCCAGCTGTTCCTCTGTCTTCAACAACATCTCTTCGATGTCGTCCAACAGCTGTGCAGAAGGCTTTTGATAGGCCGCTGCGGCATCCCGCAGCGCATCGACCAGCAGAGTTTCCATTTCCCAGGCATACTGACGGGCAGCTGCATCCGTACAGCGGTTGGCAAAGTCTGCCACCGTACGGGCATTGTCCTTGATGTGGATCAGTTCATAGGCGATGTGCGACGATGCCAGCAGACGCCGTCGATCGGCCGAGGTCGGATTCAGCATCGGTGTCAGTTCCATGATCTGACGGTCGATCACCTCACCGACCCGCGTGATCCGCTGTTCTTTCTTCATCACCTTGTACAGTGTCTGATATTCCTTTCCTTCCAGCATCTGAATGCAGATCTCATGCTGGTTACAGACAGTCTCACAGATGCAGACGACATTGTTCGTCAGCCTTTCCGTTCTGGTTTCCAGGTTCAACGTCATCCCTCCTGTCTGTTTTCATGATGTCCGTTTTCTTTGATTATCCGAAGTCGTAGTGCTGGCCCTTCATCATATAGAGGACATGCTCACAGATGTTCTTGATGTGATCGCCGGCACGTTCGATGTTGCGCAGCATCGCACTGATCTCGAAGAGCTCTTTCAGTGCATTCTCTCTGGATTCCCCATCATCCGCCAGCAACTTTGCACGAATATCCTTCATCTGCTGATTGATGACACTGTCGCTCTCCGGAATGGCAAAGGCCGCTTCCTCATCCTGATCGACCATGCACTGCATCGCGCGCTCCAGCATCGTGATCAGATCTTTTTCCATGGAGATGGCATAATCCGCTACCATGTCGCTGAGGTGATCCTGCTTGATGAGAAACTTGGCGATGTTCTTCGCGTAGTCACCGATGCGCTCCAGCTCTGTAGCGATCTTGATCGTTCCGATGACCTTGCGCAGATCGCTGGCCACCGGCGCCAGCAGCGCCAGGGACTCGATCGCCAGATCGTTGATCTCCTCTTCCATGTGGTTGATGCGGTCATCCGCCTGGATGATCTCCAGCTCACGCTCTTTGTTTGGCTCTGCCAGTACCTCGCATACACATTCATGCATGCTGACGACGCGGTTTCCCATCTTTACCAATGTCTGCTCCATCTGTGAGAGCTTTCCGTCAATACGAATCATATCGTTTCCTCCTATTATCCAAATCTTCCGGTGATGTAATCTTCTGTGCGCTTGTCGCTCGGGTTCTGGAAGATCACGCTTGTCTTGTCAAATTCCACCATCTCTCCCAGCAGGAAGAAGGCCGTATAGTCACTGACACGGGCTGCCTGCTGCATGTTGTGGGTGACGATGACGATCGTATAATCGTTCTTGAGCTCTGTGGCCAGTTCTTCGATCTTATTGGTGGAGATCGGGTCCAGCGCAGAAGTCGGCTCATCCATCAGGATGACTTCCGGTTCCATGGCGATGGCACGGGCGATGCACAGACGCTGCTGCTGACCGCCGGAGAGACCATAGGCGCTGTCCTTGAGACGGTCCTTGACCTCTTCCCACAGTGCCGCACGCTGCAGGGACTGCTCGACGATCTGGTTGAGCGTCTTCTTGTCCTTGATGCCCTGGCAGCGCGGACCATAGGCGATGTTGTCATAGATGGACATCGGGAACGGGTTTGGTTTCTGGAAGACCATACCGACATGGGTGCGCAGGTCTACGACGTTCCATCCGCCCTTGTAGATGTCTTTTCCTTCCATCCGAATATCGCCTTCCACACGGCATCCGTCGATCAGATCGTTCATGCGATTCAGGCAGCGAAGGAACGTGGATTTACCACAACCGGATGGTCCGATCAGTGCGGTGATCGCATTTTTTTCGATCTGCATGTTCAGATCGATCAACGCCTGTTTCTCACCGTAAAACAGGTTCAGGTTCTTTACGTCAAAAATTACATTCTCCATAGCTACCTCCTAATACCAAGCCTTTGAGAATCGCTTGCTGATGATCTTGACCGCAAAGTTGAGGATCAAGACGAAGAACAGAATGATGATGGAAATCGCACAGGCCAGCTCATAGTTTGGCTGCTCCCCGCTCATGATGCTCCAGATCTGTACGGCCAGAGAGGTACCCTGGCTCAACAGGGTCGGCGAATCGTTGATGAAGGTTCCCATCGTGTAGATGAGCGCTGCCGATTCACCGATGACACGGCCGATGCCCAGCAGAACACCGGTCAAAATGCCCGGTACGGCACATGGCAGCACGATCTTAAAGATCGTCTGTGACTGATTGGCACCGACGGAAAGCGATGCGTCACGCAGATGCTGCGGCACGACCAGAAGCGCTTCTTCCGTGGAGCGGATGATCGTCGGCAGCAGGATGATGGACATCGTCAGACCGCCCAGCAGGATGCTGGTGGTCGTCGCGCCGAAGAGCTGTGTCACCGGGAAGAGCACCGTTACGCCCATCAGACCGAAGACGATGCTCGGTACGCCGGTCAGCGTTTCGATGCCGCTGCGCAGCATCATGTTGAACTTGGACTTGCGAGCGTATTCGTTCAGGTAGATCGCACTGGCGACACCGACCGGAATGGCGATGACCAATGAAACGAGCAGCAGATAGAACGTCGAGATGATCGAGCCGCGAATGCCGCCGCCGGTCGTCTGGATGAACATCGAGTTGACCGATGTCGCCTGATCCAGTGCCTGCGCCACATCTTGCGCCGTCTGTCCGCCGATACCGGCCAGCTGTGTATCGCCCTGTTCATTCGTATAGGAGAGACGGGATACCTGCATGCCGACCTGCATCGTAAAGTCCTGCGGGTTGGAGCGGATGCTGACATCGCTCATGGCATACAGCGGAGAGTTCTCATCGATGTATTCGACCAGGATCATCTCTTCTTTGTGGGCATTGACATGATCCACGAAAGCGACGCCCCACTTCTCTGAAAAATAAGCTTCTTCGCTCAGATCCGCCGGACGTTCAAACGTCGTATCCGCCACCTCGCTGACCGGTTCTACATTATAGTTTTCCGACCAGTAATTATTGGTCAGCAGATCCATATTGATCGAAGACCAGCCTCTGCTGAAGATAAAGACGAACAATGCGACCAGCACCAATACGGAAATCCCGCTGGACAGATAGGTCAGCGCCTGCAGGATGCCATCATAAAAACGCCGCTTGTTCTGATTTCCCGTTTTTATCTTCATGACATATTACCTACTTTCTTCTTGACCAGATTCAATAACAAGTTGGACACCAAGATTACGACCATCAGCACCAGGCCGACCGAGAAACGGATATCATAATCCAGACCGGTCGTCTCTTTTAAACCGGAAAGCATCGTCGAGGTCAGCGTACGTGTAATATCAAACAGATTGAAGGTCGGCCCGAACATCTTGTTTCCGGCGACCATCGCAACGGCGGTCGCTTCACCGAAGGCACGTCCGATGCCCAGGATCGCTCCGGCAAAGATACCGGATTTTGCGGCGATCAGCACGACCTTGAAATTCGTCTGTGTCTTGGTGGCGCCTAACGCCAGGCTTCCCTCTTCCAGTGCACGGTCGACCGAACTGATCGCTGTGATGGAAAGCGAAGTGATCGTCGGAAAGATCATGATGGCCAACAGCAGCACAACTGCCAGGAAAGAGTTTCCGCCTGCCGTAGACATCCCCATGGAAGATGCCAGCGATATGACGAGCGTCGTGATCGCTCCGGCCGCAAATACACCATAGACGACCGAAGGAATGCTGGCCAGCAGCTCAACGATCGTCGTCATCACCTTGGAAAGCCATTTCGGTGCGATCTTGACGATGAACAGTGCGGTCAGCACGCTGAGCGGGAACGAGATCAGCAGTGCGCCAAACGATGTCAGCAGCGTATTGATGACGATGAAACCGACACCATAGATCCCCTGATCCTGCCGCCACAATGTTCCAAATAGAAAGTCCAGAAAGTTGACCTGCCCGTTTTCGTAACCAGGCAGAAACGGCTGTACGCCGCGCATGAACACAAATACGACGATGACCGCGATCGCACCGCCGGAGATGATGGCCGCAATGCGGAAGATCGCTTTCAGGATCGCATCTTTCTGCATCTTCTTCTGATTCTTTTCCGGACTGATATGTGGTCTTACTAATTTTTCCATATATTCACCCTATTTCATATCCTCATTTTTAGAAAAACCTTAGCAGCAAGTGCTAAGGTCTTGTTACATCCTGGATGCTTGAGCGATTACTGCAGCTGAGACCAGTTGGTCGTCTCACCGGTGTAGATGCTCTTGATCTGTGCAGCTGTCAGGTTGTCAACCGCATCATTGTCTGCACTTACGACCGCAACAACTGCATCGATGCAATACTGTCCGCTCAACAGTCCCTGAGAAACATCTTCCTCATCCTCGAAGTTACGGGAAGCGAATCCGATGTCGGCAGCGTTTGCGCCGTCTTTCTCATCACCGAGAACGCGTGTATATCCATCACCGGAACCGCTCTGGTTCATCGTGAACTGGAACTGACCTGCTTCTGCCTGGAATGCTTCCAGCGCTGCCTGCAGCGTGCTTTCTACGGAAGTTGATCCTGCTGTACGGATCGTCAGATCCGAGTTGTCCTCATCAACGATCGGATGGTTGACCTTCAGTTCCTCCCAAGGAGTCGTCTTGCTCAGGTCAACGATTCCGCCGGCATCCGCAACGACCTGCTGTCCTTCGGTCGAGTTGCACATGTAATCGATGAAGGCCTCTACCAGAGCCTGTGTACGGTCATCTGCGAAGTCGCCATCCGCACGGGTAACGAACATGAACGGACGCTGCATACCATAGCTGCCATCCAGTACCGTTTCCTCAGACGGTGTGACACCTTCATAGTTCAGTGCCTTGATGTTGTTGGCTTCAAAGTCTGTGGACAGGGAAACGTAACCAAAGCCGTTTGCATCCTGGCCGACCTTCGTCGCCATGTCACCGTTGCTGTCGACCGTTACGGCACCATCCAGCAACATTTCTTCCATGTCGTTTGCCTTTTCGAATGCCTCACGGGTTCCACTCGATGCATCACGAGAGTAAACGGTGATCGTGTCATCTGTAGATCCATTTCCTCCGCAGCCTGTCAGGGTCAGCCCCATCAGACATGCAACGGAAAGTGCTGTCAGTTTCTTCATGAACTTCATCTGTTCATTCCTCCTTCTGAGTTTTCCTCATTTACAGCTATCATTATACGAATCCTTTATTAGATAATCTTCAAGGCTCCGTTAATTGTTTTTTAAACGATGTCAAATCGGTGTAAAATTTTTCAGAGATGTGTTAAGCGTGGCCCTGTATGTAAAAAACATCCCCGCATGATCCATTATGGACCGCAAGAGATGCTTTTATAACCATATTGATTAGAAAGATGAAGGACGGGAAGGCTCGTTATTCCTGCGGATCGGTCGATGCGTGTTCGACGACCTTCTTCAGCTTCTTCTCGAATTTCACCCGGGGCATCAGCACGCTGGCACCACAGCCCAGGCATTTGATGCGGATGTCCGCCCCCATGCGGATGATGCGCCACTGCTTGGATTTATGACAGGGATGCTCCTTCTTCATTTCGACGATATCGTTGAGATCGTAGTGTGGTACCTCCATGTTATCTGCCTCCTTCATGTTCTTCGTACGCCGCCAGGGTATTGCTCAGCAGCATGGCAATCGTCATCGGCCCGACTCCGCCGGGTACCGGTGAGAGCGCCTGCGCGACGTTCTTCACATCGTCAAAGTCCACATCGCCGCACAGTTTCCCGTTTTCATCCCGGTTGATGCCGACATCGATGACGACGGCGCCCTCTTTGATCCAGTCTGCCTTGACCAGACGCGGCACGCCGACGGCCGCAATGACGATATCTGCTTCCCGACACAGCGCGCTCAGGTCTGCCGTGCGGGAATGAGCGATCGTCACCGTTGCATGTTTGGCCAACAGCAGCAGAGCGATCGGTTTACCGACGATGTTGCTGCGGCCGATGACGATGGCATGCCTGCCGCTGAGATCGTCCAGTCCGATCGCTTCCAGCATGCGGATGATCCCTTGGGGCGTGCAGGGAACGCTGGCCGGCTCACCGATCAGCAGGCGGCCGATGTTCACCGGGTGAAAGCCGTCGACATCTTTTCCGGGATCGATGGCATTCAGCACCTTACGCTCATCGATCTGCCTGGGCAACGGCAGCTGCACCAGGATCCCATCGACCGAAGGATCCTCGTTAAGCTGCTCGATCTGTGCCAGCAGTTCTTCCTGCGTGATCGTTTCCGGCAGACGGATCGTATCGCTCTCCATGCCGATGGCGGCACAGGCGCGCTCTTTGTTGCGCACATAGGTGGCGCTGGCCGCATGTGTACCGATCAGCACGACGCTCAGCTTTGGAATGCGCTTCCCCTGCTGTCTGAGCGTTTCGATCTTCCGACACAGGCCGTCCTTCACTTCCTGTGCGATCGCTTTTCCGTTGATGATCTGCATCCCGTTTCCTCCTCTTATAATGCATCGCTGTCCAGCCAGATGGTCACCGGGCCGTCATTCAGCAGTTCGATCTTCATGTCAGCGCCGAAGATGCCGGTCTCTACCGTAAAGCCCAGCCGGCGCAGTTCTTCGTTGAATTTTTCATATAGGTGGATCGCCGTATCCCCGCCTGCCGCCTGAGTAAAGCTCGGACGGCGTCCCTTGCGGCAGTCCGCATACAGGGTGAACTGCGAGATCGACAGGATCGACCCCTGCACATCGGCCAACGAACCGTTCATCTTCCCCGCCGCATCCTCAAAGATGCGCAAGGAGCTCGCCTTGGATGCCATCTTTGCGATCACGGCATCATCATCGCTGTCACTGCAGCCGACAAACATCAGAAACCCTTTGCCGATCGCTCCGGTGACCGTCCCATCTACCGTGCAGGACGCATGTTGGACTCTCTGGATCAGTACCCGCATATCATTCTTCCCCCTTGACCAATAAAACGACGCTCTGTGCCAGCACGCCTTCTTCCCGTCCGACAAAACCCAGCCCTTCTCCCCGGGTCGCCTTGACGGAGATCTGATCGATGCCACAGTGCAGGCAGCGTGCCAGATTGCCTCGCATCTGTTCTATGTGCGGCGCCATCTTCGGACGCTCGATCATCACCAGCGCGTCCACATTGCCGATGCGATAGCCTTCTGCGCGCATCTTCTCATAGACGCAGGACAGCAGATCCAGCGAACAGGCGCCTTTGTAACGGGGATCGCTGTCCGGGAAATGACTGCCCAGATCGCCCAGCGCCAGCGCCCCCAGGATGCTTTCTGCCACCGCATGTGTCAGGGCATCCGCATCGGAATGCCCCAGCAGTCCTTTTGTGTGTTCGATCTCGACACCGCCCAAGATCAGCTTTCTGCCCTCTGCCAGCGGATGAATATCGCTGGACTGTCCGATTCGAAACATTCTGATACCTCCACTCTGCTTCAATTAAAAGTATTATATCATGACCGAAGAAAAAAGCCAGAATGTTTCCGGCTTTCCCTGATCTCATTCATTTGCATAGGTGCGCATCGCTTCATAGGCGGCGATCTCCTCCTCGCTCAGAGAAGGCCGCAGCCCCTCCAGCAGCGCTTCACACCCTTCCTGCGTGAGCGTCGCATCTCTCTGTGCGATCATCGCATCCAATAGGTGTTCCTTCATGCGGCGGCAGGCGCCCTCCACATCCGCACAGGTGAAGCCTTCACTGCGCTGAGCCAGACGATGCAGGTCCAGCGTGTCGGAGAGATTGCCCAGATGATGTGCAAACTGTTTTTCTCTGGAGGCGAGATCCGGCAGTCCGATGTAGAGGATGTGATCGAAACGCCCCGGCCGACGCAGTGCCGGATCGATCGTATCGATGCGGTTGGTCGCCGCCAGGACGATGACGCCTTCCAGTTCTTCCATGCCGTCCATCTCGGTCAGCAGCTGATTGATGATCTTGGTGGATGTCACGGAAAGGGAGCGATGCTGAGCGATGGAGTCAAATTCATCGAAGAAGATGATCGCCGGCGTATGTTCCCTGGCCTCCCGGAACACTCTTCGCAGCTTTTCCTCGCTCTCGCCGACCCGTCCACTGAGCAGCTGCGGACCGTTGACGGTCAGGAAGGTGGCATCACATTCAGCCGCCGCCACCTTGGCAAACAGCGTCTTGCCACAACCCGGAGGGCCAAACAGCAGGGTCCCTTTCGGGCAAGCCAGCGCCAGCTTCTGGTACATCTCCCCATAGAGCAGTGGTTTTTCCACATAGTTGCGAAGCGCCTCTTTCTCTTTTTCCATACCGGCGATGCTCTCCCAGGTATAGCGCTTTTCCTGCTTCTGCGGCTGCGGGGCGACCAGCCGGCGGTTGTACTGCCGCTTCAGCTGCTCATAGCGATCCCGCATATCCAAGGTCACGGTCGGCTGATACGAAGCGGCGGCCTGTAAGATCTCGTCCTCGCTCAGCGCCTCGTAGTGCTTCTGACGATACAGCTCTTTGATGAGCCCTTCGATGTCTGCAGCCGTAAAGCGTTCCAGATGGCGGGCGATCGTCTCCAGCTGCTCGCCGGTCAGCGGGCTGCGCTCTCCCACATATTTTTGCAGGATCGCCCTCCGTGCCTCGATGTCCGGTGCACCGATGTAGATGCACTTGTCAAAGCGTCCCGGCCGTATGGCGGCTGCGTCGATCTGATCCGGGTAGTTGGTCGCTCCGACCACCAGAACATTCTTCAGCTCCTGAAAGCCGTCCATCTGTGCGAGAAAGGTCGTTACCAGTGTCTTTTCCCAGCTGTGCTGTGCCTGATCCCGCGGCGGGAGAAAGGATTCCAGCTCATCAAAGAACAGGATGCAGGGCGCCTGCATCCGCGCCTGCTCAAAGATCAGGCGCAGGTTGCGGTCGCTCTCCCCGACCCACTTGCTGGTAAACTGCGCACCGGCCACGCTGATGATGTTCATCTTGGACTCACTGGCGAGCGCTCTGGCAAACAGGGTCTTGCCACAGCCCGGAGGGCCAAACAGCAGCAGTCCCTTCACCGGATCGATGTGGCTCTCCCGCATCTTTCGCATCAGACGGCTGTCCGTATACGGTTCCAGCACCTGACGGAGCTCTTCCTTGACATCTGCATAGCCGGCAATGCTGTCCCAGCCCTCTTTGATCGTCTTTTTTTCCACCCGTTCAACGACCTGTGACAGCCGCTCCTGCTGCTGCAGCTTCTGTTTCTGTGCAAACGTGAGGATCTCATTGCAGGCCGGGCGCGGCAGGATCAGCGCAAAAGCAAGGCCCAGCAAGGTGCCGACGAGCATCTGCAGCACGTCGAGCGGTTCGATTGGCGAGTGGCTGACCAGCGGCAACAGCACCGCGAGCATCCCCAGCACACCGAGCGTGATGACGGCCCCCGTCACCTGTTTTGACAGACGGTATTCCTTCTCTTCTACCTTTGTCCGGCGCAGGCAGAAAAACAGGCCATACAGCAAGATCGCTGCGACAACAAAAAAGGAAAGGTTCGCACGGATCGTATCGATGAACAGGCTGTGTCCGCCCTGCTGTGGCACAAGCCATGCCAGCAGGGAAGGATCGTTCAATATGCCGCTGACATAATCCGGGATATGATCGATCGGCAGTGCGAACGAAGGCTGCACGAAGAAGGGCACCTGCTGAAACAGTCCGTAAAGCGCCGCCATCAGCGTGGCGAGCAGTGCGGTCATCAGCGGCATGCCAAAACCGCGGTGCACACAATAGAGCGCATACAGGCCCAGTGCCGCTCCCAGTATGAATGGATCGCGGGCGTTCAGCAGCAGCCAAAACACACAGAAATACCCCAGCGTATTGCGTCCGTAGGAACAGCCAAAGGCGGCGATGACACCGATCGCCAGCACGGAAAAAGCGGCGCCGACGCTCACCGACAGCGCATGCAGCGCCATCAGCAGCGCAGCCAGCACATAAGCGACCTCCGTTTTCAGCGCCGCCGCAAACGCCACAACAAGCACGGCGGCAAACAGCAGCGAACCATTCAGCAAGTTCCAGCACGACAGATTCCAGATGCACACAAGTGCACTGAGCGCCAGCAGTCCATACGGCAGCCACCGCTGGAAACGCTGCTGATGCAGCAGGCGCAGACATTCCTCTAATTTCTCCATATCGTATCCCATCCCTTTTTTCTCTTATCTATCATTATATAAAAAGGAGAGGGACAGCGATGCCGTATCTGCACAAAGCGCAAACATGATGGCATCAACGGTCCTTTCCTCTCCTCTTTTGACCTCCAGACGCCTGTGCTATAATGGTACGGGAATCAAACAGAAAGGGGGTCGACGATGAACATTCGGCTGGCCACCGTGCAGGACATGGATGCCATCCTGGCCATCTATGCATATGCACGAACACAGATGAAGAACAACCACAATCCGCACCAGTGGGGCGACCACCATCCGGCAATGGCACTGCTGTTAAACGACATCCAAACGCGTCAGCTGTACCTGCTGTGTGAAGAGAGCGCGATCCGCGGTGTCTTCGCTTTTATCCTCGGAGAAGATCCGACCTATCAGCACATCGAAGACGGTGCCTGGCTCAATGAGCGTCCCTATGGAACGCTCCATCGCATCGCTGCCGCCAAAGGGGCACACGGCATCTTCTCTGCTGCGCTCGCTTACTGTGAACGACAGGTCGATAATGTGCGCATCGACACGCATGCGGACAATCACATCATGCAGCATGTGATCGAAAAAGCCGGCTTTCAGCGCTGCGGCATCATTCATACGGAGGATGGTACGCCCCGCATCGCTTACCAAAAGGTCATAAATACGTTGTAATTCCCCCGCACATCTGTTATCATAACAATGTTTAAGGGAGTAGCTGACTCTTTTGAGTGGTTAAGTCAACACGATGATCCCTGTTCAAAGCGGGATCTGGCTTAAAATGAAACAGCGAGACTTATACGTGTGTTTTCACGTGTAAGTCTTTTTTTTGAGGAGGATCTGTCTTATGTCATTCGCTTCTGTATTTCTGATCGGTGTCTCTTTGAGCATGGACGCCTTTGCCGTATCGATCGCCAAAGGGATGTGCACCCGAAACGATCGTTTCAAGTACGCCTGCATGCTGGCGTTCTGGTTCGGTCTGTTCCAGGCGCTGATGCCGCTGGCCGGCTGGATCAGCGGTTCTCTGTTTGAGTCGTTCATCACCTCTGTCGATCACTGGATCGCCTTCCTGCTGCTGGGGATCATCGGCATCAACATGATCCGTGATGCATGCAAAGAAGATGCAGAGGAACAGGACAACGATCTGACCCTGCGGCATATCCTGCTGCTGGCCGTCGCCACCAGCATCGATGCCTTTGCCATCGGCATCACCTTTGCCTTTTTGAAGGTCAACATCTTCACCAGCATCCTCACCATCGGCGTTACGACCTTCGTCCTCTGTTTCCTGGCGGTCTATCTGGGCAGCCGTCTGGGCGAAGTGCTGAAAAAATACGCAGGGATCTTCGGGAGCATCATCCTCATCCTGATCGGGACGAAGATCCTGATCGAACATCTGTTTCTGTCATAACAATTCTGCCAGAATATCAAACACTGACCTTATATAACACGTCACTAAAAAACAGACCGAATGTCTGGCTTTTATTTCAGCCATCGTTCCAGTCTGTTTTCAAAGGAGCACTTCAGTTCAGCCCATGGTACTCCTTGTAGATCTCATTTTTTGACATGCCGCGTTCGCGGGCCACCCGCTTGATCGCTTCATTCGTCGTCATGCCCTCACTGACATAGCTCTGGATGTGTTCCTTGATGAGCGGCATCGCCTGTGTGACATCCGGTGCCTTCTTTTCCTCGTCCCCGGCGATGATGACGACCATCTCCCCTTTGCGGGTAGCCGCCACCGGAAGGACCTCCTGTATCGTCCCCCGCAGGAACTCCTCGTGCTTTTTCGTCAATTCCCGAGCCAGGCACATCGGACGATCGCCCAGCACTTCCAGACAGTTGTTCAGCATCTTCTCGATGCGATGCGGCGCCTCATAGAAGACCAACGTCATCGGATAATGCTTCAGCGTCTGCAGCTCACGGATGCGCTGGCGTTCGTTGCTCGGCAGAAAGCCGTAAAACAGAAACGGCTGCGGTGACAGACCGCTGGCCACCAGAGCATTCAGCATGGCGTTGCTGCCGGAGACGGGAACGACCGGATAGCCGGCTTCGATGACCTCCTGCACCAGTTCACTGCCCGGATCGCTGATCAGCGGATAGCCGGCATCGCTGACGACAGCGACGCTCTTCCCCTCCCGCAACAGGCTGACGATGCCTTTGCTGCTGGCAGACTCATTGAATTTGTGATGGGCGATGAGACGGGTATCGATCTGAAAATGGCTCAGCAGTTTCATCGTGTTGCGGGTATCCTCCGCCGCGATGACATCTGCATTTTCCAAGATTTCCTTTGCTCTGGGCGTCAGTTCGCTCAGATTGCCGATCGGTGTCGCTACGATATACAGGGTCGCACGTTCGCTTTCAAAGCTCTTCTGCTGGTTCATCCGCTATCGGTCGGAAAAATCGATATCCGGCCACAGTTCCTTGAAATCCAGGAACTGGACATCCTCCTTGTTTTCGATCTTTGCCTGCTGCAGCAGGACGTTCATGCTCGTCACCCTGTATTTTTTTCCTTTGTATTCGATCTGTGCGTTCAGCTTCGGCAGTCCCTGCCGCATCACCTTGTATTGTGCATCCTCATATTTCAGACAGCACATCAGCTTGCCGCACTGTCCGCTCAGCTTCTGGATGTTCAGCGCCAGCAGCTGGTTCTTCGCCATGTTGATGGACACGACATCAAAGTCATTGAGGAAGCGGGAACAGCAGGTTTCCATGCCGCACATGCCCAGACCGCCGATGATCTTGGATTTGTTGCGCGGGCCGACCTGCCGCAGTTCGATGCGGCAACGGAAACGGCTGGCCAGCTCCTTCAGCAGCTCACGGAAGTCCACACGTTCATCCGCCACATAGACAAAGATGATCTTGCTGCAGTCCAACGTATACTCCGCCTCGATCAGATGCATGTCCAATCCCAGCATCTTGATGCATTCATCACAGATGGCAAGTGCCCGTTTGGCCTTTTCGATGTTCTCCTGTTCCCTTTCCAGATCACGGGCGGTCGCCTTGCGCAGCACCGGCTTGATCTCCATGCCGCAGCTCTGCACCAGAAACGGCTCGCAGTCCTTGACGATCGTTCCCAGTTCCTGACCGCGTACCGTTTCCACGACGACCCGGTCATTGACCTTCAGATCCTCACCGTCATACCCGAAGGAATACACCTTGCGGGATTCCTTGAAGCTCACATATGCCAGATAGCGATACGTGCGTCCCGGCGCTGTGTTTTTCTTCTGTGCCGCAGAGTTCGACGCTTTTGGCTGCGGGCGCGATGCACCCGTCTTTTCCGGACGGTTCTCCGGTTTTCGGTTCATCTTTTTCTCTCTATTCTGATCCGCAGGGCGATGGTCGCGGGATCGGTTCTTTGCGCGTCCTCGCTCCTGACCGTTTGTCTCCTGTTTCATCTTCTCACCTCTTTCAGCTCGGCCATCATCTGATCGGCCAGCAATCCTAAATTGACGGACCTTCGCAGCAGGTCCTTTTTATTCAACAGTATCTGCAGGATGGCGATCAGCTGTTCCCGCTCCCAGGGCTGTTGTTCCCACAGAGAGCGATACTGCACATCCTGACAGGTGATCTGCGGCTGTGCGCAGTCCTTCACAAAACGGATCATCATATCCAGGAACCAGGAAAAGGATCCCTTGCCGGTCATCTTTCCCTTGGACGGATATCCGTTCAGCTGCAGAAACAGCGCCGCATCGTCCACGCTGCGCACCAGTCGCTGTGCCGTTTCAAAGAAGGCATAGCGGGCATGCTGGTACTCTTCGCTTTCACTGATCGTCTGCATCTGCGATCCGCTGCAGTGGGCACAGGACAACAGATATGCATCATAGGCATCACAGACGTTTATTCCCTGTGCATAGCTTTTCTGACGGTTCAGTGCATGAAACGGGATGCACTGACAGCGGGAGACGATCGTCGGCAGGACCGATTCCAGCTGATCGCTGATCAGGATCGCCACGACACCGCTGACCGGTTCCTCCAGAAACTTCAACAGCGCATTCATCGCTTCCCCGGTGGCATTTTCCACATGGTTCATGACATAGATCTTGTGTGAATCCTCTTCCAGTGCCGTCTTGACGAACATCTCCTGCAGACGGACGATATCACTTTTCTTGATGGATGTCTCGCTTCCGTCGATCCATGCGTAGTCGGCGTATTCTCTTTCGGCGACACGACGACATACGTTGCACTGCTCACAGGCAAAGCCATCGATGCGCTCCTTGCACAGGATGCTTTGGGCAAACAGCTGTGCCATCGCTTCCTTCCCGGTCCCCTTCGGGCCGTAAAACAGATACGCGTGCGCATACCGCTGATCACGAAGCGCATTGCCCAGCGTACGCCATACGATCGGCTGCTGCTCGCGCAGTTCTTCCTTACGCATCTTCTGCGATCACCCTTTCGATCTCATCCAGGCAGGCATCGGTCACTTCTTCGATGCTGCCATGCGCATCGATCACATGCACCCGCTGAGGATACAGCGCTTTGACCTGATCGTAGCCTTCCCGTACCCGCTGATGAAATGCCGCGCTCTCCTGATCGAGACGATCCTTCGCCCCGCGTCCTTCCATCCGCTTCATCGATTCCTCCAGGCTGACATCCAGAAACAGCGTCAGATCCGGCAACAGCCCCTGCGTCGCAAACAGGTTCATCGCATAGACCTCTTCCATGCCGATCTGACGGCCATTGCCCTGATAGGCAAGCGAACTGTCGATAAAGCGATCACAGATCACATGCGTGCCGTTTTCCAGTGCCGGCAATACCTTTTCCACCAGATGCTGCCGCCGGCTGGCCGCATACAGCAGTGCCTCCGTGCGTGCGTCCATCTCCGTATTGCGCGGATCGAGGATGATCGTGCGGATCTGCTCGGCGATCGCAATTCCGCCGGGTTCTCTCGTGTAGATGACCGAGATGCCCCTTGCGCGCAGCGTTTCGTATACCCGCTGGCTGATCGTCGTCTTGCCGCTGCCGTCATTTCCTTCAAATGTGATGAATCTTCCTCTGCTCACACCGTCACTCCTCACCGCCGCCTGGCTATATGCTGCTCTTTTGCATGAACATTTCATACATACGCATACATTGTATCATAAATCCGCGTGCTTCACCAACCGCGCATTTTGTTTGTAGCGATACTTCCTGATCCACCAAACGAGCGCCCCACCTTTCTCCGTTCCCGCTGTGGCTCAAAAGATCCCTTTTGAGGATCATGAAGCTTTTTTATAAAAAAGCGATGGGCGCTCCTATGCCGCATCGCTTTCTGTCTGTTCTTTATCGAATTTCATCCAGGCGGGAAACACCGATCGTTCCCTCTGGCATCTTCACGTCAAAATTATCTGCGATCGTCGCACCGATATCCGCAAAGCTGTCGCCGCAGGCCAATACACCATGCCCCTGCATCGACGGAGAATACACCAGCAGCGGGACCATCTCACGGGTGTGGTCCGTTCCTTTGTACGTCGGATCGTTTCCGTGATCGGCCGTGATGATCAGCAGGTCATCCGAGCGCAGCTTCTGTAACAGTTCGCCCAGACGCACGTCAAAGCGCTCCAGTTCCTCTCCATAGCCGATCGGGTTGCGGCGATGCCCCCACAGCGCATCAAAATCCACCAGATTGACAAAGCACAGACCGCGGAAGTCCTTCTCTGCCATCTCCAACGTCTGTTCCATTCCGTGTACGCTGCTCTTGGATTTATATGCCTCGGTGATGCCCTCTCCATCAAAGATGTCATTGATCTTGCCGATGCTGATGACATCCAGACCGTCGTCCTTCAATGCGTTGAGCACCGTTCTTCCATACGGCTTGAGCGCATAGTCATGACGGTTGCTCGTACGCACGAATTCTCCTTTTTTCGTGCCGGTATACGGACGTGCGATGACCCGGCCGACCCGCCATTCTTCCTTCATCGTCAGCTCTCTGGCCGCTTCACAGTAGCGATAGAGCGTATCCAGTCCCATCGTCTCCTCATTGCCGCAGATCTGCAGGACCGAATCGGCCGAAGTATAGACGATCAGATCTCCGTTTTGGATCTCCTGCTCCGCCAGTTCATCCAGGATCTCGGTACCGCTGGCCGCCTTGTTGCCGATGATGCGGCGATGATCGCAGCGGGCGCTGAGCGCATCCAGCAGTTCCTTTGGAAAACCGGTATCCGTAAACGTCTGAAACGGTGTCGTGATGTGCAGGCCCATCATCTCCCAGTGTCCGGTCATCGTATCCTTTCCGACACTGGCCTCTTTCAGCTTGGTAAAATAAGCCAGCGGTTCTCTGACCGGGGCAATGTGTGCCAGCGGATGCAGGTTCGCAATGCCCAATTGCTGCAGATGCGGAATGTGCAGATCCGGCTTCTGCTCACTGATATGGCCTAATGTATCGCTGCCTTCGTCATCGTACTGTGCCGCATCCGGCTCTGCACCGACCCCCAGTGAATCGATGACGATCGTAAAGATTCGCTGATACCGCATGTCAGTCCTCCCGGACAGCGGCTTCCAGCGCCACTTCCATCATGTTCGCAAACGATGTCTGCCGCTCCTGGGCGCTGGCGTGCACATCGCTCACCAGCGAATCCGAGATGGTCAGCAGGCATGCCGCGTTCTTCCCTAAGATGCGTGCATTATGGAACAGCGCAAAGCTCTCCATCTCCACGCACACACATCCATGCTCCCGATAGAAATCTTCATGGTTCGGCACGTTTTCCTCATGATAGAACACATCGCTCGAATGGATCCGCGCACTCCGCAGCGGCTG
>DWYK01000174.1 GCA_019118705.1 Candidatus Merdibacter merdigallinarum | reverse complement strand
GCTTGCTCATAACGGTTGGGTACATAAGGCGATAAACAATGAAAGACTAGCCGCATTTGGGCTAGTCTCCATGAGCAACTACTACGCCGAGAGGCATGTCATATGTTAAGTTGATTGAACCGCCGCTTGCGGAACCGCATGAGCGGTGGTGTGAGAGGTCGGAAATTCCTCAATCAGAGGAATCTCCTCCTACTCGATTGCAAAGAGCGGATGGGTCTCATCACTCTTTATTGTGTACATAGAACTTGAAGCGTTTTGGTCATGCCGTTTTTGGCTTTTCCACCAGTTTTCTGCCGGAGGAGAATGCGATCAGCAGGCCGAGGATGACCAGCAGGATCGCTACGATCAGCTGCAGACCGTCGGTCATGAAGACAAAACCGCCATTGACGAACAGCTTCATGCAGATGTTGTAGATGGACATGCCCAGGGAAGTCATCGTAACGATCAGCATCAGCGTCATCGGTACATACAGCATGAATCCTTTGCGTCCGGTCACCTTCAGGAAGACGGACAGTGCGATCAGCACCATGGCTGCCAGCAGCTGGTTGGCAGAACCAAACAGCGGCCAGATGTTGTTGTAACCGCCCAGGCTCAGCAGATAGCCGCCGAGCAGCGTGATGACGGTCGCTGTGTATTTGTTGGTCAGAAAGCGCAGGATGCCGGATGGGTTTTCGTTGCGGTCGACCTCAAAGAATTCCTGGAAGGACATGCGGCCGATGCGGGCGACCGCATCCAGAGAGGTCAGCGCCAACGCGGATACGAACATCGTCATGATGCACAGGCCCCATTCCTGCGGCAGGCCCAGCTGTGCGACCAGTCCGGTCACGCCGACCGAGAACTTGGTGAACGGTGTGGCACCGTCTGCCAGCGCCATGGCGCTCAGGTTGGCATCCAGCACGCCGGTGGCGCTCAGGCTCGTCAGCGATCCGACGACGACGATGACCAAAACAGCCAGCAGAGACTCTAAGAGCATGCTGCCGTAACCGACCTGCAGCATATCCTTTTCATTGGCAATCTGCTTGCTGCTGGTCTCACTGGAAACCAGTGAGTGGAAACCGCTGACCGCTCCGCAGGCGATCGTGACGAACAGTGTCGGGAACAGATAGCCGCTGCTTGTGGCAAAGCCGGTATAGGCCGGTGTGGAGATCTGCGGATTGCTGATGAAGACACCGATGACGGCAGCGGCGATCATCGCGATGAACAGAAATGTCGTCAGATAATCACGCGGCTGCTTCAACAGCCACATCGGTGTGACCGATGCAAAGAAGATATAGACAAAGATGATGTAGATCCAGCTGGTCTTGTCCAGGTAGATCGGGAAAGCGATGCCCAGCGCCAGCATGGCAACGATCAAAACGATGGCCAGCACGGCCTGCTTCCAGCCGCCGATCTTCGTCTTGCGCAAAAACAGGCCAAAGGCGATCGCGACGAATACATACAGGATCGAAATAGAAGCGGCGCTGGCATTCGGCGCCAGCTGTGCGCCCTCGGCAGAAAAACCGTTGAACGTACCGGCGACCATATCCGCAAAAGCGGCGATGACCAGCAGGGTGAACAGCCAGGCGAACAAGAAGAACAGACGGCGCCCCTTACGGCCGATGTAGTCCTCGATCAGCTGTCCCATCGATTTTCCCTTGGATTTGACCGATGCATACAATGCACCGAAGTCCTGTACGGCACCAAAGAAGATGCCGCCGACGATGATCCATAAGAAGGCCGGCAGCCAGCCCCATATCATGGCCATGACCGGTCCGGTGACCGGTCCGGCACCGGCGATCGAAGAAAACTGATGCGCGAATACTTCCCATTTGCTGCTTGGTACAAAGTCGACGCCATCTTCGCGTTCGACGGCCGGAGTCTTCGCATTTGGGTCGATCCCCCACGTCTTGACCAGATAACGTCCGTAAAGCAAATAGGCTGCGATCAGGATGATGCTGGCAATTCCCAGCAAAAGCAAACCATTCATACAAATTCCTCCCTCATGTTTCAATATTTAAAAAAGGTCTTCCTCTCAGTGCAGAAATACGTTCTGCACTGAGACGAAAACCCTGTTTCCGCGGTACCACTCAGCTTGTCAACCCTGGACCTCTCTGCCCTGTCGAAACATCCAACAGGCTCTCCTGTAACGTGGAAAATACGGTACCCCCTACTGACGACAAGTCGCGTTGGGATGACAGCTGGCAAGGGATGATCAT
Organism: Candidatus Merdibacter merdigallinarum; assembly: GCA_019118705.1. Lineage (GTDB taxonomy): Bacteria > Bacillota_I > Bacilli_A > Erysipelotrichales > Erysipelotrichaceae > Merdibacter > Merdibacter merdigallinarum. Next base: position 13,651 of record DWYK01000174.1, on the reverse strand, counting down.
CGCTCTCCTTCCTGCTCTCTTTCAGCGTGTGAGAGCTCTCTGTGAGGGGAAAAGGGATGACCGTGTCTTGTTCATCGCTTTTAAATATTGAATACTGCTTCATTTTATCTGTTTTGTTTCGTCGGGTCAAGCACTTTCTGTAAAAAATATGAAAAAATGTAAATGAACATGAAAAGCGCGTGAAGAATGAATGAAAAGAAAAAAACCGCATTGCTTCCAATACGGTCATCATTCGATGGAATCGATCATCGCTAACAGCGCATCCTGCGGCAGTCCTTTTTCACAGGAGATGGAGTAGGAGATCCCATCCTGTTTCCAAGTGGCGACCATCCACACATCATCGCTTCCTCGAACGAAGATATCGCCGAAGCGTTCGCTGGAAAGCGTCGCTTCACTGGTGTAGGGGTGAGAGTTTCCACTGATATCGCCCGGGCGGGTGCTGGTGCGATAGTACAGCTCATATTGATCGTCACTGTCGCTGTAACGCAGTTCGACCATGTCTTTGTCATATACATAATAATCCATCCGTGCATAACCTTCCGGAATGACCGTCGGTTCCTTGATCTCCCAGGACTGCGAAAGAAGGACGGCTGCCTCCTCACGGGAATGGGCGGTTTCAATCTCACTGTTGCTCTGGGCACTTTCACTGATCTTCTCGTTGTTTTCTTCGATCGTCTCGTTGATCGAATCCGCTGCCGGATCGCTGCAGCCAAACAGAAGGGATGTGCCTAACATAAGAGCGGCTACGATTTCAGCTTTCATATGGACACCTCTTTTGTGTTGCTGTATACAAAAATCGATTCTATTATATAAAAAAGCCGGAGAAAAAGAAATATATTCAAAATAATTTATCACGAAATTCACAAAACAGTCAGCAGAAGATCGCATTTTCTGTCGAATGAAAGCAGGTTTCATCCATTTGTTTCGCATAGGGGAATGACGGTGTGCATACATTGTGAACAGGTGATGAAATGTTTACGCTCTTGATGGAAGCACTGGCTTCCATGCTGTATTTTACTGGGTATATTCGTTCACAGAGCTTTGCCAGGCCGCTGTCCAGGGAAGAGGAGGAACGTTGCATCGCATTGCTGGCACAGAAGGATGCACATGCACGCGAGCAGCTGATCGAGCACAATCTGCGGCTGGTCGCACACATCGTAAAGAAGTATGACATCAAGAAGACACAAAGTGACGATCTGATCAGCATCGGCACGATCGGGCTGATCAAGGCGGTGGATACGTTTCGTCCTCAGATGGGAAAGAAGCTGACGACGTACGCCTCTCGCTGCATCGAGAATGAGATCCTGATGTATCTGCGCAAGAATCGCAACAGTTTTCAGGAAGTATCGCTCAATGAGCCGATCGCCAATGAAAAGGACGGCAGCGAGATCACACTGTTGGATGCGATCGCCGCACCGCAGCAGCGAAGCGTCGTCGAACGCATCCAGCTGGAACAGGAACTGAAACAGCTGCGGCGTTATCTTCCGTTGCTGGAAGAGCGGGAACTGCTGGTGCTGGAGAAGCGCTTCGGTCTGAACGGGCACAAGGAGCAGACCCAAAAAGAGATCGCACAGGAGCTCAACATCTCCCGTTCCTATGTCTCCCGCATCGAAAAGCGGGCCTTTTTAAAGCTGTACAAAGCGTTTCGCAAAGACGAGCACAGCAGGAAAAAGACCGGCTGATTTCCTTTTTTTCGCGGGGAATGTTATAATGGAGCCGACAGAAGGGCGTGTGAGGATGGATGATCGTAAAAGAATACAACGGGCATAAGCCTCGCATCGCAGAGAGCGCATTTGTAGCAGAGGATGCGGTGCTCATCGGCGATGTGGAGATCCAGGCGGACGCATCGGTGTGGTATGGCTGCGTGCTGCGCGGAGACAGCGGGCGCATCGTGATCGGTGAAGGCAGCAATGTACAGGATGGCTGTATCCTGCATTGTGACCGCGGTTTTGCGGTGAACATCGGCCGCCATGTGACCATCGGCCACGGCGCGATCGTTCACGGTGCCACGATCGAAGATGAGGTGCTCATCGGCATGCGGGCGACGCTGCTCAACGGTGCGCGTGTGGAAAGCGGCAGCATCGTGGCAGCCGGTGCGCTGGTCAGCGAACACAAGGTGATCCCCGGCGGACAGCTGGCGCTGGGCATTCCATGCCGGATGAAAGAGCTGCGCAAAGAACAGCGGGCGACGATCCGGTGGAATGCGATGCATTATATCGAACTGGCAAAGGCGTATCGGGAAGAGCGGGCACAGGAGTGATGTGCCCGTGTTCTCTGATGGAGAACAAAACAGACAATCTGGATTTTTGAAGCATATTACTGGATTTTTTTACATCTCCCGTTATATTTTATACGGTGAAAGGATTTTCAGTGTTTAAACAGTGTTTTTTCTGGAGAGACTTTCAACTGGAATGGAGGTGCGGTAGATGCGTAAAGGATCATGGCTGGTGGCCGGTGCACTGTTGTTAGCAGGCTGCGGCGCCGGTGGCGGAAATGGTGAAGCGACGATTGCGACCGACAGCGGAGAGATCAAGGCGGTCGTTGAGATGGACGGCGATCAGGTGACATCGGTATCGATCGATGAAACATCGGATGGACAGTCCAAGAAGGAAATGAAGGAAGGTTACCGTCTGAAGGATGCCAGCGGCATCGGAAAAGAGTGGTATGAACAGATCGCGTTTTTGGAGAACTACCTGAAGGAGAACGGCAGTGATGCACTGACGTTTGACGATCAGGGACGTGCACAGAACGCGGATGTGCTCAGCGGATGCACGATCTCGATCGAGCAGTATGTCGAAGCCTACGATCAGGCGAAGGCAGACGCAAAAGCCTAGTTTTGCCCATGCGCACGCAAACGGTGCGCATTTTTTATACGCCCTTTGGGAGGGGCTTGAAAAAAACGGACAGTTTCGTATAATGGATACCGTCGGAGGACAGAGATGAAGCGAGCGGATAAACTATGTATTTTGGTGATCATGGCGGCCTGTGTGCTGTTTTATGTGCCGCTGTGGTTTGCCTATGAAGGAACAGAAGCGAATGAGGTGGTCGTGCAGGTGCGCAACGAAGAGGTGCTGCGGGTACCGCTGTGGGAAGATGGCACGTATCCGGTGGAAGGAAAGCTGGGAGAAGTGCTCGTCGAGGTGAACGAGGGCCGTGTCCGGGTGGAAAAGGAGACCTCTCCTTATCATTATTGTTCCATCCAGGGCTATGTCAGCGATCCGTCGACCCCGATCATCTGCCTGCCCAATGAGGTGGTCGTCACCATCGAAGGCAGCGAGGAAGGCGCTGTCGACACACAGATCCAATGAAGCGGGTACAGAAGCTGACGCTGTTTGCGATGCTGTGTGCGCTGGCCATCGTCTTTCACTATGTCGAGTCGATGGTCGTGATCCCTCTGCCGGTTCCGGGCTTTCGTCTGGGACTTGCCAATATCCTCTCGCTGATCGCTCTGTATTATTTTGACGCTCGGGCGCTGTTTACCATCGGTATCGTGCGTGTGCTGTTTGCCTCGCTGCTGTCCGGCATGCTGTTTGCGACTTCCTTCTGGCTCTCGCTGGCCGGCATGCTGCTGAGCGCGCTGGTCATGACCATCGCCAGACACTGTTCCTGTTTCAGCATCTACGGGGTGAGCGTGCTGGGAAGCGCTGCACACTGTGTGGCGCAGGTGATGGTCGTCACCTGGATCTATCAGCAGTTTTTCATGCAGGCGCTGCTGCCGATCCTGGTGGCGCTTTCGATACCGACCGGGCTTTTGATCGCCATGCTGGCCGATCAGGTGCTCAAACGGCTGCCATAGGAAAGGATGATGGAATGGAAACGTATGTGTATCGCCCGAAAGGGGTTTGTTCCAGAGAGATGCGCTTTGAGATGGACGGGGATGTGATCCGCAAGGTGACCATCGTCGGCGGCTGTCCCGGCAATTTGCTGGGCATTTCGCGGATGCTGGAAAACAAGCACATCGATGAAGTGGTGGATGCATTTGCAGGAGTGCGCTGCGGCGGAAAGGCGACGAGCTGTCCGGACCAGATCGCCTGCGCGCTGAAGCAGTACCGTGCACAGGGGCAGTAGTGCCTCTTTTTCTTTGGGATGGCTTCGATCTGTGGTATGATCTTTAACAAAAGGGTGTGATGGAATGAAACGAATGTTGTGTCTGCTGCTGGCTTTGTTTCCGCTGCTGCTGACCCTGACGCTGCTGGGGATCGCTCTGCTGGCGGGCATGCGCTATCTTCATGCGTGGCTGCCGGTGCTGCTGCTCTCTCAGCTTCTGGATGCGTTCTTCGTCTGGAAGCATCGCTGGAAGGGGCTGACGGCGTCTGTCCTCATCGGCTGTCTGCCGCTGCTGCTCGCCGGTGATCTGGGGACGCAGATGCGCGTTCTCGGCTTCTTTTTCGCAGCATATTACGCCGGCGCCTATGTGCTGTGTGCGCAGCTGAAGAAGCGCTGATCTCCTTACAGCGATGTAAGGGAAGGGAAACGGGATTTTGCGTTATAATGGAAACAGGTGAGAAGATGAAAAAAATATTGATCGTAGAAGATGATGCGTCGCTGCAGGAGGAACTGAAGATCCTGTTGGACAACAATGGCTATGAGGGAAGGATCCTGCACTCATTTTCCAATGTGGCGCAGGCGATCCTGACGATGGATGTGGATCTGGTGCTGCTCGATATCCTGATCCCCACCGTCAACGGACAGCAGGTGCTCAAGGCGGTGCGGGCGAAGAGCGATGTGCCCATCATCATGGTCACATCGAAAAACAGCGAGGTGGATGAGGTGCTCTCCATGAGCTATGGAGCGGATGACTACATCACCAAGCCGTACAATCCGACGCTGCTGCTGTTGCACATCGAAGCGGTGTTCAAGCGCATCAACAAGCAGAATGCGATGGATGTGTACTGTGGGGTCGCGGTCAACGTGCTGCGCAGCACGCTGGAAAAGGACGGGCAGGAGCTGCTGCTGTCGAAGAATGAGATGGCGATCTTTCACTATCTGCTGCAGCACAAGGGCTGTATCGTCAGCCGGGATGAACTGATGGACTATCTGTGGGATACCAACAAGTTCATCGATGACAATACGCTGACGGTCAACATCACCCGTCTGCGCAAGAAGCTGGAAGAGATCGGACTCGTCGACGTCATCGAGACCCGCCGCGGACAGGGGTATCTGCTGGTATGAGGCTGCGTGCATTTTTAGGGGATCACATCGTCAGCATCCTGCTGTATGCGGCGGCCTTTGGGATCACGCTGTTCTTTCTGTCGCTGTTTCGCGTCCATACGATCATCTTGAGTGCAATCACGCTGGTCGCGGTGCTGTTTGGCGTGATGATCCTCTGTTATGAGTACCAGCGCCGACGCCGGTATTATCGCCAGCTGTTTGCGACGCTGGATCAGCTCGATCAAAAATATCTGGTGCATGAGCTGGTGCGCACGCCTTCGTTTCTGGATGGGCGTCTGCTGCATCAGGTGCTGTATGAGACCGACAAGGCGATGAATGAACATATCCGCACCTATCAGGAGACGATGGATGCCTTCAAGGAATACATCGAGCTGTGGGTCCATGAGGTCAAGCTGCCGATCGCGGCCGGACAGCTCATCCTTCACAACAACCCCAGTGCGGTCAACAAGAAGCTGCGGGAACAGTTTCAGCGGGTGGAGGACGATGTGGAGCAGGTGCTCTACTACACGCGCAGCGAGAACAGCGAAAAAGATTATCTGATCAAGCGCTGTTCGCTGGATGAGCTCGTGCAGAACGTCATCCGCCGCAACAAGGATGCCCTGCTGTACGGCGGGGTCGCCATCGATTTTACCGTGAGCCACGCCATGGTCTACACAGACAGCAAGTGGCTGGAGTTCATCATCAATCAGATCATGAGCAACGCCATCAAATACTGTACGAAAGGCAAGGGACACATCCGGATCGAGGTGACGCAGGATGCGCAGCGCTGTGTGCTGACGATCACGGACAACGGCATCGGCATTCCGGCTTCGGAGGTCCCGCGCGTCTTTGAAAAGTCCTTTACCGGCAGCAACGGCCGTTCGATCCGTTCCTCGACCGGCATGGGGCTGTATCTGTGCGATCAGCTGTGTCGCAAGCTGGGACATTCGATCGCCCTGCGCTCCCGGGAACAGGAGGGCACACAGGTGTCGATCACTTTTTATGAAGAGGATTATTATCGGGTGCTGCGCAAGGAAGGAGAGGAGGATGTGCATGAGTGAGCCGGTGCTGCGGATCGAGAAGGTCGAAAAGTATTATGGCAGCGCATTTTCGCTGACCAAGGCGCTCAACGGCATCTCGCTGTCGGTGGAGAAGGGCGAGTTCGTCGCGATCATGGGGCCCAGCGGGTCCGGGAAGACGACGCTGCTCAACTGCATCTCCACGATCGATCGGGTGAGCAGCGGAAACATCTTCGTGGACGGACACAATGTCACCCGTCTGCGGGGACACCGCCTCAATGCGTTTCGCCGGCAGGAGCTGGGCTTCATCTTTCAGGATTTCAACCTGCTCGATACGATGACCGCTTATGAAAACATCGCGCTGGCCCTGCAGATCCAGCACGTTTCTTCCCGCTCGATCGAGGAAGCGGTGCGCGAGATGGCACAGCGTCTGGGCATCGAGGACTGTCTGGACAAATATCCATATCAGCTCTCCGGAGGACAGAAGCAACGGGTCGCCTGTGCGCGGGCGATGGTGACCCGTCCGCGCCTCGTTCTGGCGGATGAGCCGACCGGCGCTTTGGACTCCAGGAGCTCCCGTCTGCTGCTGGAATGTCTGCAGTCGCTGCACACGCAGCTGTCCGCGACGATCCTCATGGTGACGCACGATGCCTTCAGTGCCAGCTATGCGTCGCGGGTCATCTTCATCAAGGACGGCACGCTGTTTCATGAGTTTTATCGCGGGGACGATGACCGTAAGACGTTTTTCGGGCGGATCATCGATGTAGAGAGCTTGCTGGGAGGCGATGGCGGTGATGTTGTGTCGGCTGGCCTGTAAGAACATCTCAAAGAGCGTGCGGGACTATGCGGTATATTTTCTGACGCTTATGCTCGGTGTTTCGATCTTCTACATGTTCAATTCGCTGGACTCTCAGAGCGTGGCGTCCGTGCTCGATGATTCGGCTTCCTCGACGATGCAGATGCTCTCCGGGGTGATGGTGATCGTCAGCGTGTTCGTCGCCGGTGTCTTCTGTTTTCTGATCGTCTATGCCAATCGCTTTCTGATGAAGCGGCGGAAACAGGAGTTTGCGCTGTATATGATGCTGGGCATGGGAAAGCTGCGCATCTCGGCGCTGCTGGTCTTTGAGACGCTGATCATCGGCATCGCTTCGCTGGCGGTCGGCCTGGTGCTGGGCATCGCTCTGTCCCAGGCGCTGTCTCTGATCGTCGTGAGCATGTTCGAGGCGGATATGAGCGGCTATGTGTTCGCTTTCTCACCGCTGGCGCTGTTTTTGACGATCTTCTGCTTTTCGTTCATGTACTTCTGGGTGATGGTCTTCAACACCATTTCCATCACCCGCAGTTCATTGGCCGATCTGCTGCGTTCCCGCCTGCGCAATGAGCGGATCCCATACCGGCATCCCTGGCTGTGTCTTCTGGTGTTCGCCATCGGCGTCCTCCTGCTGAGCTATGCCTACTATCGGGTGACGGTCGGTGTCGATGCGATGGTCTCTCCCGGCATTCTGGGATGGATGATCGTCCTGGGCATCGTGGCGACCTTTCTGATCATCTGGTCGCTGTCAGGTCTGCTTCTGCGCATTGCCCTCTCGAGGAAGCGGTTCTATTACCGTGATCTCAACAGCTTTACGCTGCGGGAGATCCACGCGCACATCCACTCGACGATCACGGCGATGTCGATCATCTGCATCCTGCTGTTTTTTACGATCTGCATCTTTTCCAGCGCGATGAGCGCCAATCTGTTCACCGCCCGCCAACTGCAGGAGAGCCTGCCCTGTGATCTGATGATCACCAAGACGATGGAACTGCCGGAAGATGTGGGGTTTGATGAAGGGGCGATCGCACGTTCCCGTCTGGGCATCCTGGAGGAGCTGGAGAAAAACGGCTTTGACCGCACCCGGCTGACCAATGCCATGGAGGTGCGCTTCTATGTCGTCGGCGGGGAGGAAGAGATCCGGCTGCGGGATACGATGAACGCATCGACGCAGGACTGGCTGCAGGAAAACTATCCGACCGTCACCCTGGATGCGCTGGAGATGTTCATGGAGGTCAGCGATTACAATCGCCTGGCCCGCCTGTTCCACAACGAAGAGATCGCACTGCAGGAGGATACCTACGCCATCGTTGCGGATACGGATGTGTGGATCCAGCTTCGCTCCCGTGCGATGGCGGCGGGTTCGACGGTCACGGTCAACGGAAAGACCTTGTCGCCTAACGATGATCAGTGCACCTATGGCAATGTGGAGATGAGCGCGTCCCGTACCAACGGCGGCATCCTCATCGTACCGGATGGGGCGATGAAGCGGGAACAGCTGCAGTATCAGCGCCTGTTCGCCGATTATCGTGCGGCAGACACCATCGGCAAGCAGGGGGCAGAGGAAGCGCTGACCGATTTTCTGGATGCCCATGGGATCGCCTGGAACAGTAATGGCACCGGAACCAGTTCACAGCCGGATGTCTACGCGCTGACGACACGTCTGGCGATACGGGAAAACGTGCGGACCATCTCGCTGATGGTGATCTTCATCGGCCTGTATCTGGGCATCGTGTTCCTGATTTCCTCGGCAGTGGTCCTGGCGCTGAAACAGCTGGCTCAGTGCAGCGACAGCCGTCCCCGCTATGACATCCTGCGCAAGCTGGGCATCAGCGAGCGGGAACTGCGCCGCTCGCTGTTCATCCAGACCGCGGTCTTCTTCCTGCTGCCGCTGGTGCTGGCGCTCATTCATTCCATCTTCGGTCTGCAGTTTTGTTCGCTGCTGTTGTCGATGATGGGGGTGGAGAGCATGCTGGGATCAATGATCCCCACGATCTTGCTGCTCGTAGGGATCTACGGCAGTTATTTCCTCATCACGTATCTGTGTTCCCGTTCCATCCTGTCGGAAGGGATGGAAGATGGCGGGGTGCAGGATTTCTGAATTATGTGATGGTAAGTGAAACACGGGCGGAAGGTTGCAATTTTGCCTGATTTTCGATAAAATCGTAGGTAGAAAAAAATCGGGCGAGGTGTTGGAAGGATGAAGGAAGCGTACATAACCCAGCTGACAGAGGTGGAAAAGGCGCTGGAAGAGAATAACGGCGCATTTTCAGACGCGATCATCGAACGGTTGAGTGCCCTCGTGACCGAGATGAAAGGAATGCGCATCAGTGCGGAAGAATATCTGAAGGTGATGCAGCTGTTTTTTCGCAAATATGAGAAGGAGCACAACCGGGAAGGGCAGCATTACTGTGCGATCCGCATGTTGCAGCTGCAGCGCTATCTCAAGAGCCGCAGCAGCAAGCATCAGAAATACGAGCTGATCATCGACCGCGAGATCCCGCAGACCTATGAGGCCTACATCTATGACAAGTCCCGGTTCTACCGTGAGACCTTCCGCATGCTGCAGCAGCGTCTGCTGCTGATGACGGTCGTCCTGTTCATCGCTTTGTTCATCTTGCTTTCGCTGCTGCTCAATCAGACCAACAGCGTGGCGTTCATCGAAGCGCTGTTCGTCGCTCTGGTGAGCTTTCTGTATTCCTATATCCGAATGCCGAAGCTGTACCTGCGCAGCCAGCTGGAGGCCGCCGGCAAGAACGTCGAGAACGTATTGCTGGAATTTGATTTTCCGATCGTATCGAATCAATAGGTGGGCAAACACAATGCTCACCTTTTCTCTTTCTCGTAGAATAGAGGGAAGGAGGGAAACAATGAGCACAAGTCTGGTATTGCAGCCGGGACGCATCGGCATCAGCGTCAACAAGATGCAGGGCTATCTGAACCTGATGCGCCAGCGCGGCATGATCCAAACGGCACTGGTCGAGGATGGTGTGTATGGTGCCAACATGAGCCGGGCGGTCCGCGAGGCACAGACCTATCTGGGACTGCCGGTCGACGGCATCATCGGTGAGCATACGTGGGATGGCATCATGGAGGAGATCCGCAAGATGAACATCGTCACCAACATCCCGGTGGCTGTCAGAGGCTATGCGCTGCGAAGCGGTGAGATCAGCTTAGGTGTCTACATGATGCAGAAGTACCTCAGCGAGATCGCCCAGTTCAACGACTGTCTGCGTCCGATCCCCATCGACGGCAACTATGGCACCCGTACCGTCAAGGCGGTGGAACAGTTCCAGTATCTTTATGATCTGGCCATCGACGGAACGATCGGTACGCTGACCTGGGATGCGATCGTCAACGAACGAAACGCCCTGTTGAGCCAATAGCCTTCCAAAAGAGAATCTTATGGCGATTCTCTTTTCTTTTGACGCACACTGTGGTAACATTTTATCATTGTTGGAGGGATGAAAATGAAAAAACATCTGCCTTATATCCTGATCGTGGCAGCGGCGCTGCTGCTGGATCAGGTGACCAAATATATCATTGAAGCCAATCTGTCGCTGGAAGCGTCGATCGAGGTGATCCCCGGTTTTTTCCGGCTGCTGTATGTCCGCAACACCGGAGCGGCCTGGAGCCTGTTTGCGGGCAGCGGTATGACCTTCTTCTATGTGATCACCATCGTTGCGCTCATCGTCCTGTTTCTGTTCTATCGTGCCTGCGAGGAGCGCGACGTCTGGAATCGGATCGCTCTGGCACTCATGATGTCCGGTGCCCTGGGCAATCTGATCGACCGCCTGTGCTTTCAGTATGTGCGCGATTTTCTGTCGTTCAATTTCTTCGGTTATGAATTTCCGGTGTTCAACATTGCGGACTGCGCTTTGTGCATCGGTGTGTTCCTCATCGTCGGAAAGATGGTGCTGGAAGAGTTTGGGGTGATTCACAAATGAAGCTGACCATCGAAGCAACGGAAAAAGGGGTGCGCATCGACAAATACCTCAGTGAGCAGACCACGCTGACCCGCTCTCGCATCCAGCAGCTGATCACGCAGGAACAGGTGCTGGTCGACGGAAAGCCGACCAAGAGCAATTACAAGCTGACCGGCGGTGAGCAGATCACGGTCGCATATGAGGATGTCAGCGAGCTGGATGTCGAACCGCAGGACATTCCGCTCGACATTCGTTATGAAGACAACGATGTGATCGTGATCAACAAGCCCAGAGGAATGGTCGTGCATCCGGCCAACGGCAATCAGCGCGATACGCTCGTCAATGCGTTGCTGTTCCACTGCAAGGATCTTTCCGGCATCAACGGGGTCCTGCGTCCGGGCATCGTGCATCGCATCGACAAAGATACGACCGGGCTGCTGATCGTTGCCAAAAACGATCTGGCGCATGTCGAACTGAGCCGGCAGCTGGCCGATAAACGGGTGAACCGCCTGTACTATGCGCTCGTGCACGGAACGTTCGCACATGATCACGGCGTGATCGACGCACCGATCGGCCGCGATGAAAGCGACCGTCAGAAGATGGCCGTCACGGAAAAAAACAGCAAGGAAGCGCGTACGCATTTTCGCGTGATCGAGCGCTTTGCACGCTATACGCTGGTGGAATGCCGCCTGGAGACGGGCCGGACCCATCAGATCCGCGTGCACATGCGCTATATCGAGCATCCGGTCGTCGGTGATGAGAAGTATGGCTATCGTCGGACGATGAAGGTGGGCGGTCAGCTCCTGCATGCCCATCAGCTCACGTTCTGTCATCCGCGCACGAAGGAGACGATCGTCGTGGATGCCCCGCTGCCCGATGATTTTGCGACGATCCTGGAACAGCTGCGTCAGGAGAGGGATGGATGATATGGAATCGTATGGAATCAGCTTGAAGGAGATGCAGCTGCTTGCCTATTTCATTGCGGAAAAGGGCTATACGCTGGTGGCCATCCAGCAGCGCCCCAACGATCTCTGGCTGGTCAAGGCACGTAATCGCCGCTATCCGATCCTGCATCTATGTGAACAAAGCGATGCGCACCTGGCGCGTGAGCGTGTGCAGCTGCGTCAGGTGCACCGGGCACTTTGCGACCTGATCCATCGGGAAAGCAAGGTCGTGGTGATCAACGTACATGCCGACGCACACACTTATGAGGATGCGTATGTGCATCAGATCGCATTCGGCGATCATCTGGATGCGGACTTCCTTCATATGTTTCCGCAGGCCAGCGAGCGGCTGGTGGCCGTGAGCGATGAGCAGGCGGAGAAGGCGCGTCTGGCCAGAGTGCTGGAGACATCCCGTTCCAGAGGAAGCTTTTTGCGGGAGCGGACCGCACTGTTGCCGCGTTATGCGCTGATCCTCTGTGCGCTGGTGCTCCTCGTTACGCTGCTGACGATGGTCGTGGCTGCATCATCCGCACCGGCACTCGGCAACTGGCAGCTGCTGCGTCCTTTTCTGGATCAGATGACGCTGGGCTCCTGGGGGATGCTGCTGCAGCTGCCGGCCCTCTTTACGGCTGCCATGCTGTGTGACGGCCTGTATCATCGCGGGACGTTGTTCATTGCTGGCGGCAGTGTCGTGCTGTCCGCTCTGTTTCAGGTGATGAGCGGCAGTGAAGGAAGCGCCTCGATCGCTGCGATGGCTGTCGGTCTGTGGTGCGCCGGTCTGCTGGATATCTGGATGGCAAGAGCGTATCGCCATCCGCTGATCCGCCGTCAGCTGCTTCGTCAGCTGTTTTGGATCGTGGTCGCCGTCGTGCTGAACAACGGGGCATGGATCACGATCTTCGGCGGTGTGCTGGGTGCACTGCTGAGCGCCCTGTGCTGCGGAAAAGGCAGCTTTCAGCGCAATGTCCGCCGTCACGCCTTCGCTGCGGTGGCCGCGCTGGTCACAGTGGTGGGCATCTGGATGGTCACATCGGCAGGAGAGTGGCAGGCCGTGTGGGAACATGCCGGTGCCGTCGAGCACATTCAGGACTATACAGCTTATGACCAAAACTGATATAATGAAACAAAGAGGAAGGGAGAACCTGACATGAAACGATTGGATGTATTAAGCTGGGATGACTATTTTATGGGATTGGCGCACCTGAGCGCCCTGCGTTCCAAGGATCCTTCGACACAGGTCGGCGCCTGTATCGTATCACCGGAGCGAAAGGTCGTCGGTATCGGCTACAACGGTTTCCCGATCGGCTGTGACGATGATGATTTCCCATGGGCGAGAGAAGGAGAATTCCTGGATACCAAATATCCGTTTGTCGTACATGCGGAGCTCAACGCGATCCTCAACAGCACGCAGAAACTGGATGGCTGTACGATCTACGTATCACTGTTCCCGTGCAATGAATGCGCCAAGGCGATCATTCAGAGCGGGATCCGCCGCATCGTCTACGAAAGTGACAAATACGCACACACGGAAGGGACGATCGCCAGCAAGAAGATGCTGGAGGCTGCCGGGGTCGAACTGGTGCAGCTCCCTTATCAGATCCGGCTGTCGATCGAGAAAACAGAACAGGAATGAGAACAGCGACCTTGTGAGATCCGATGATCCACAAGGCTTTTTTATGTATGACGGGCATGCCGTCTGTCTGTGGTGAAAGTCCACCGGGGCGTAGTTGCCGACGAACCCTAAAGCGACTCCCAAGGTTTATATCGTGAGGTATAGGCGAGAAGAAGGGATAGCGAAAT
>DWYK01000173.1 GCA_019118705.1 Candidatus Merdibacter merdigallinarum | reverse complement strand
TTCGCTATCCCTTCTTCTCGCCTGTGCCTCACGGCTACAAACCTTGGGAGTCGCTTTAGGGTTCGTCGGCAACTACGCCCCGGTGGACTTTCACCACAGACAGACGGCATGCCCGTCATACAAAAAAGCGATACTGTAAGATGACTTACAATATCGCCTTCAAGTATTCCACGAACATTTCGTTCGTAAGTTGAGAATTGGCTGGGGTACTTGGATTCGAACCAAGGAAATGCCAGATTCAGAGTCTGGTGCCTTACCGCTTGGCTATACCCCAATGACTAACGGAACGTTTATTATTTTATACGAAAACGTCCCTGTTTGTCAACCATTATTTATAAAAATCACCAAAGTTTCCGCTTTTTCTTTTTTATCCGATCATATGCAGTCTGTATCTGTTACAGCAGAACGTACACAAATCCGATGCCCTGCAGGATCGATGCGAGCGCCACGAACAGATGCCAGACGACATGCGCATAGGCAAACGGCTTCTTGGCATAGATCACTGCGCCGATGCTGTAAGCGACCCCACCGCCGGCCACCAGCAGCAGGAATTGCAGCGACACACGCTGAAACAGCTGGGGAAGCAGTACCACGACGCTCCATCCCATGCACAGATACAGGATCAGGGAAAGCTTTGAATTCTTTTTTCTGGCAAAGCACTTATAGAAGATGCCGACCAGCACCATGCCCCACTGAAATGCCAGCAGTCCGATGCGGGCCGCTCCCTCCATCACACAGAGCACGGCCGGTGTATAGCTGCCGGCGATCGCCAGGTAGATGCAGATGTGGTCCAGCACATGAAAGATCTCCTTTGCCCGCGTGCCCGGCGTCATTGCGTGGTAGAGCGTGGATGCCGAGAACATGGCGATCATGCACAAAAAGAAGACGAGGATACCAAACCCGTACAGCGGCTGTTTCTGCCAGGCATCCGGTACGCCAAACAGCATCCAGACGAGGAATACGAGGACCATGCAGCCATGGGTCACCACATTGCCCCATTCCTCCCGGCTCAGTCGATCAGCCGGCATACACATTGTGCTGGATCTCATCATGCAGACGCTCCAGCAGCTCCTCCTGGGGGATCGTCCGGTATTCTTCATACGGGATCGCTTTCCCATAGATGACCTTCAATGTGCGCACATGGCTCTTTTTCTCATCCAGTGCATAACAATGCTGCAGCGTGACCGGTACGATCGCGGCCTTTCCCATATACGCCGGCTGCAATGCCCCCATCTTGAATGTATTCATCTCGTCCCCTTTGGAACGGGTCCCTTCCGGAAAGATCAGCAGGTTCTTTCCCTGCTTGAGACGACGGGCGCTCTCCCGAAGCATGTGCACATTGCCCTCTCTGGTCTCCCGGTCAAAATGGATCGTTCCGATCAGCTGGGCCCAGCGCCCCAGCAAAGGAATGGTCTCATTTTCCTTTTTGGAAATAAAGCCGAATGGCAGCGGACAGCTGGCCACCAGCGGGGCGGGATCCAGGGTTCCCTGATGATTGGACACAAACAGGATCGGTCCCTGCTTGGGCAGATGCTGCGTCCCCTCGCTCACAAGTTCAAATCCCAGCGCGCTGATCGCCTTGCGGCTGTAGTTCTGCAGCCGGCGATAATTCTCTTCCCATGCCTCCATGGAAGCACGGCGTGATGTGATCCATGCGCCCGGCAGCAGATGTGCCACCCGGACGACCTGAAATGGTGTCAATCCAATCACCTGTTCCTCTCTATCCCTGCGCGTCCATGAGCGCGCACATGATCTCCCCGCGGGCAGCGACCTCGCCGTCCACGCTTGCACAGACATCCGCAAAATAGATGCCGGCGCGCTGGTTGGTCAGCTTCACCTCCAGGCGCATGACATCGCCCGGGATGACCGGACGGCGAAAGCGCATCTTGTTGATGCCGGCAAACACGCCCAGCTTTCCTTTGTTTTCTTCCTTTGACAGCAGCAGCACACAGCCGGTCTGGGCCAGTGCTTCGACGATCAGTACGCCCGGCAGCAGATGCTTCTGTGGGAAATGTCCCAGAAACTGCATCTCATTGGCGCTGACACACTTTCGTCCGACGATGGCGGCGCCATCTTCGTTGATGCTCTCGATCGCATCGACCAGCAGAAACGGATAGCGATGCGGGATGATCTGCTGGATCTCGTTGGAGTTATACAGCATGCTCATTCTTCTCCTTTCGCAAATACCAGAGAGGCATTATGCCCGCCAAAGCCCAGGGAATTGCTCATGGCATAGGCAAGGGATGCCGCTCTTCCCTCGTTGGCGACGATGTCCAGGTCGCATTCCTCATCGGCCTGTTCGTAATGGATGGTCGCCGGGATGTACCCTTCCTGCAGGGCCTTGATCGTGATGATCGCTTCGATGGCTCCGCTGGCGCCCAGCAGATGTCCGGTGTTGGACTTGGTGGATGACATGGCCAGATGACGGGCATGTTCACCGAAGGCCAGCTTGACCGCAGCCGTTTCGGTACGGTCATTGAGCGGGGTGCTCGTACCGTGTGCGTTGATGTAGCCGATCCGTTCCTTTTCGATGCCGGCATCTTCGATCGCCTGGATCATCGCCTTCGCACCGCCGCTGCCATCCGGTGCCGGTGCCGTGATGTGATAGGCGTCGCAGGTGGCACCGTAACCGACGATCTCGCCGTAAATGTGCGCCCCGCGCGCCTTTGCATGTTCATACTCCTCCAATACGAGGATGCCGGCGCCTTCGCCCATGACGAAGCCCTTGCGCTCTTTGTCAAACGGGATGCTGGCACGTGCTTTGTCCTCCCCTTCGTACAGCGCACGCATCGACATGAAGCCGGCGATCGCCAACGGGGTGATGGCCGCTTCACTGCCGCCGGCCAGGATGATATCTTCCTGTCCCGCACGGATCTTATGAAAGGCTTCCCCGATCGCGTTGCTGGCGGCGGCACACGCCGTGACGACGCAGGAACAATGTCCCTTCGCTCCCCAGTCGATGGCGACCGTACCGGCAGCCAGATTGGCGAGCGTCATCGGGATGAAGAACGGCGATACGCGGCTCGGACCGCGGCTTTCCATGTTCTTCTGCGCCTGTTCGATCGTTGCGATTCCGCCGATGCCGGAACCGATGATCACACCGAAGCGCTCCATGTTTTCCTTGTGCACATCCAGGCCGCTGTCCTGCATCGCCTGTTTGGCCGCGATGCGGGCAAACTGGGTAAACCGGTCATTGAACTTCAGATCCCGCTTGCTGAAATACTGTTCCATATCCAGATCCTTGATCTCAGCGGCCAGCTTGACCTTATAGTCGGCCGTATCGAAATGCGTGATCGCATCGATCCCACAGCGATGCGTGCGGATGCCCTGCCACAGTTCTTCGACGCTGTTGCCGATCGGTGATACGGCACCCATGCCGCTCACCACTACTCTTCGTTTCATATACGTACCTCCTACATCGCCATGCCGCCGTCGGCCTGAATGGTCTGCCCGGTGATATAGCTGCTCTTCTCCGATGCCAGGAATACCGCCAGATTGGCGATGTCTTCGACGCTGGCAAAGCGTTTGAGGGCGATCAGCCCCATGGCGGCGGCTCTCGCTTCCTCACTGAGGGCATCGGTCATCTCGGTTTCCACAAAGCCCGGTGCGATCGCGTTGACGCGGATGCCGCGGGAAGCGAGCTCCTTGGCGCTGGCCTTGGTCAGTCCGATGATGCCGGCCTTGCTGGCGGCATAGTTGACCTGTCCGATGTTGCCGGCGATGCCCACCACGCTGGACATGTTGATGATCGAACCGTGGCGCTGCTTCATCATGATCCGTGCGACATGACGAATGCAGTTGTAAGTGCCTTTCAGGTTCACATCGATCACCTGATCAAAATCTTCTTCTTTCATGCGCAGCAGCAGGCCGTCCCGCGTGATGCCGGAATTGTTGACCAGCACATCGATGCTGCCAAACTCCTTCCACACCTCCTGGATCATCGCTTCCACCGCCGCGTGGTCTGCCACATTGCAGCGATAGATGCGCGCCTTGACGCCCTGCTGTTCGCAGAGGGCTGCGGTCTCCTTTGCCGCTTCTTCACTTCCGTTATAATTGATGGCCAGCTGGTAGCCTTCCTTCGCAAGGGCAAGGGCGATGCCTCTGCCGATGCCGCGGCCGGCGCCGGTCACCAGTGCGGTCTTAGCATTCATGTGCGTGTACCTCCTGTAATACTTTTTCCATATCTGCCACTGTATCGATGCTGTAGGTCTTCACATCCCGCGATGTCTTTCGTACAAAGCCGCTCAGCGAATGGCCCGGGCCGATCTCGATGAACGTATCGATGCCCATGGCGAGCATCGTTTCGATGCTCTGCGTAAACTGTACGCTGTGGCAGATCTGTTCTTTGAGCACTTCTTTCAGATCCCGGGTTTCCTGTACCCCGCTCACATTGGCGATGACCGGTACGCCGGGGCTTGCGAACGTGTACGTCTGCAGCACCTGTTCCAGCTTCTGGGATGCTTCCTGTAACAGCGAGGTATGGAACGCACCGCTGACCGCCAACGGGATCACCCGGCGGGCCCCGCGTTCCTTCAGCTTCTCTGTAGCAGCCTCGACGGCAGCCTTCTGTCCGCTGATGACGATCTGCCCCGGGCAGTTGTAGTTGGCGATCTCACAGACCCCGATCGTGCGGACCTCCTCACAGACTTCCCGGATCACAGATGCTTCCGTATTCAGCACGGCGGCCATGCCGCTGGTACCGGCAGGCAGCGCTTCTGCCATGATCTTTCCGCGCGCACGCACCAGCGATGCGCCCTGTGCCGGCGTAAAGACACCGGCATAGGCAAGGGCGGAATATTCCCCCAGGCTCAGTCCGGCCACAGCGGACGCTTCGATCCCGTGTGCACGCAGCACCGAGACGATGGCCGAAGAAGTCGTCAGGATGCAGGGCTGGGCAACCGCTGTATCATTGAGTTCCTCCTGCGTTCCCGCAAAACAGAGCTGTTTCACATCGATGTCGATGTCCACGCTGTCATAGACGGCACGCGCACAGTCATAGTGTTCATAAAAGTCTTTTCCCATGCCGGGATGCTGCGCACCCTGACCGGCAAACAAAAATCCTATCTTCATCTCAGTTCTCCTTCAGAGAGGCATTCGCCTCTTCCTTCAGCTGTGTGAGCAGCTGTGATACATGCAGCATTGCATCGATGCGCCAGGCATTGGCACCGACAAAGACGACGCCGTCCTGTGCATCCCGGCTGACCGATGTGATCAGCGCTTCGCTGATGCAGTAAGGCGTATGTGAGGGATCGCATGGTTTCATGCAGCGCAGACAGTCGTTCATACAGATGGTCTGCCCCTCTACGCGCCGGATAAAGCGGGTGTTGAGTGCCCGGCCCGGCAGGCCCGCCGGACTTTTGATCAGACGGATGTCTTCTTTCGTACACTGCAGCACGGCCTGTTTGAATGAATCTGCGGCGTCGCATTCATACGTGGCGATAAAACGGGTCGCCATCTGCACGCCGTCCGCCCCCAGCCGCAGCATGCGGGCGATGTCGTTTCCATCAAAGATGCCGCCGGCCGCAAACACACGGATCTTCTTCTGGTAGCGTTCCTCATAAGGCGCCAGCAATCCCAGCACCTCCCGGACGATCGCATCCAGCGGCTGACAGCGTCCCTCTTCCAGTTCCTCTCTGGAAAAGCCCAGGTGACCGCCGGCCTCACTGCCTTCGACGACGATGAAATCCGGACAGGTCTGATAGTGTTTGTCCCAGGTGCGCAGGATCAGGTGTGCGGCACGCGCGCTGGAGACGATCGGTGCCAGCAGCACATCGCTGTCTTTCGTCAGTTTCGGCAGATGCAGCGGCAGGCCGGCCCCGCTGATGATCGCATCGACGCCGGCGTCGATGGCGGCACGGACATAAGTGTCATAATCGGTGGAAGCCACCATGATGTTGATGCCCAGCAGTCCGTTTCCTTCGCTGATCGCTCTGGCTCTGGCACACTCCTCGTGAATGGCCGCACAGTTGGCTGCGATGCTGTCCTTGCGGAAATCCGGACGCCGATAGCCGGGATGCGCGGCGCTGATGACCCCCATCGCACCTTCCTTCATCACATGGCCGGCCAGCGAGGACAGGGATACCCCGACGCCCATGCCGCCCTGAATGATCGGCAGCTGCAGCGTCCGGTGATCGAAGCGGATCTCCTTCAGCATGCGACCTCCTCGCTCATCTTGGACAGTCGCTCGCTGACCGCTTTGGTCCCCGCACACAGATCGTGCAGGATCTCTTCCAACGGACGGATCTCATGGCATAAGCCGGCGATCTGCCCCATCATGACCGAACCGGTCTTCATGTCCCCGTCAAAGACCGCCCGACGAAGCCCGCCCAACGTCAGCTTCTCCAGCTCTTCACGGTTTGCCGCCTGGGCCTCCAGCTGAATGTACTGACGGCTCATCGGATTTTTCAGGATGCGCACCGGTGAGTTCAGGCTGCGCCCGGTCACGACGGTATCGGTATCCTTGGCCTTGATGACGGCCTGTTTGTAATTTTCGTGGATCGGACATTCCTGAGAGACCAGCAGACAGGTACCGACCTGTACGCCGATGGCGCCCAGACAGAAGGCCGCACAGACCCCGCGGCTGTCCGCGATCCCGCCGGCAGCGACGATCGGAATCTGGACCGCATCCGCTACCTGTGGCACCAGGGCCATCGTCGTCTGTTCACCGACATGACCGCCGGCCTCCCCGCCTTCCACGATCAGGCCATCGGCGCCGCTGCGTTCCATGCGGATCGCCATCGCCACGCTGGGAACGACCGGAAAGACCTTTGCGCCGCTCTCCTTCAGCATCGACATGTATACGCCCGGATTGCCGGCACCGGTCGTCACCAGGGCGACACGTTCCTGAGCGATCATCTCCATCAGCTCTTTCGTATAGGGATTCATCATCATCACATTGACACCGAACGGCCGATCGGTCAGCGAACGGCAACGATGGATGGCCTGCCGTGCCTGTTCGACGTTCATGGCGCCGGTGCCGATCACACCGATGCCGCCGGCGTTGGATACTGCAGCCGCAAATTCCGCAGTGGCGATATTCGCCATCGCTCCCTGTATGACAGGATATTTGACTGAAAACATTTCATTTAATAACATACGATCTTCTCCTTACAGCTCGATCAGGGAGGCGGCATACGTCAGTCCGCCGCCAAAACCGACCAATAACAGCTTCATTCCCTCGTGTAAGCGTCCCTCTTCGCTTGCCTGTGAAAGCGCGATCGGCACGCTGGCCGCCGATGTGTTGCCGAAGCGGTCCAGATTGACGTAGAATCGTTCCATCGGCAGTTTCATGTGGCGGGCAACGCTCGCCAGGATGCGGATGTTCGCCTGATGCGGGATGATGAGGTCGACATCATCCAGCGCATACGGACTTTTTTCCAGTACTCGATGGATGGATTCTTCCATCGCACCCACCGCAAAGCGAAAGACCTCTCGGCCATCCATGTGCAGATAACGATACTGTTCCTCGACATTGACGCAGGGCACATCGCTCAGCGTCTTGCCGGGAATGTCGAGCACCCGTTTGGGATCGCCCTTGCTTTGGGCAAAATGCCAGATGCGCTTTCCCTGCTCACTGCGCCGGATGAGCGCTGCCCCGGCACCATCTCCAAACAGGATGCACGTGCCGCGATCGCTCCAGTCGATGATCTTCGACAGGTTTTCCGCACCGATCACCAGCGCGCATGCGCCCTCCTCCAGCATGGCACAGGCACACTGCAGCGCATAGAGGAATCCGCTGCACGCCGCATTGAGGTCAAATGCCATGATGGACTGATCCATCATCCCCAGGCGCTCCTGTACCAGACAGGCCGTGCTGGGCATCGGCTGATCGCCGCTGAGCGTCGCTACGATCAGTAATCGGATCTCTTTTTTATCGATACCGGCGGCCGTGATCGCCTGCCGAGCGGCCCGTGCCGCCAGCACGCTGGTCGTCTCTTCTGCGCTCGCCACATAACGGCTGTGGATCCCCGTCCGCTGCACGATCCATTCATCGCTCGTATCGATGATCTTCTCCAGCTGCTGATTGTCGATGGCGTGTGCAGGACACGCATGACCGCAGCCCAATAACTGTATCTGTCCCATGATCAGATCACTCCGATCTTTCTGTATTTTTCATAACGGTTTTTTAACAGGGTGTTCGTCTTCGTCTTCATCAGCCGCGTCAGCGCATCCTGGATACTGTCGTGCAGACGGTCACAGACCGTATCAAGATCATTCTGCGCCCCGCCCAGCGGTTCCCGGATGATCTGATCGACGATCTCTTTTTCATACAGGTCCTGTGCAGTCAGCTTCATCACTTCGGCCGCCTCTTTGGCCCGGCTGCCATCTTTCCACAGGATGCTCGCAAAGCCCTCCGGGGAAAGGATGGAATAGATCGCATTCTCCAGCATGATCAGCTGATCGCCGACGCTGAGCGCCAGCGCACCGCCGCTGCCGCCTTCGCTGAGGACGATGCAGATCACCGGTGTCTGCAGATTGGAGAAAGTGAACAGGCACTGTGCGATCGCCTCTGCCTGTCCGCGCTCCTCTGCCCCTTTGCCGGGATAGGCGCCGGAGGTATCCACGAACGTGATGATCGGACGATGAAACTTCTCTGCCTCTTTGGCCAGCCGAAGCGCCTTGCGATAACCTTCCGGATTGGGCATGCCGAAGTTTCGCTTCAGATTCTCCTGCAGATCCTTTCCCTTCGCCTGGGCGATCACGGTGACCGGCGTCTGTTCAAACATGGCGATGCCGCCGATGATCGAACGGTCATCTCCATAACAGCGGTCGCCGTGCAGCTCATAAAAGGTGTGAAACAGCTTTTTGAGATAGTCCTGCGCCTTGGGACGATGCGGATGACGGGCCAGATAGACCCGATCCCACGCATCCAGCGCCGTGTACATCTCCCGGCTGAGCGCCTGGATCTGCGCTTCCAGCTGCATCTGCTGCAGCGGATCCTCACAGGCCTGTGCCTGCGTTTGCAGCGCCGCCAGCTGTGCTTCTTTTTCCATCAGACTCATACGCGTTTTCCTCCATGCAGCAGGATCAGGTCGGCAACGGTCCGCCGCAGATCCTTTCGTTCGACGATACGGTCGATAAAGCCTTTTTCCATGACGAACTCCGCATGCTGAAACTGCGGTGGCAGCACTTCATTGACCGTTTTTTCGATGACCCGGCGCCCGGCGAACCCCACCAGGGCGTCCGGTTCCGCCAGGATCACATCCCCCAGCATCGCAAAGCTCGCCGATACACCGCCGGTCGTCGGATGGGTCAGCAGGCTGATATAAAAGCCGCCATGATCGCTGAAACGCTTGAGCGCCGCCGCCGTCTTCGCCATCTGCATGAGCGAGACGATTCCCTCCTGCATGCGGGCTCCGCCGCTGGTACAGCTGATGAGCAGCGGCAGGTGATGACGGTCTGCCAGTTCGATGAGACGGGTGATCTTGTCACCGACCACATGTCCCATGCTGCCCATCATGAAACGGGAGTCCATCACCGCAATGGCCAGCGGGTATCCCCGGACCAGGCCATATCCGCAGATGACCGCTTCATGCATGCCGGTCGCCTGTTTCGCCTTGTCCAGCTTTTCCTCATAGCCGATGAAGTGATCCTCATTGGCGCTTTCCACCAGCGCATCACACTCGGTAAACGTCCCTTCATCGATCAGCTGACGGATGCGCTCCCGGGCACTGATCTTTAAGTGGCAGCCACAGCGCGGACACACATAATACGTGCGCTGCAGTTCCATATACGGGATATTCTCCCCGCAGTGCTCACAGTTTTTGAACACATAGTCCGGGATCTCCTTTGGCCGGACATCCAGATCTCTGGAATTGCGGAAATCCTCAAAGCGATGCAGACGGTCCTGCCGTTTCTTAAATAAATTCTCCATTTTCCTTCAGCTCCTCGATAAATTGCTGCGCATAGCCGGTATCATAGGTTCCCTCGATAAAGGCGCGCTGATGCAGCACGAGATAATGAAATTCCACATTGGTCTCCACACCGTCGATGATCAGTTCTTCCAGCGCGATGCGCATCTTTTTGATGCATTCCAGACGCGTCGGCGCAAAGGTGATGATCTTGGCGATCATCGAGTCATAGTACGGCGGGATCGTGTAGCCGTTGTAGACCGCGGTCTCCACCCGCACCCCTCTGCCGCAGGGCAGATTCAAGAACGTGACCTTCCCCGGTGACGGTGCAAATTCCCGGTGGATGTCCTCCGCGTTGATGCGACACTCCAGCGCATAGCCCTTTGGCTGAATATCTTCCTGTCGCAGCTGCAGGCGCTGATGGTCGGCAATACGGATCTGCTGCTTGACGATGTCGATCCCGCAGATCTGTTCCGTGATCGGATGTTCGACCTGGATGCGCGTATTCATTTCCATGAAGTAGTAGCTGCCATCGGCAGCCATCAGAAACTCGATGGTGCCCGCAGACGTATAACCGACATGCTGACAGGCCCGGACGGCATCTGCCGCCATGCGTTCCCGCACATCGTCCCGCAGCACATGGCAGGGTGCTTCCTCGATCATCTTCTGATTGCGGCGCTGAAAGCTGCAGTCCCGCTCATAGAGATGCAGGCAGTTGCCGTATTCATCACAGAGCACCTGGACCTCGATGTGCTTGGGATGCTCGATGTATTTCTCCATATAGACATCTTCATCTCCAAAACAGGCCTTCGCTTCGCTTCTGGCACTGTGATACGCATGTTCGAGCTCCTCCTCGCTTCGCACGATGCGCATGCCTCTGCCACCGCCGCCGTTGGCCGCCTTGATGATCAGCGGATAGGTGATCGTCTCTGCCAGCGACCGTGCTTCCTCGACGCTTTGCACGATCTGCTTGCTGCCGGGAATGACCGGCAGACCGGCCTCCTGCATCATCTGACGGGCATGGGCCTTGTTGCCGAGCTTTTCGATGACGTCCGGGCTGGGACCGATAAAGATCAGATTGCACTGCTGTGTCAGTGCTGCGAACTGCGGGTTTTCGCTCAGAAAGCCAAAGCCGGGATGGATGGCGTCACATCCCGTGCTGCAGGCTGCCTGCAGGATCGCATTCATGTTGAGATAGCTGTCTGCCGGACGCGGTCCTCCGATGCAGACGGACTCATGCGCCAGCTGTACGTGCAGCGCATCCCGATCCGCCGTAGAGTAGACAGCGACCGTTCGGATCCCCATCTCCTTGCAGGTGCGGATGATCCGAACCGCGATTTCTCCGCGGTTGGCTATCAATATCTTCCGGATCATTTACTCACCGATGATCATCAGTTCTTCGTCAAACTGAACCATTGCGCCATCCTGAACGAGGATCTCCCGGATCACTCCGCTTCGCGGGGCATGAATCTCATTCATGACCTTCATCGCTTCGATGATGCACAGGATATCCCCCTGTTTGACCGTCTGCCCGATCTCGACAAACGGCTTTGCGTTTTCACTGGCCGCCGCATAGAACGTACCGACCAGCGGGGAACGCACCGCATCGCCCTCTGCGATCTCTGCCGCATGTTCCACCGGTTTGGGCTGTGGCTGTTCCACGCGTTCGACGGACAGCGG
>DWYK01000172.1 GCA_019118705.1 Candidatus Merdibacter merdigallinarum | reverse complement strand
AAATGGTGGTCTCGGTCGGAATCGAACCAACGACACAAGGATTTTCAGTCCTTTGCTCTACCGACTGAGCTACGAGACCTTTTGGTTGCGGGAGAAGGATTTGAACCAACGACCTTCGGGTTATGAGCCCGACGAGCTACCAGACTGCTCCATCCCGCGATGTCTTTTCTTTTCTGGCGGAGGAACTGGGATTCGAACCCAGGCGCCGCTCTCACGACCTACCGGTTTTCAAGACCGGACCCTTCAACCACTTGGGTATTCCTCCATCTCTTTCCTTTCTGGTGGACCCTGTAGGACTCGAACCTACGACCCACCGGTTATGAGCCGGATGCTCTGACCAACTGAGCTAAGGGTCCTTATCTCATTTGGTGGCTGGAGTGAGACTCGAACTCACGACCTTCCGGGTATGAACCGGATGCTCTAGCCAGCTAAGCTACCCAGCCGTTTCTTTTCTTCTGGTCGGGACGACAGGATTTGAACCTGCGACCCCTTGATCCCAAATCAAGTGCACTACCAAGCTGTGCTACGTCCCGCTTTCTTAACTAAAAAATGGCGCGCCCAGCAGGAATCGAACCCACAACCTTTTGATCCGTAGTCAAACGCTCTATCCAGTTGAGCTATGGGCGCATCATCGTCTCCTTGAGGCCGTATCCACCTCAGTGCTCGTATATAATAACATCACCTCCTTCTTTTTGCAAGCTTTTTCTTCATTTTTCTATGATGGGTTCTTCGCTTTCTCCCGTATGCACACACAAACCGCCACTTCAGCCAACCGTCTGCACTTTTTTGTATTTTTAACAATCCTTTAACAACTGCATGGTATAATTTCTGCGACTTGAAGAAAAAAGGGAGACAACCTACCATGATCAATATCCTGGTCGTAGACGACGAGAAGGAACTAAACCAGGTCATCTGTACCTATCTGATGAAAAACAACATACACGCGGTCGGCTGTACCAGCGCCGCACAGGCATACGATGTGCTCTTTGAGGGATATTTTGACCTCATCATCTCCGATATCATGATGCCGGAAATTGACGGCTATGAATTTGCGGAGAGCATCCGCCGCATCGACAAAAACATCCCGCTGCTCTTCATCAGCGCCCGGGATGACATTCAGTCCAAGGTCCGCGGTTTTCGTCTCAACATCGATGATTACCTGGTCAAACCGATCGACCTGGATGAACTGCTGCTGCGGATCCATGCCCTGCTGCGGCGGGCGCACATCGCCGACAGCAAAGAGCTGCACATCCATGAGCTGACGATGAACAGCGAGGAGATGACCGTCACTTATCGGGGAGAGGAAATCATGCTCACACTGCGGGAATTCAACATCCTCTTCAAACTGCTCTCCTATCCGAAGAAGACCTTTACCCGGGCGCAGCTGATGAGCGAGTTCTGGGATGCGGATTCCACATTCGGCAGCCGGACCGTCGATGTCTACATGGCAAAGCTGCGGGACAAGTTCGCCGATTGTGATGCCTTTTCGATCGTAACGGTCCACGGGCTGGGCTATAAGGCGGTCATCAAATGAGAAAAGAGAAGAAACTGGTCCGGCGCAGCCTGTTCTCTCCGCGAAAATATCTCATCTTCTTCGTGATGCTGTGCTTTGTCATCACCTGCTGCATGGTATTGTTTCTCAACGATCTGGAGATCGATATCCGCCACAATCGCTGGAGTGCGATTTCCACCTTTCTCAACATCATCCTGCTCTCATTGATCTTCACCATCCTCGACGGTCTTTATCAGAGATTGATGGTCGAACGTCCGCTCAATCAGCTGCTGCAGGCGACGCAGAAGATCATACACGGCGACTTCAGCGTCCGCATTCCCCGTCAGCGGCGCAGCATCGCCCGCAACGAGATGGATGTGATCATCGACAATTTCAACGATATGGCAAAAGAGCTGGCCGGTGTGGAGACGCTGCGCAGTGATTTTATCGCCAATGTCTCCCACGAGCTGAAGACACCGCTGTCCATCATCAAGAATCATGCCGACCTGTTGCAAAGCAGCGATCTCAGCGAAAGGGAACGCATCGCCTATGCGAAGGTCATCTCCACGACCGCTTATTCCTTCTCACAGCTCATCACCAACATCCTGCGTCTCAACAAGCTGGAAAACCAGAAC
The DNA here is from genome assembly GCA_019118705.1 of Candidatus Merdibacter merdigallinarum. Taxonomy (GTDB): domain Bacteria; phylum Bacillota_I; class Bacilli_A; order Erysipelotrichales; family Erysipelotrichaceae; genus Merdibacter; species Merdibacter merdigallinarum. The sequence goes on along the minus strand of DWYK01000172.1, from coordinate 51,395 downwards.
ATCTATCTGAAGGGAGAGACGTACGATCTCGGGGAACAGCTGGCTGAGTGCCTGCTGCGCTTTGAACAGATCTGGGAGGATTGGCAGATCGATCTGGAGACCGATATCGAAGAAGGGCTGACGATCACGGCCGACAGTGAGCTGCTGGCGCTCGCCTGGAACAATCTGTTCTCCAACGCGTTCAAATTTACGGAGGCAAACGGCAGCGTCCGGGTGCGGGCCCTTCGCCAGGACAAAAAGATCATCGTCTCGATCACCGATACCGGCTGCGGGATGGATCCTGAGACCGGAGCACACATCTTTGAAAAGTTTTATCAGGGCGATACCTCTCATTCCGCAACGGGCAACGGGCTGGGGCTGGCGCTCGAACAGAGCGGCACGCTGCTGCTTGCCGGGATCGCGCTGGGCCTCCCCGGGCTCATCGGCATGCTGCTCACCTACCCGCTGTATGTCCGTCTGGAGCGAAGAGGACGAGAAAAGATCGCTGAACGCATACTGGCGATCAGCGATGAACTACTGCATGAAACCAAACGAAACTGACAAAAGGACCGCTTTCACAGAGAGTACCGCCAATTTGGCGGGCGTTGCTCTGTGACCCAAAACGGCCCTTTTCTTTTCGCTCCCGCACGATCCAAAAAAGGATCGTACCGTCATCTGCTCCTGTCCGCGCTAATCAAAGTCAGTGCGTACGAACCGCACCCGGCCAAGGATGCGCACGCCCTGTTCCGCGATCTCCTGCTGCGTGAAATAACGCGCTTCCACCTTTGGGTTGCTCGCTTCCAGGATCAGCAGATCCCGCTTGTAGACGACGCGTTTGACCGTGACCTCCTCACCGATCAAAACGACGGCGATCTGACCGCTCTGCACCGCGTCGCACGTCTGCACATAGATGAGATCTCCATCATAGATGTGTGCGCCTTCCATCGAATCACCGCAGACCCGCAGAAAGTAATCCCCGCGTTTCGCATCCCGCTCGCTGACTTCGATCATATCCTCGATCTGTTCCTGTGCAAACAGATCATAGCCGGCCTTTACCGTTCCCAGCAGCGGCTTGATCTGTCCGCCGGGCGCCTCCAGCAGTGAACGCTCACAGCCCAGCACGTGAGACAGGCGCTTGGCGGTCTCTGCCTGCAGATGGACCTCGCTCTCGCTGATCCAGCGATAATACGTGGAGCGTGACACACCGATCCGGCGAGCCATCGCCTCATGGCTCAGTCCGTTTTTTGTTTTATAGCTCAATAAGATATCCTTCAGCTTCATCCTTGTATCCTCATCGCCATTGTAGCGCAACATCGGCATTTTCGCAACAAACATCCATTATTTTCTAACTGTTTGTCCTAAAATTTTATTGATTATCGGACAGTTTGGCGATACAATATCCATGAAAGGAGGGATGTGCATGGCCCGGCAGCGCATCTATCTGTGCATCGATCTCAAATCGTTCTTCGCCTCGGTGGAATGTGTCGAACGCGGCCTGGACCCCTTTGCGGTCAACCTGGTCGTCGCAGATCCTGACCGCGGCAGAGGCGCCATCACGCTGGCGGCCACACCGGCCATCAAACGCCATGGCGTAAAGAGCCGCGGGCGCATCTTTGAGATCCCCGAAGGCATCGAATATATCACGGCGCCGCCCCGCATGCAGCTGTACATGGATTACGCGGTCCGCATCTATGGCATCCTGCTGCAGTTTGTCGCTGCCGAGGACATCCATGTCTACTCCATCGACGAAGCCTTCCTCGACATCACGCCCTATCAAAAGCTCTATCTCCTGCGGGCGAGGGAGCTGGCACAGCGGATCATGGACGCGATCTTTGAACAGACGCACATCACGGCGACCGCCGGGATCGGCACCAACCTGTTTCTGGCCAAGGTCGCACTGGATATCACGGCAAAGCATTCCGCCTCCAACATCGGCGCCCTCAGCGAAGCGCTCTTTCGCCAGACGCTTTGGCATCATCGACCGCTGCAGGATTTCTGGATGATCGGGCCCGGCATCAGCGAGCGGCTGCACCGCCTGGGCATCGATGACCTGTACACGCTCGCACATTATCCTCAGGAACCCCTCTACCGGATGTTCGGCGTCCGTGCCCGTTCTCTGATCGATCATGCGTGGGGCGTAGAACCGACCACGATCCAGGAAATCAAACATTATGTGCCCAAGGCGAATTCCATCTCCAACTCGCAGATCCTCTTTCGGGATTATGACAAGAGCGAAGCCGAGCTCATCCTCAAGGAGATGGTCGATGTCAATGTGCTTTCGCTCTGTGAAAAAGGGCTGGTCACCGATCACATCTCCCTGACCGTCGGCTATTCCGACGAATCGAGAAAGCATGCCCACGCATCCCGGAAGCTCTCCAATTACACCGGCTCCTGCCGGACGCTGACCGCTGCCTTTCTGCGGCTGTATCATCAGATCGTCGCTGACGGCCAGCCGATCCGGCAGATCACCATCGCCCTGGGAAACGTGCAGAAGGAACACTTCATGCAATACTCTTTGTTTGCGGATGCCGATACGATCGAAAAGGAACGGCAGCTGCAGCAGACGCTGGTGCACATCCGCACCCGTTATGGCAAAAATGCCGTCCTGAAGGGCATGAACACATTAGAGGCATCCACACAGAAATACCGCAATCAGACGATCGGCGGACACAAGGCATCCTAAGGAGGGATCTTCATGAACGAACATTATGAACGGGCAGCGCTGTTTCAGCCCTTTGACTCGCTGAAAGGCTTTCGCAGCCAGCTGAAACAGCAGGAGCGGGTCATCGTCGAGCGGCCGCAGCTGTTTGAAGAGGAGCTGCAGATGCTCGACCAGAAGCTGCAGCGGCTGCGGCCGGGCATGCTCGTCACCGTCTGTTACATCGAAAACGGAGACTGCCTTCGCCTGCAGGGAATGGTCGCAGCCGTCCGCAGAGATGCGCGACAGCTTCAGATCGTCAAGACCCGCATCCCCTTTGACGCCATCGTCGATCTGAGCGGGGAAGCGTTGGACGAAGATCCCTTTGCGATCCCATAAAAAAGATCGCCGCAGCGGGCGATCCTCATCCTTCCTCCTGCTGCTTTCTGAGCAGCAGTTCTTTATAATCACGGTTCTTATCTTTCCGCCGGGGAATGAAGCGCTTGACAAACGAGCCCTTTCCCCGGTTTTTCACATAGAAATAGCCAAAGATCGAAAACAGCAGCGCTCCGGCAAAGTTGACGAGCAGATCACTCATCGTATCGAAGAGACCGATGTCGATATAGCCGCCGACGCCCAGCGATCGTCCGTTGATGATGACATCGTGGATGTTTTCCACCGCGATCGGGATATTTTGCCGGGTCGGATCCAGCGCCACAGAGGTAAAGCCATGGATGATCGTATCCTTCTGCATGTCCAGTCCGGCAAAGCGATCCATGAAAAACTCAAAGAATTCCCAGATGACGCCGATCGTCATGCTGAAGCAGAAAGCGACGATGGCGACAAACAATGGAGACATCTGAAAGTGGATGCGTGGATCGCGGTTCATCAGATCGACGAGCGAGAAACCGATGGCCGCCGCGATAAAGCCGTTGAGCGTATGCAGTACCGTGTCCCACATCGGAAAGCGCAGATAGAAGTACTGCGTCTCTCCCAGGATCTCCGCACAAAAGATGAACAGCAGCAGGATGATCTCCAGCGTCGTCGGCAGTTCGACCTTGAACTCCACCTGAATGATGCTGGGAACGATCAGCAGGAACAGGGTGAGCAGACACAGAAAGACGTTTTCGTAGTTGCGGTTGAACAGCTGCAGGATCATCGTCAGGATGACGAGCGTCCGCAGCAGCAGGTAGACGGCAAATGGTCCTTTATGCTCACGGATCTCCATCTTGACCGCCTCCATGGAAGCCCGCCATCTTTTTTTCATTCGCATCTTCCTCTCCTTAACGTCCTTAACGGCGATCTCTTCCCCGGGCGAGCAGCAGGATGCGCAGCAGCTGGGTCAGCGTTGAGAGGACCGACGCGACATAGGTGAAGGCCGCCGCCCGCAGCATGGCCCTGGCCATCGGGATCTCCGCTTCTTCCAGCATCGCGCTCTCCCGTAAGATCACCAGCGCCCGCCGGGAAGCGTCCAGCTCCACCGGAAGCGTCACGATCTGAAACAGCAGCGAAACGCCCAGCAGTGCCGCACCGATGATCAGCAGCGTGCTGGAGCGATAAAACAGCAACAGTCCGAAGACCAGCAGGATCCATCCGATGCGGCTGGCCAGATTGACCACCGGCACCAGCGCATCGCGGATGCGCAGGAACACGAAACCGTGCGCATCCTGCAGGACATGCCCGCACTCATGGGCGGCGACGCTGAGCGAAGCGATCGAAGAACCATAATAGATCTCCGAAGAGAGCCGCACCACCTTATGACGCGGATCGTAATGATCGCTCAGGATCCCGCCGGCGGACACTTCCACGCGCACATGCGACAGCCGGCTCTGCGAGAGGATGCGCTGCGCGCACTGTTCCCCGCTGAGCATGCTGCTGCTGGCGATCGAACGATACTTCTGATAGGTCCCGTTGAGGCGGCTTTGCGCATAGACGACGATGAGCACGGCCAGCAGATACAGCAGATATTGAGATGAATCGTCGAAACCGTAATAAAACATTGTCATTTCTCCTTTTGAATTCGCTGCGGATACCGATGATCAGCGCAGGATGATGTAAGCCATATAACCGATATCAGTCAGGATCATCGCCGTTCCGATCAGACGGTCCGGCGAACGGCGACGGCAGATCAGCCAGTAAACGACCGTTACGACGACCAGAAATGCCGTATCGTACAGGGCGGTCACCTCCACATGGATCGGATGCAGCAGTGCCGATACGCCCAGGATGCACAGGATGTTGAACAAGTTGGAACCGATGACATTGCCCATGGCAATATCATTTTCTCCCTTGCGGGCCGCCACGACAGATGTGACGAGTTCCGGCAGCGAGGTTCCCACCGCCACGATCGTCAGTCCGATCAGTGTCTCGCTGAGTCCCAGGATCCGCGCCAACGAGGTCGCACCTTCCACGGTCACCTGACCGCCGATCACGATCGCCGCGATGCCGATCAGAAGAAACAGCACCAGCCGGCCCATCGAACGTTCCTCCGGATGGATGTTTTCCTCCTGCTTGGCTCCTTTCAGCTGCAGGAACAAGACGACGGCAAAGATCACCAGCAGCACCAGCGCTTCCAGGCGGGAGATCATCTGATCTCCCAGCAGGAAGATGCCCAGCAAGATCGCCGCTACCGCAGACAGCGGCCAGTCCCGCTTCAGGAGCACCCAGTCACAGATCAGCGGATACAGACAGGCACTCGCACCGGCGACCACCAGCAGATTGAAGATGTTGGAGCCGACGACATTGCCGACGGCAATTTCATTGGACCCTTGCAACGCCGCCGTCACGCTGACGGCCAGCTCCGGCATCGAGGTTCCGAACGCGACGATCGTCAGTCCGATCACCACCGGTGAGACACCCAGTTTCTTTGCGATGCCCGATGCGTTGTCCACAAACAGATCCGCTCCTTTGACCAGAAAGACAAAACCGATGACGATCAAAGCAGCTGCAATCAGCACATTCATTGTAACTTCCTCCATTTATTCTCAAAAAAGCTACTTTTATTTTATCACAACTGTCAATGCGCATGCTTGATCAGTCCAAATCGCTTGGATACTTCCATGACCATCGTAGGGATCAAAGCCAGTCCCAGCGCGGCCGCATACAGATGCAGCGGAAGCGAAGCCATCTCAAACAGGATGCCGACCGGTGTCAATACGACGAGCGCGACCAAGGCAAGAGAGAGCAGCGCAGCGACGTTGAGCTTGCGGTTGGTGAAGACACCGATCGTAAACAGAGAGTGATCCGAGCGCATGTTATAGGCCTGCAGGATCTGTGAGACCGACAGGACGATGAACGCCATCGTCTGTCCCTGGGCAAGATTTCCGTCCAGATCACAGCCGATCCAAAACGCGATCAGCGACAGGATGGCAAACATGCAGCCTTGCAGCACGATGCGGACGCCCAGCCCGTGCGCAAACAGGCTTTCCTTCTTGGATCTTGGCTTCTGCGACATCACATCGGATTCGACCGCCTCCATGCCCAGTGCGATGGCCGGCAGGCTGTCGGTCACCAGATTGATCATCAGCAGCTGCATCGACAGCAGCGGTGTCTGATGCCACAGCAGCATGGCGACGAAGACCAGCAGCACCTCTCCGATGTTGGTGCCCAGCAGGAAGCCGACGACCTTGCGGATGTTGGCATAGATGCCTCTTCCCTCGCGGACGGCATCGACGATCGTCGCAAAATGATCATCGCTCAGCGTCATGGCCGCCGCGCCCTTGGCGACGTCGGTACCGGTGATTCCCATCGCACAGCCGATGTCCGCCGCTTTCAGCGCCGGTGCGTCGTTGACACCGTCTCCGGTCATCGCAACGATCTGACCCTTACGCTGCCACGCCTTGACGATGCGGATCTTATTTTCCGGAGATACGCGTGCATAGACCGATATCTGTTCCACGCTTGCATCCAGTTCTTCCTCGCTCATCGCATCGAGCTTTACACCGGTGATGGCGCGATCGCCTTCACGCAGGATACCCAGCTCTCTGGCGATGGCCGATGCGGTGATGACATGATCGCCGGTGATCATGACCGGACGGATGCCTGCCTGCTGACAGATGCGGACCGCTTCCTTCGCCTCCGGACGCGGCGGGTCGATCATGCCCATCAGTCCAACCAGCGTCAGATCATATTCCAGCGTCTCGCTCGTCAGCGGATCCGGAATGGCATCCAGCTCTTTATAAGCCAGCGCCAGCACGCGCAGGGCACGGGCGCTCATCTCTTCATTGACCTGCTTTGCCATCGCCAGATCGCCGTGGATACAGCGCGGCACCATCAGATCGAACGCACCCTTGACGATGACGATCAGACGACCGTCGATCCGGTGGATGCTGCTCATCCGCTTGCGGTCCGAATCAAAAGGGATCTCCGCCAGCCGTGGGTAGGTCTGCTGCAGCTGTTTCTGTTCCATGCCATTTTGATAAGCGGCGTAGATGATGGACGTTTCGGTCGGATCTCCGATGTGCTGCACGCCCTCATCGCTCACCGTGATCGATCCATCGCTGCACAGCGTTCCCCATGCGAGCAGTCGACGCAGCGCCGGCGAGTTCTCCTTCGAGATCGTTTCCCGCTGATGTCCTTCATCCAGATAGGCCTCCACCAGCGTCATGCGATTCTGCGTCAGCGTACCGGTCTTATCCGAACAGATCACCGAAGCGCTGCCCAGCGTCTCCACCGCAGGCAGCCGACGGATGATCGCATGTTTCTTCGCCATGCGCTGTACGCCGATCGACAATACGATCGTAACGATCGCCGGCAGTCCCTCCGGGATGGCCGATACCGCCAGCGATACCGCCGTCATGAAGATATCCAGCACCGGAATGCCGTTGAGCACACCGACGATAAAGACGATCACACAGGCGACGATCGCCAGCACGCCCAGGTATTTGCCCAGCTGCGCCAGCTTTATCTGCAGCGGCGTACTGGTATCGCCTTCCCCGTTGAGCAGCCCGGCGATCTTTCCCATCTCGCTGTCCATGCCGATCGCACACACGATCGCCTCTGCCGTACCATACGTGACACTGCAGCCGGAAAAGATCATATTGGTCCGATCGCCCAGCGGGGCGTCATTCGGCACCAGCGCCTGTGCGTCCTTTTCTGTCGGAAGCGACTCACCCGTCAGCGCTGATTCCTCACACTTCAGCGAATTGCTCCTCCACAGCCGTGCATCGGCCGGCACATAATCGCCGGCTTCCACCTTGATGATGTCACCGGGCACCAGATCCTTCGCATCGATGATCTGTTCCCTGCCGTCACGGATCACGCGCGCATGCGGTGCCGACATGCTCTTGAGCGCCTCCATCGCCTTCTCCGCCTTGCTTTCCTGCATGACGCCCAGGATCGCATTGAGGATGACGATCAGCAAGATCAGGACCGGTTCAAAAAACTCGGCCGTGTCATGCGAATGCCACGCAGTGATGAAAGAGATGACCGCGGCCGCCAGCAGGATCAGGATCATCACATCTTTGAGCTGATCCAGAAACCGCTGAAACAGCGTCTTTGGCTTTTTCTCTTCCAGCCGGTTCTCACCATAGCGCTTCTTTCGCTCCAGCGCCTCCTCGCTGCTCAGTCCACGGGATGGATCGGTATGCAGACCTTTGATCAGTTCTTCTCTTTGCGACCTGCTGTCCTGTTCGTCGTTCATACGTTTGATCCCTCCTCTTCCTTTCCGTTTTCACCGATGCCGTTCGCCTGACAGAAGCGATTGCACAGCCGTACGAAAAAGCCTTCCTTTCCCGACTTCATCCATCGGTGAAACTGACCGGTCACATATAATCCGCTGATGAACGCACACAGCATATCGGTAATCGAATCATGCACGCCGCTGTCATAGTGATGGATGCAGTCATTCTGAAAGACGACCAGCATAAAGTATTCATAAAACTCCCACAGGACGGCGATGCCCAGATTCATGAAGATCAGAAAGAGGATGAACAGCCATCGCTCATTCGTGCTTCTGCCGCTCTGGATCCCGGCCAGCATCTGATAGATGAGCGCCCCTGCCGTCGTGATCAGCAATCCGCTGCAAAAATGCAGCACCTTGTCAAACATCGGAACGCCATAACCGCCAAAGCAACTGCCGATCAGCGAAGCGAAGAACACGAAGACCAGATCCAGCACCCAGACTTCCTGTGTCATCCGCAGTCCCAGCAGATGAAATAAAAGCGGGACGATCCATGGCGTCAGCAGAGCGACGACGCCCATGCCGACTGCCTGCAGATCTCCTTTTTGAAAATTGATGATGAATCCCACGCCGCAGGCGATGAGATAAAAAACGATCAGCACGATGACCGAACGGCCCAGCCGTTGTTCCTTCATGCCGATTCCTCCTTTCTTTTCCTTCTCATCTCTATTGTAACCACCGTGAAGATGTTCATTTATAAAAAAACAGTACGGAACTTCTTTACATTGTCATTGTAGTCGTTTCCCGACAAAAATGCATTGCACAATCTGTGAGGGTTGTCTAAAAATCTCTCGTTTTGACCAAAATGTCCGTTTTTGGGACACTTTGGAAAAGTGTTCCTTTTCTTTTCCGCCTGTTTGGCTTATGCTGATGATGAGAAAGAGGGGCGAATGCCATGCAGAGAGATTTTAAGCGCATCTCGATCGAAAACATCGTCCATAAGGCATTCATGGATATCGAAGAGGATCCCAGACGAGGGCTTCGCAATCTGGTCGATCTCGGTGTCAACTTTGCGAAAGGACGTTTTCAAAAACCGTTCCTGCGCACGATCCAGAACATGCTGGAAGATGAGGACAGCGCCTATTATACGTTACTGGAGCAGCTGCTGAAAAATACGACACCGGCACACCTCAGCACCTTCGGTATCAACGTCGGCTACAACAGCTGTACCATGGGGGCCAACATCATCCGTTCCCTGGAGGAGCGCTATCATTTCAACATCCCCTGGGCCCTCTCCCTGCAGATCGATGCAAAGCTGCTGCAGGAACAGCCGGATCTGTATGCCGACATCATCGAACAGGGAAATGATCTGGGCATCTATACGTATTTGCTTTATGTGCAGAAGCAGGATCCGCTGCCGCTGCTGCCGATCATCCGCCAGCAGAGCAGCTGCGCCTTCGTGCTGCTGCTGAGAGATGTCGCTTACAGCGATGCGCTCTACGATGCGCTGGCATCGATCGATCACCTCATCACGGCGGTATTCGATGACGGACAGACCGCTGAAGCCTGCCGTCAGCTGCGCCGGCGAAAAGCACCCTATGCGATCTATTACCACTATCACCGTGAAGATGTCCCATCCCTGCTCGATGATCGCTGGGCACGCAGAACGGCCGCAAACGAACCGATGTTCGCCCTGCTGGCAGCCGGTGCAGATGTCAGCGAGGAAGACCGGCAAACGGTCTATCGGTATATCAACGATGCCCGTTCCCGGCAGCGTTTCAGCATGCTGCTGGCGGACCTGCGCTATGATCAGCTGATGATCGACCGGATCATCTCCGATGATGAATGCATCATGGGCTTTGACCGAAACGGCAATCTGCTCTCCCATCGAAAAGATGAAGCCGATGCACGGCTCAACATCACCCGGGATACGCTGTGGCACATCCTGGATCATCCGGAAAACCACTTCTGACAACGGTGACCTAGACCGGCTTTCTGAGGGAAAAGGGAACATTCCTTTAAAGATAGCGCAGCACAACAGCTCAGAGATCGATCCTCTGAGCTGTTTTCTACACAAAAAAAGCGGTGAACTCCCTGATCCAGGGCCGTACACCGCTCTCTTTTTATGCCAGACGTTCGATGACCGCCTTTGATATCTGCACCAGACAGGTCTCCAGGCTGTGGCAGAATCTGGAGGGTTCCATCGGCTCGCTGTCCATGATCCACTTGCGGATCGCCACGACAAATGCATCCGTATAAAAGCCGATATAGAAGTCCAGGTTCTCCTGTGAAGCGAAGATCTCGCAGATGTCATCTTCGAGCACCATGGCGATGCAGGATGTAAAATAATCCGTGAACGGATTCTGTTCGCTCAGATAAAAGGTCTTGCGGTAAAAAGAACGATTCTCGTAGAGATAATCGCACAGGTCCTGCAGCAGATCCCAGGCGATATCGTATTCCTTCTGACTGACGACTGCGACGAATTCATTATAGTAGATCCAGTTGACCAGATCGTATTTATCCTTGAAATGATAATAGAAGCTCTTTCGATTCATTCCGCACAGCGTGCAGATATCGGCCACACTGATCTTTTCCAGCGGTTTTTGCGTCAGCAGCTTCTTCAGCGATCCGGACAGTGCCTGTTTTGTGATATTGGAATCCGCCATAGGACATCACCCGCATTTCCCTTACAGCATGATGATACCACACTCCCAAAGCAGATTCAACCGAGGAACCGGATCTGCCAGAGCAGAAGGTCAGCAGTCCCGTCCGGCAGCCAGCGCCTGTGCCATGGCCTCTGTCGCCCGCACTTCTCCTTTCTGATAGACGCCTTCCCCGTAGATGCGCGCTCTGACGACTGCCTGCGGCAGACAGTCCGCAAAGCCCTGCAGTGCATCCATCGTCCGCTCCATGGCCTTCCGTGAGGCCGCTGCGGTCGCTATGAAATACAGTTCCTTTCCCCGCATCTGCGCATAGACAGGCAGCGTGCGGTCGATCATCGTTTTCATCTGGGCGCTCATCGAGTAAAAATACACCGGTGTTGCCAGAACGAGCACATCACAGGCCAGCATCCTGGACAGCAGCGTTTCCATATCATCCTTCTGCACGCACACATGGCTCGCGCGGCAGCCATAGCACGCCTGACAGGGCGCGATGTGCAGCGAACGCAAGGTCACCATTTCCACCGAATGACCGGCCTCTCGTGCTCCCTGGGCAAACGCCTCACACAGCAGATCGCTGTTTCCTTCCCTGCGCGGACTTCCCGCAATGATCAATACGTTTTTCTTCATCTGTTCTCCTCCTGTTCTCGCATCCATTATAGTGATTCCGCCGCGACCCGCTCATCGCTTTGGGTTGTACGCGGAAAACCGATCGTTTCCGGTCAAAAAAAGACAGCCGCAGCTGTCCGTCATCATAATGCGTCATATTCCTCATCACTGACCGGTTCGCACCATTCGTTGCTTTTGTTCTCGCCCGGTACTTCTACGGCGAGATGTGCAAACCAGCTGTCTTTGGCAGCTCCATGCCAGTGCTTGACCTCTGCCGGGATGTTGACGACATCGCCCGCTTTCAGCGGCTGTGCCGGTCTTCCCCACTCCTGGTACCATCCACGTCCGCCGGTCACCAGCAGGATCTGTCCGCCGCCATGATGGATGTGCCAGTTGTTGCGACAGCCCGGTTCAAATGTGACATTGCCGATGCCGACACCTTCCGTCGTCAGCATGTTCAGATAGCTCTGACCGACAAAATACTGTGCAAACGCAGTGTTCTCTTCTCCTGTCGCAAACAGTTCCCCGCCAAGATCTTTGATCATCTGTTCCTTGTTCATACATAAGCTCCTTTCTCGCTTCTTTCGAATAAGGTCATATTCGAGGAAGGACCCGATACCGCAGCCAGAGCGTGTCATCATCCACCCGCTGGGCATGTGTCAGGGCAAAGGAGACGCTCCTCCTCGCATTCGCACAAAACAGCGCCGGTGTCGTCGGATCTCCGTCCGCCGCAGAGGCACACGACCGGTTCAGCACGCCTCCGCCGCCCAGCATCAGCATCTCGATGCCAAAGCATTCCTTCCGCTTTGCATGGACGAGCGAAAGATCCGGTGTTCGTCTCGGCGTGAAGTTGTCATCGCGCGTCACCCGGTCGGGCAGACATTCCTGATGCGCAGAGTGTCGTTGCCTGCCAAAAGCAAACGGATAGAAAAATGCACCGGCGCGTGTCCCCTGCGGGCTGTCCATATAGCTGCACATGATCTTTCCGTCCAATGAGATCAGCATGTGACAAAATACATATGGTCGCTTCATCGTTTCCTTCTCTGTGTGCCGCTGTCGTGTTCAGCTGTCAGGCGTCGAAGCGTCACGATCAGATAGTCGATCTCATCCAGACGCCGGTTCTGCGCGTGCAGTGCTTCCAGAATGATGCCACGCTGTCTTCGCAGACACAGCAGCAGCTCTTTCTGATTGCGCAACGGATCATGGTAAAGCGCCAGTACATAACGCAGTTCTTCCCCGGATATGCCAAGGTTGTCCAAAGAGAGCGCCAGTGAGATCCGCTGTGCGACCACCCGCTCGTCCTCCTGCGTAAACACGCCCGCCTCCTGCAGCATCTGCAGCTGATGCCGGCTGAGACCAAAGCGCTTTGCCATCTCTTCCATCATCCTACGACCTCCTAAAAAAAGCAGCTGTCCTTTGACAGCTACATTGTATCGCGCATGCACAGAGAAGTCGAATGCTTATTCCTCATGGTTCATCATGCGTCCAGGTAATGGTATACCTGTTCCAGAAAGCGATTGAGCAACGGTGAGAACAGCTGATGCTTCTTCCATACGAGGACGGTGCCGGTGCGCAGCGTGGGCGCAAACGGGAGGAAGCGCACCCGTTCATCCTGATGGGTGCCATAGGCACCTCTGCTGACGATGACCGCTCCCAGATCGTCGGCGGCAAACGAGACCGCATTGGAGATCAGATCATAGGTGGCCAGGATCGTCAGCCGGTCCGCCGAATCCTGCAGCCAGCTGTTGATCTCACTTTGAACGATCGTCCGTCCGGAGTAGATCAGCGGGATCGATTCCAGATCGCGGGGACGCAGCGATTCTTTCTGGGCAAGCGGTGCATGCACGCTGACCAGTGCGCCCCACTCTTCAAAAAACGGCAGCCGGACAAAATCATAGCGCTCCAGATCGACCGGTTCCATCAGGATGCCGAAATCCAGCAGTCCGCTGTCGATCCGATCGCGGATCAGATCAGCCGTTCCCGAGGTAAAGGCATAGGTCACCTGCGGATGCAGCTGATGAAACCGTTTGACCAGCTGCGGCAGCAGCACCCGTGCCGCTTCGCATTCCGCCGCTCCGATGGACAGGGTACCGCTCAGCGATTCGCTTTGATCCAGCAGTTCTTTTTCGGTCTTGTCCACCAGCGCCAGGATCTCTTCCGCCCGTCGCCGCAGCAGCATGCCGGCTTCGGTCAGCTGCAGATGCCGTTTGCCCCGGATCAGCAGCAGCGTCCCGACCTCATCCTCCAGCGCTGCCAGCTGACGGCTCAGCGCCGGCTGGCTGAGATGGAGCTTCTCGGCCGCCTTGGTGATATTGCCCTCACGTGCTGCACATAAGAACGAATACAGCGTGCGTATCTCCATATCATCACCTCTCCTTCATTTTAGCCTGTTTTCCACAGGCTGCCAACAAAAAATCTCTCCATGCACACTTCTCACGGAGAGATCTTTCTTTACGATTGGTTTCCCTGCGTACGCAGATAACGGCTCAAAAATTCCTTCGTCCGTTCCTGACGCGGTGCCCCGAAGATCTGCTGCGGCGTTCCCTGTTCCGCGATGACCCCCTCATCCATGAATACGACACGGGTGGATACATCTCTGGCAAACGCCATCTCATGGGTAACGATGACCATCGTCATGTTCTCCTGCGCCAGCTCCTTGATGACATCAAGGATCTCCCCGACCATCTCCGGGTCAAGGGCGCTGGTCGGTTCATCGAACAGCAGTACCTCCGGCTGCATGCACAGTGCCCGGGCGATCGCCACACGCTGTTTCTGTCCACCGGAAAGCTGAACGCTACCGGCATTCGCAAAGGCTTCCATGCCGACCTTGCGCAGATACATCATCGCGCGCTCACGGGCCTCTTCCTTGCTTTTCTTGAGCACCTTGATCTGTCCGAGCATGCAGTTCTGCAATACGGTCTTATTGGCGAACAGATTGAAATTCTGAAATACCATGCCGACACGGGAACGGTACTGGTTGACATCGATGCCCCGCTCTGCGATGTTCTTTCCATGGAAGAGGATCTCCCCGCCGCTGGGCGTTTCCAGCATGTTGATGCAGCGCAGCATCGTCGATTTTCCGGACCCGCTGGATCCGATGATCGTGACGACCTCTCCCTTTTCGATGTTAAAGTCAATATCATTTAGCACCTGCAGGCTGCCAAAATGCTTCTGCAGATGACGAATCTCGATGATTGGTTCCATATTCGCACCCCTTATGCACACAGATCGCGGCTCTTGCTTTCGATCGCCATCTTGCGTTCGATGAAATTCAACACCAGCGTGGCCACCGTCGTCAGGATCAGATAGATGACAGCCGCCACAAAATACGTCTCGACCGGTCGATAGTTGCTGCCGGCGATCGCACGGCTCTGCGTGAACAGTTCAATGACCCAGACGACGTTGAGCATCGAGCTGTCCTTGATGTTGACGATCAGCTGATTGCCGATCGATGGGAAGGCATTGCGGATCGCCTGTGGAAAGATGATATAGATCAGCGTCTGCAGCGATGTCAGACCGATGCTCTTCGCCGCTTCGCTCTGCCCCTTGTCCACCGACTGCAGACCGGAACGGATGATCTCCGCCATGTAGGCACCTGTATTGATGGAGATGACGAACAGACCGGCCGTCGGGCCGTCCCAGCCGATCACCGACTGCAGTCCGTAATACAGGAACATCGCCTGTACCATCATCGGGGTTCCGCGAAACACCCAGATATACAGCCGAGTAAACCACTGTCCCAGCCATTTGAGGATCCGAATGAACGCAGGATCCGACTCATTGACCTCCAATGAGCGAATGGCACCCAGCACCAGTCCGATGATAAAGCCGGCGATCGTACCGACAAGTGCATAGATCAGCGTGGTCTGCACACCGTACAGAAACATATCGATATTGCTTGTAAAGATCTCCCAGCTTTTCATTAAATCCAAATTCATAACGACGATCCGCCCCTCTGTTCTCTCTTCGTTTTATCGATTACTGCTCATTGGCCGGCTGGATCTCAACCGCCTTCTGCATGTACTGTGTTCGCGTATCCTGATCGATGTTGTCCAGCGCTTCCTGTACCTGATTGAAGAAATCGCTGTCGCGGCTTCCTTCCGGCATCGCGATGGATACGGTCGTATCGGCCTCAAAGCCCTTGCCTTCGTCAAATGTGATATACGTCAGATCCGGGTTGGCTGCCACGATTCCCTCGGCGACCGCGATCTCTGCAGTGATGCCGTCCACATCGCCGTTCTGCAGTGCCAGCACCATCTCCGGATAGTTGTCCTTCGGTGTGACATGGTTGACGCCTTCGATCTGATCGATGACATCATCGTAGTTGGTTCCCAGCTGTCCGACGACGTTCTGTCCGCTGAACTGCTGGATATCGGTATAAGATGCCTGATCGCTGTCCTTGCGCACGATCATGATCATGCCCTGTGAATCATAGTACGGCGTCGTGAAGTCCGCGCTCTCTTCACGGGTCTCGTTTGCGGTCATACCGGCGATGACGGCATCCACATCACCGCTCTGCAGTGACGGCAGCAAGGAATCCCATGTGATCTGCTTGATGACCAGTTCCATGCCCAGCTGATCCGCAATGTTCTGCGCGATCATGACATCATAGCCATCCGCATAGCCCGATCCCTCCAGAGCAACCGAGCTGTCCGTCTGATTGCTGCTGAGCCAGTTGAACGGCGCATAGTTGCACTCCATTCCGACAACGAACTGATTGTCCTCCTCGCCGGCCGTATCGCTGCCGCCTCCGCCGCAGCCCGTCAGCATCGTCACGGCCATCGCACCTGCACATAAAAAAGCACCAAATCTTCTGTTCATAAACATTTCCTCCCTTTTTGATCCATGCTTACAAAATAAGAGCCATGCTATTAGCACGACTCCTGATCTGATCTGGTCCTCTAATAGCGCCTCTTCATAAATGCTTATGAAGGAGTGCTGCAAGTATTCCCTGCAGCCCCAGGATGATGTCCGCCGACATTTCTCCTTCGGCAATGGTTACCTTTCCCACCGTTCATCGCCTGCCGGCTCCCGCTGGTACTCTGATACATTGCTGCCTCTAAACTCTTATTTGTATGTCCTTTATTATACCGGATCTTCTGACTTTGTCAACACCATTTTTGTAATCTTTGAAAATTTTATGAAATTTTTCCTGAAAACGTTTCACAATCGCCGTCGATGATGCAGCAGCTGACGGATCCCCCAGCAGAGAAGGAACGCACCGACCAGCCCGTCCAGCAGTGCGATCACACAGGCATAGGGATTGGCACACTGCAGCTGGTCACAGAGATACTGCAGATCGTTAGGCGCATAGCCCTGCTCACAGGGACGCAGCGAGCGGCAGCAGAAAAAACCGACGTTCATCATGTAAATGCCAAACGCACCGGTCATTGTCAGACTTTTTCTGATCGGCGGCTCCTGCAGCAACCGTTTCCACTGTGTTTTCATATTCTCAGTATGAACCGTACACACGCATCTATGTGGAAAAAAGGGACGATGTAAATATTATCCAAAGAAAAAAGCTGCCGGAGCTTTCCGACAGCCTCTGTCTTCCTTATCGTGCGGCCTTGACCATGATGTCGCAGACCTTGCGGGAGAATTCCATCGGGTCCTCCACCGGGAATCCCTCGATGAGCATCGCCTGCGTGTAAAGGACATCCGCATACTCCTTTACGGCCTCTTTATCAGATGCATAGATCTTCTGCAGCGCCGCAAAGATCGGATGCTTCGGGTTGATCTCCAGGATGCGGGTCGCCTTCATGCCGTATGGATTGCCTTCCGGCATCGCGGAGAGCACCTTCTCCATCTCAAAGGACATGCCTTCATCGCTGGACATGCAGACCGGATCATCGACCAGACGGGTCGAGATCTTTACATCCTGCACTTTGTCCTTCAGCGCTTCCTTGATGTCTTCCAGCAGATCCTTGTTTGCCTCTGCCGTCTGCTCGACTTCCTTCTTTTCTTCCTCGCTGGCCAGATCCAGATCGCCCTGCGAGATGTTCTTGAATTGCTTTTCCTTGTAATTGCCCAGCGCCTGCAACGCGAACTCATCCACATTGTCTGTCAGATAGAGGATCTCGTACTCCTTGGCCTTGACGGATTGCACCATCGGCATGCGGTCGATCTTATCGACATCCGCACCGGATACGAAGTAGATGTACTTCTGATCCTCCGGCATGCGGGCCACATATTCATCCAGGGTGACCAGCTTCTTCTCATGTGAAGAGTAGAACAGCAGCAGATCCTGCAGCAGATCCTTGTGCATGCCATAGTCATTGTAGACACCGAATTTGATCTGCAGACCAAAGTTGTTCCAAAATTTCTCATATTCCTCGCGCTCGTTGCGCAGCATCAGCAGCAGTTCCGACTTGATCTTCTTCTCGATGCGGCTGGCGATGACCTTCAGCTGACGGTCATGCTGCAGCATCTCTCTGGAGATGTTCAGCGAAAGATCCTGTGAATCGACCAGTCCCTTGACGAAGCGGAAATGCTCCGGAATGAGATCTTCGGCCTTGTCCATGATGAACACGCCGCGGCTGTACAGCTGTAAGCCCTTCTTGTAATCCTGTGAATAATAGTTCATCGGTGCCTTGCCCGGGATGAACAGCAGCGCAGTAAAGCTGACGTTGCCCTCCACGCTGAAGTGGATGACCTTCTGCGGATCGGTGAAGTCCATGAACTTGTCTTTATAGAAGCTGTTATACTCCTCTGCCGTGATATCGTTCTTGTTTCGCTTCCACAGCGGCACCATCGAGTTGAGCGTCTTGGTCTCGATGATGGTCTCGTATTTCGGCTCGGCGTTTTCGTCCGCATGTTCTTCCTCGACACGTTTCTGCTCCTCGACCTCCATGCGGATCGGATAGCGGATGTAATCGGAATACTTGCGGATCAGGCGCTCGATCTCATACTGCGCCAGGAACTCATCGTAGTTTTCTTCCTCTGTGTTGTCCTTGAGATATAAGGTGATCTCACTGCCCCAGCCTTCTTTTTCACACGGTTCGATCGTATAGCCGTCGCTCGCATTGCTCTCCCAGCGGTAGGCTTGCTCCTCTCCGTATTTGCGGGAGGTGACGACGACCTTCTGTGCGACCATGAACGCCGAGTAGAAGCCGACACCGAACTGTCCGATGATGTCCACATCGCTCTGTTCGCCTTCCTCCAGCTTCTGCTTGAACGCCAGGGAACCGCTTTTGGCGATCGTTCCCAGATTTTCCTCCAGCTCTTCCTTGTTCATGCCCAGACCGTTATCGCGGATGGTGAGCGTACGCGCTTCCCGATCCACATCCAGATGGATCTCAAATGCATCGCGGTCCACATCCTGCCGGTTCTCCGTCAGCGAAAGATAATAGAGCTTATCGATCGCATCGCTGGCATTGGAGATCAATTCACGCAAAAAGATCTCCTTGTGCGTATAGATCGAGTTGATCATCAGATCCAGCAAACGCTTGGATTCTGCCTTGAACTGTTTTTTCCTTGCCATGCCGTATTCCTCCTTGTTAGCACTCATCATTTAAGTCTGCTAAAAGTATAACGCACTCTTTTAGCACTGTCAACCCCCCAAGTGCTAAATCGCCCCTCTCCTTCGGGTATGCTATACTGTAACGGAAAGGAATGAGAGGATCATGTTAAAGGAAAAAGCAGAACTGTATTATCTCTCCGGCTACAACTGTGCCGAGTGCATGCTGCATGCAGCCAACGACGTCTACGCGCTGGGACTGGATGAACACGCGATGCGCCTGGCTGCCGGATTTGGCGGCGGCATGCAGGTCGGTGAAGTCTGCGGCGCGCTCACCGGTGCGATCTGTGCGATCGCCAGCCGTTATGTCGAAACAAAAGCACACGATACGCCGGCACTGGCCCCGCTCACCAAAGAGCTGGTCCGCCGTTTTCAGGCACAGTTTCACGCGCTGCGCTGCGCCGAGATCAAGCCACAGTGCTTTCAGCCAGCGACCCGCTGCCTGCAGACGGTGCATCAGGCAGCCGATCTGCTGGAAAGACTGCTGACAGAGTGGGACGCACGCGCGGAGCTGCTGTAAAAAAAGAAGCTGTTGTGGAACAGATCGCTCGTTCCCCTGCAGCTTCTTTTTCTTGCTTGTATTCTTTTTTGTTTTTTTTTCTCTACGATATGTTCTCACATATCGCTTACGAAATCCAAAGGATTCGCCTCGTTCTCATCAAGAATAATTTCAACTGGCATCACCTTCCTTGTGTTATGCTTTCTGTCTACACTATAACACAGATCGTGCAGACCGCAACCCGGCTGGCAAAATCGGCAACGCTTCTGGAAAAGCAGGCAACTCACATGCACGCCGCGACAGGGGATTGTGCGAAATTATGTGAATTGTTCAAATCACGTGCAAGTCAGCGGCTTTTCAGTATAATAGAAGTATCCAACAGGTGAGGTGATAGCGTGTATCTCTTTTATTTCTTCATCATCCTTTCGCTGCTTCAGCTGGTGATGTTCCGCATGCCGGGGCTGCTGCTGATCCTCGTGATCGCCTACGCCATCTATTCCCTCGTTCAGTCGTTTCGCCTGCGTCAGAGCACGGCAGGCGCACAGGGAAATGCGCGAAGCAGCAGTTCATCCCGCCACAGCAGCACATCTTCTGCCGGACGCCGGCCAAACGACGATGTCATCGATGTGGAATACACCGAGCATGAGCTTTAAAGCAGTTCGCTGACATGCATCCTTCGGGATGCTTTTTTCATGGGATCCGCTCGTTCCCTGTCAGCGAAGCGCTTCATTCTCGCCTCCGCACTCGTTTGTTCATACAAAAACGATCATCCTGTGAGGATGATCGCTTTTGATTTCGGTCATTCGCTTCGCAGCGCTTCGACCGGATCTTTCTTCGACGCAATGCGGGAAGGGATCAGTCCGGCGATCGTCGTCAGCGCCAGCGAGATCAATACCAGTATCACACCGCCGGCGACCGGCAACAGTGCGATATTCGCAACACCGGTCAGATGTTCCACGATCAAGGAGATCGGAAGATCCAGGATCAGCGTTACGATAATGCCAAGCAAGCCGGAGATGAGGCCAATGATGAACGCCTCGGCGTTGAACACATGGGAAATGTCCTTCTTGCTGGCACCGATCGCACGCAGGATGCCGATCTCCTTCGTGCGCTCCAACACCGAGATATAGGTGATGATGCCGATCATGATGCTGGATACGATCAGCGATACGCTCACAAATGCCATGAGGACATAGCTGATCATGTCGATGATGGACGTGACCGACTCCATCATCGTACCGACGATATCATTGTACGTGATGACATTGGTGTCATCCCCGTTTTCCTGCTGTGTGAGGTTGTAGTCTTCGATCAGCTGAGAGATCATTTCTTTGTCTTCAAAAGTGTTTGCGTAGATACTGATGGAACTAGGCGTATCGAGATCGACCACTCCCAGGCGTTCCAGATTGCCTTCATAAGTTGCGTTGCGGTTTTCGCTGTAATCCGCCATATACTGTGCCAGTTCCTGCTGGCTCATGGACGCAAACTGCATCTGCTGCTGCGGGGTCAGCGTAGTGATGTCAAACTCCTCATCCTCACCGAACGCCGTCTGCGTAAAGACGTTGATATCCGGATGTTCCCGCTGTTCCTTGACGATCTCGGATGCCTCTGCCTGTTCGATCACATGCTCTTCCAGTGCGGAAGTGTAATAAATACCGCCGACCTCTCGCTTGCTGGAACCTTCGCTCGGCGTGATGATGCCGACGACACGCATCGTTTCCCCGTTATCGGCCGCCTCCTGTACGAAATCCTCATCCTCGCTCATGTCGATCCAGATCCCGTTTACGTTGCGGTAAAGATCGCTGCTGAGCACCAGCTGAAACTCCATGTCCAGCAGTTCCTGCGGCGTATAGCTGGTCGGATCGCTCAGGCTGACCTCACCGCCCTCCTGCAGCGATTCAAAGCTGTCCACCACTTCCTGCGGATCCATCCGTCCCAGCGCATACAGCGCATAATCGGTGATCTCACGGTTCTCATCCACCGCCAGCACGACCTCATTGTACGCGCTCGGCCAGTGTCCTTCGATCAGCTCATACTCCTCTTCCCGCAGTGTTTCGCTTTCCGGCAGTTTGTTCCACACCTCATTTTGCGAGCTCGCGTTGCTGCCCATGAACGATTCGCTCAGCTGCGTCATCGTCGAAAACCCCAGATCGTCTAACAGCTGGTTGGGGCTCACCTGCACCAGGCCGGCATCGCTGTTCGTGTTGTACACGTTCATCTGCAGATCATAGCTGTATTCGATCGCCTTGGCATGATCGTCGATCGTGGAATCTTCACTTTCCAGATAGTCTTTGAACGCCTGCAGATTGTTGTTTTCCATCTTGTCCGACATCGTCTCCAGGATGTCCTTGATCATCGCCTTGGAGTAGATGTTGTCATCCGCATGGGTGTCCGCTTCATCGTTGAGCCCCATCATCGTCTCCATCATGACGCTCATGTCCATGGAGCTGTCTTCGATCGTGATCGGATAGGAGGAGAGCGTATCCCGCTCCACGCTGTCGATATACGTCTGTACGCCGTTGGAGAGCGACAGGATCAATGCGATGCCGATGATGCCGATGCTGCCGGCAAAGGCAGTCAGAAAGGTCCGCGCCTTCTTCGTCATCAGGTTGTTGAGGCTCAAAGAGAGCGCCGTCACAAACGACATGGACGGGCGGCCCTTGCGGACCCCTTCCTTTTTCTCCTCAAGTGCTGCCGCATCGAATGGATCGCTGTCATCGACGATCGCTCCGTCCAGCAGACGGATGATGCGAGTGGAATACGCATCAGCCAGCTGCGGGTTATGCGTGACCATGATGACCAGTTTATCTTTGGCGATCTCTTTGAGCAGCTCCATGATCTGAACGCTGGTCGCCGAATCCAGCGCACCGGTCGGCTCATCCGCCAGCAGGATGTCCGGATCATTGACCAGGGCACGGGCGATCGCCACGCGCTGCATCTGGCCTCCGCTCATCTGGCTTGGCTTCTTGTAGAGCTGATCGCCCAGACCGACCTTCTCCAGCACCGCCCTGGCCCGCTGACGGCGTTCTTCCTTGGAGACACCGGACAGCGTCAGTGCCAGCTCCACGTTGGAGAGCACGTTCTGATGCGGGATCAGATTGTAGCTCTGAAAGACAAACCCGATGGAATGATTGCGGTATTCATCCCAGTCCCGGTCCGTAAAATCCTTTGTCGACTTTCCATTGATGACCAGATCCCCGCTGGTGTAATGGTCCAGTCCGCCGACAATATTGAGCAGCGTCGTCTTGCCGCATCCGCTCTGTCCCAGGATCGAGACAAACTCGTTTTCTCGAAAGGACAGCGTGATGCCCCTGAGAGCATGTACGACCTCATTGCCGCTGTCATAATCCTTGATGATCTGCTTTAGCTCAAGCATGTGCAAGCTCCTTTCCACATCTGTCGATGACAGATCCACTGTCTTACGTAGATCGTAGCATTCCCCTTTTGGAAATACAATAGACACTTCTCTGCTTTTGACGATTCTGTCTATCCGCTTGTCCCGCGTTTTCGACCGCTTGCGCGCGAATGGTTTACAGGATCACAAAAATGTGGTTTCCTATGGGTGTGGAAAGGAACCGTGATCATGAAAATACGAGTGGAAGTGGATAAAAGCTGTCCGGAGGACGAGATCATCATCCGCTGTGCACAGCGAAATGACGCGATCGAACGCATGTATGGGGAACTGCAGGAACTCTCCCGCATGCAGGAAACGATCCTGTTTTACAAAGACCATGCGGAATGTTTCATCCGTCTTTCCTCCGTGCTCTTCTTTGAGACGGACGGCCGTGAGGTGCATGCCCATACGGCCGCGGATGTCTACCGTACCGACAAACGGCTGTATGAACTGGAAGAGCTGCTGCCCAAGAGCTTCATGCGCATCTCCAAATCGACCATCCTCAACCTGCAGCAGGTCGGCTCCCTGGAGCGCACGTTGTCTGCCGCTTGTACGGTCTCCTTTGCCAATACCCACAAACAGGTCTATGCATCGAGGCGCTACTACCCTGCTCTGCGCCATCGTCTGGAAGAAAGAAGGTCAACCTTATGAAAAAAGAACGCATTTTTTGGGGATTGTTTTTCCTTTTGGCAGCCGTGCTCGTCATCCTCAACCGATTCTCGCTGTTCGCGGAGATCTCGCTGATCCGGCTGCTCGTCACCATCGCCCTGGTCATCTGGCTGTTACAGTCGATCATTCACCGCAGCATGACCGGCATCCTGTTTTCCATCGCCTTTCTGCTCATCTGCTACGATGATCTGCTGCCGCTGGAACCGCTGACCCCGGGCACGCTGTTATTGGCTGCCACATTAGCCAGCATCGGCTTCCACTTTCTGATCCCTCACCGCTCTGGCTCATTTGACGACTGCAGAGAAGCGCGCGACTGGGCAGATGCCGCCCAGGAATCGGTCAACGACAATTGTGTCCGCCTGAAGACGACCATGGGCACCGGCATCAAATATGTGAGCTCCGCCGACTTTCAGCAGGCCGATATCGAATGCTCCATGGGGGCGATGAAAGTGTATTTTGATAATGCCCACATCGTGCAGGAGAGCGCCGTCATCCGCCTGTCCGCCATGATGTGCGGCATCGAGCTGTATGTGCCGCGGTCCTGGAACATCACAGAGAGCTGCACACAGACGCTCAGCAACATACAGGAAAGCGGCTACTGCGATGCCAGTGTCTCCCAGATGGTGCGCATCGAAGGGAAACTGTCCCTCTCCACTGTCAAGATCATCTATATATAATGAAAAGCAGACAGATGTCTGCTTTTCAGTCATATGGCCGTACTTCCACCTCTCTGGTATCAAAATCGATCAGGATCTGAAAGGCGTTGCGCGCTTCATCCTCATCCCAGATCTCCACGAACTTCGGTGTCACCTCGATAAGGATCTCACTGTCTTCGTGTGAATACGCATTGTAGCTCTGCCACAGATATTCCTTATATTTCTTTTCGAAGACCCGGCCTTCCTCTTCGACGACCAATCCTTTGTTTTCGGCGATGCCTTCGACCTGCACGCCGTTGAAGCACATCGCTACCCGAGGATTTTGAAACAGCTGCTTCGTCTTGCGAAAGTTTCGGTCCGTCTTGAAATAGATCTTGTCGTTGTAGAAGATGCAGCTGACGTTGCGCACCATCGGATAATCGTCCACACAGCTCGCCAGCGCCATGATCTTATAGTCGCCCAGTTTTTGATCCATGATCGTCTTTGCTTCTTCAAATGTCATCGTCATATGATATCCCTCCTGTCAGATGATGCCCTGAAAGCCTAAGAGAAAGCAGATGGCCGAAAGGCAGAGAAATGCGCCGATCACTGCCATCGTTGCCGTGCCCGACGTCCCATCGCCATGGCTTTGTTCCACCAGATCGTTTCGGCGAAACAGCGTGACGAGCGGTTTGTAGAGAAACAGGGTCACCCCGGCATTCATCGCACACTTGAGCAGGTTGAACGGCAGGATGCCCGGCAGCAGGATGGCCGCGACCGCCGCCCTGGGCATGCCGAAGTAGATCGGGGTGATGATGTAATTCCACAGCAGCATGCTGAGCACACAGCAAAGCGTCCCCGCCGCCAGCCCCAGCAATGCGCCGTTGCGGGTGTGGTCGCGCTTGTAGGTCGCACTTGCCACACAGGCAAAGGTACAAGTGGAGATCACGTTCATCAGCACATCCAGCAAGGTGCCGCCGCGATAGAAGATCTCCAGGAACGAGGTGATCAGGCTCATGACGAAAGCGGTCAGCGGGCCGTAGATGAAACCACCGATCACGATGATGATGTCCTTGGGATCATAGCTGAGAAAGCTGACCGCCGGGATCATCGGGAAGTGGATGAGCAGGTTGACGATCACCGCCAGCGCACACAGCATGCCGACGGTCGTCAGTTTCTTTGTATCGTTGTTCACGTCGATCACTCCTTTTCATCATACAAAGAAAACGTGCCTAAAATAACCCTTCCAGACACGTTTGAGCACGATGACGCAAGGGCAGATCAAAAAAGGATGCCCGTGATCAACGACAAAAACTTCTTCCATCCAGACTTTCACTGTTGCTACCGGAGTTGCACCGGTTCCACCCGTAGGTTCGCGGAGTTTACCGCCAGTCGAGAATTTCACTCTGCCCCGAAGTTTTATTTTATGCACCTTTATCATATACCCATGGCCGCCCGCTGTAAAGACCTCTTTCGTCCGATCGCTCATCCCCATATTTGCAACCATGCGGCACTTCTTGTATAATTTGTGCTATGAACCAATGGAAAGAAATGATCGATCGAAAAGGACAGGCGCTGTGGCAGAAGCACCATCATGAACTGCGCTGGCTGTGCAATGTCCTGCGCTTTGAGCTGATCTACCGTCTGCTGATGATCCTGGCCGTTCATCCGCTGACCAATGCGCTGCTCAATTACTACATCAACAACGTCAGCTATCAGTCCTCGCTGACGAATTTTACCATGTTTTCCGCATTTCTGACGCCATGGGGCATCCTGGTGCTGATCGTCATCTTCTTCTTTGCGCTGCTGTTCATCGTCTTTGAACTGCTGACGCTGTACGCCATGACCTGGTGCATGCTGCACAAGCTCGAGTATACGACCGCCTCCCTCTATGCGACCGCATTCCATCAGCTGAAGGTCCTGCGCCATCCGTCTTCTCTGCTCGCACCGATCTATTTCATGGGGCTGCTGCCGCTCACGCACATCGGCTATGTCTCTTCCTATCTGACGACCGTGCAGATCCCCGCCTTCATCACCAGCGAGCTGTCGCTGACGCTGCCCGGCAAGCTGCTGGTCCTGCTGTTTTTTGGCGCCCTCTTTCTCCTCTATGCGCTGTTGTCGTTTGCCATCCCGCTGCTGTTTCAGGAAACAGCCTCCTTCTGGAGCGCCTGCAGGGACAGCGTGCGCTCGATCATGCAGATGACGCGAAGACAGAAGTGGATCTTTGCGCTGGTCGTCCTCGGCTGCTTCCTGCTTCACGCCTTCTTTCTGCGGCAGCTGCCGGCACCGGTCTTGAAAAACAGCGACTTCAACATCTATCTGATCCGTTACTTCTTCCATTCCCATCACTTCCGGCTGCAGCTGGCCTCCACGATCCTCTACTGGTGCTTTCTGCTGGCGCTCTCCATGTTCTACTTCATCTTCATCCTGCGGCTGATGGACAAGGTCTGTCCGGTATCGCCGCTTTCCCTGCGCCCGCAGGAGACCTTTTTCGCTCAGCGGCTGTCCGCGCGGATGAAACAGGGGGCTCGCACGCTTGGCACCCGCCTGCTGCAGCGCTTTCTCACCTTTGAGCATCGACGGACGCTGATCCTGCTATTGTGTCCGCTCATGGTGATCGTCATGATGATCTACCTCGACCAGCAGCCGCTGCTGCACCGTCCGTGGGTCATCGGACATCGCGGAGACAGCCATGCGCCGGAGAACTCCCTGGCCGGCATCCAAAGTGCCGCCGTACATGGGGCGGATTATGCAGAGATCGACATCCAGCTGACGGCCGATGGCGAACTGGTCGTCTTTCATGACAGCTCGACCGGCCGGCTTTCTGACACCAGCCTTACGATCGGCGACCATACGCTGCAAGAACTGCAGCAGATCGAGCTCTCTGACCGGGGCCAGCGCTATACCATGCCGTCCTTACAGGAAGCGATCTCGACCGCACGGCAATGCGATGACGATTTCGGTCTGCTCATCGAGCTCAAACCGGGAGAGGGCGAAGCGATCGAGATGGTGGATGCGCTGGTGACGGCCATCGAAGACAGCCGGTTTGAAGATCGGGTCATCTTCATGTCCATGGACTATGAAGCCATCACCTATCTGCAGCATTTGCGCCCACAATGGTGGATCGGCTACTGCATCTTTGGTTCTCTGGGAAAGATCGACCAGAACCTCAATGTCGACTTTCTGGCGATCGAAGAGAGTCAGGTCAACACCCGCTTTCTGGAACAGGCTCGCAACAACGTCATCCCGGTCTATATCTGGACGGTCAACGATACGTATTCCATGCTCAGCTATCTGCGTATGGGCGTCAGCGGCATCATCGGCGACAACGTCGAAGATATCCGCTCGAGCGTGGATGCGTACCTATACTATGACGAAGAGGATTACCTCTATGAGGGAACCGGCTATCCGCATTAAAAAAAGGAGGGTCATTCCCTCCATTGATACAGCGACAGATCGACCGTTCCGTTCTTGAGAAACCCCACGCCTTCCGCTTCCAGCAAAACACGCTGTTCTTCCCAGCCGGGTGCCGTCCGCCCCTGGCTGCTGACGACACGATGACAGGGATAATCCCCGTAAAGAGAGGCGTGCGAAAGCACACGACCGACCAGACGGGCACCCCGTTCTCTTCCGGCCAGACGTGCGATCTGCTGATAGGTCGCCACCTTCCCGCCGGGGATCTCACTGACGATCGCCAGCACCAGATACGCAAAAGAATCTTCCATCTGCAACATCTCCCTGCTATCATTATAATACAGGGATCAGAAAGGAACCAGACACATGAATGAATATGAAAAGATGATCCGCGGTTACTGGTATGACGCCAACTTTGATACAGCGCTCATTGCGATGCGCTTGCGGGCAGAAGAGCTCTGCTTTCGTTTCAACCACACATCGCCCGCGAAGACAGAAGAACGACAGCGGATCCTGAACGAACTGTTGCCCCACATGCAAGAGCAGGTCACCATCCTTTCCCCATTCCATGTGGATTATGGCGCACACTGTCAGATCGGGGAAGGGACCTTCCTCAATCATAATGCCTATCTCATGGACGGTGGACGCATCACCATCGGTGCCCGCTGTTTCATCGGTCCCAACTGCGGCATCTACACCGCCCGGCATCCCCTGTGCAGCGATGAGCGCAATCAGGGACTGGAACAGGCGTTGCCGGTGACGATCGGCGATGACGTGTGGATCGGCGCTGATGTGACGATCCTGCCCGGGGTCACCATCGGAACCGGTGCCGTAATCGGTGCCAAAAGCCAGGTCACCCGGGATGTGCCGCCTCATACGCTGGCGATGGGCCATCCCTGCCGAAACGTCCGTCCCATTCAGGAGAGCGACCGCATCCGAAAAGATCCAGATCCACAGTAAAGTGAGCTTCGGTTCACTTTTTTCTTTCTCTTTCGGTGTAATCATTGACATTACACCACGGTCCGTGTACAATGTTGATGTAATCTTAAAGGTTACATCTATTATCCAAACGAAAAGGAGGATGTCCCATGGAAACAAAAGACTATCTGCACATGCTCGTCCATCAGATCCACACGGTCGTCGTCGCCACCATCGATGAACTGGGACTGCCGATGACCTGCGCCATCGACCTGATGGATCACGATGCAAACAGTGTCTACTTTCTGACCGCCCAAGGCAAGAGCTTTTACATGCGTCTGAAGCAGCGCCCCTATGTGTCACTGACCGGCATTCGGGGCGATACGACCATGCAGAGCGCCGCTTTGACGCTGCACGGCAAGGTCCGCGAGGTCGACGCATCCCGTCAGCGACAGCTCTTCGCCAAGAACCCGTACATGTACGACATCTACCCGAGCGAAGCATCGCGTCAGGCGATCCGTGTCTTTCAGCTGTATGAGGGATGCGGTGAGTGGTTCGATCTGTCCAGACGGCCGATCGAGCGCGCCTCCTTCTCGTTTGGCACCAGTCCGAAGACGGTCGGCGGCTATTTCGTCACCGCTGCCTGTGACGGATGCGGGCGCTGTGCCGAGGTCTGTCCGCAGTCCTGCATCGATGTGGCGCATTCCCCTGTTCGCATCGATCAGCGACACTGTCTGCGCTGCGGCAACTGCCACGTCGTCTGTCCGCAGGACGCCATCCGAAAGGAGGGATCCGCATGACACAGGAAGAACGCCGGCTGTTTTTGCTGCGCGCTTTGCTTGCAGAAGAGCCAAGATGGCAGGACATCGCCATCCCTGCCGATGCGCAGGGTCAGCGCGATCTGCTGCGATCCCTGATGAACGTACGGCCGCCCAAAGCGATCGCGCCAGAGGTGCTGGCCGTACAGGACGCCTATCTGCAGGAAGAAAGCCGACGCAAGGGAATCGTTGAGCTGTCGACGCTGAACGAGCGACAAAGCGGTCTGTATCTGTGGCAGGGCGACATCACCCGCCTGGCCTGTGATGCCATCGTCAATGCGGCCAACGAGCAGATGCTGGGCTGCTTCGTCCCCTGCCATGGCTGCATCGACAATGCGATCCACACCTATGCCGGCATGCAGCTGCGCCTCGCCTGCGCAGAGCAGATGCAGGCCCAGGGTCATGCAGAGCCCGTTGGCCTGGCCAAACTGACATCGGCCTACAATCTTCCCAGCCGATACATCCTCCACACCGTCGGACCGCTCATCACGGCACCGCTCACCAAACGCGACCGACAGCTTCTGGCCGCGTGTTATCGTTCTTGCTTTCGACTGGCACAGGAACATCAGCTGAAGAGCATCGCATTCTGCTGCATCTCCACCGGTGAGTTCCACTTTCCAAACGATGTGGCGGCACAGATCGCCGTTACGACCATACAAGCATGTCGAGCACAGACCAACAGCGAAATGAAGGTGATATTCAATGTTTTCAAGGAAAAAGACCGTCAGCTCTACGAACAGCTCCTGTAAGCTGCAACAGGCAAAAGAGCAGATCGCCCAGGCCGATGCCATCCTCATCGGCGCCGGCAGCGGCCTCTCCACGGCCGCCTCTCTCACATACGACGGCGAGCGGTTTGAACGCCTCTTTGGTGATTTTGGCGAACGCTACGGCATCACGGACATGTATTCCGGCGGATTTTACCCTTTTGACACCTTGGAGGAATACTGGGCATGGTGGAGCCGGCACGTCTGTTACAACCGCTATGATGACAGCGGTGTCCCACTGTACCGAGAGCTGCTGTCGCTCGTCGCACAGAAAGACTACTTCGTGCTGACCACCAACGTGGACCACTGTTTTCAGAAGGCCGGCTTTGACAAACAGCGGCTGTTTTACACACAGGGCGACTACGGGCTGTTTCAGTGCAGCCGTCCCTGCCGGCAGGAAACCTATGACAATGAAGCCGTCATCCGTGCCATGGTGCAGCAGCAGCGCGACATGCGCATTCCTTCCTCGCTCATCCCCACCTGCCCGCATTGCGGCGCACCGATGTGCGTCAGCCTGCGGGTGGACGACACCTTCGTCGAGGACGAAGGCTGGCATGCGGCCGCCAGATGTTATGAGGATTATGTGCGGCGTCACCGCCACCATGCGATCGTCTATCTGGAACTGGGGGTCGGTGCCAATACGCCCGGCATCATCAAATACAACTTCTGGCGACAGGTCCTTCAAAACCCAAAGGCACAGTACATCTGTGTCAACAAAGGCGAGGCCTTCGTCCCGCAGGAGATCGCCGCACGGAGCATCGCCCTCAACTGTGACATCCGTGATCTGTTCGCTTCCATTCCCCATACATCCTGACAGAGGATGGCCACGCTTCACATGGCCGTCCTCTGTCTTTTCTTTTTCGTTTCTTTCCGGTTTTTATCGATTATATCTGGACAATTTGGCAGGTTGTAGTAAAATGTATGGGCAAATGCTGTACATACCATTAGAAAGCTGGGGAGAACATGAAAATCGTCATCATCGGGGATGGCAAGGTCGGCTTCGCGATCGCCAAGCAGCTGAGCCATGAGGGATATGATATCACGATCATCGAAAACAAACCGCAGGTGCTGAACCTGACGATGAATGTGCTGGATGTCGTCGGCATTCAGGGAAACGGCTGCAACTACGATGTCCTCAAAGAGGCGCAGGTCGATCAGGCCGATCTGGTCATCGCAGCGACTTCCAGCGATGAGATCAACATCATCAGCTGTCTGCTGGCCAAAAAGATGGGAGCGGACCATACGATCGCCCGCATCCGCAACCCGGAGTATGTCCGCGGACTGCGCATGTTGAAGGAAGATCTCGGTCTGAGCATGCAGATCAATCCGGAACAGACCGCTGCCAGAGAGATCGTGCGTTCGCTGAATTTTGCCAACAGCGTCAAGGTGAGCTCCTTTGCGAAGGGACGCATGGAACTGGCGGAGATCAAGATCCGGGAGAACAGCCCGCTGATCGAGCGGGCCATCCATCAGGTCGACAATGCCCTGAAATCACAGGTGCAGTTCGTCGCGATCCAGCGCCAGGAAGAAGTCATCATCCCGGATGGCAGCACCATCCTGAAAAAGGACGACAAGGTGACGCTGACCGCAACGGCCAAACAGCTGAAAAAATTCCTGTGCGAGACCGGCATCATCGAGCATCGGGCGATCCATGAGGTCATGATCATCGGCGGCGGCAAGATCACCTTCTATCTGGTTCCGATGCTGATGGAGCTGGGCATCGCCGTCAAGGTCATCGAGATGCGCAGCGAACGCTGTGAAGAGCTGGTGGAACGCTTCCCGCAGCTGACGGTCATCCACGGAGACGGCACCGACCACGAACTGCTGCTCAGCGAGTGTCTGGAGGAGATGGATGCCTTCATCGCACTGACGGACAACGACGAAGAAAACGTCATCACCTCGATGTTTGCTTCCAGCCACGGCGTTCCGCGTGTATTGCCGAAGGTCAACCGCATGGCGCTGGGCTTTCTGCTGGAACGGCTGGGACTGGAAAACACGATCACTCCGAAAAACCTGACAGCCAACCAGATCGTCCAGTATGTGCGGGCGATGCAGAACACGCTGGGCAGCAGCGTGGAGTCACTGACGAAGATCGTCGGCGATCAGGTGGAAGTGCTGGAGTTCCGCGTTCGGGACAACTGCCGCTTCATCGGCCGTCCGCTGAAGGATCTGCAGTTTAAAAAAGGCATTCTGGTCAGCTATATCATCCGTAAGGGAAAGGCTTCGATCGCCGTTGGAAGCTCACAGGTCGCGATCGGCGATACGGTCATCATCATCAGCCAGCTGCAGGGGCTGCGGGAGATCAACGATGTTCTCGCTTAACCGTCGCCTGCATATGCTGAACTGGCGCGTCATCGGCAGCATCATCGGCTATGCGCTCCTCATGGAGGGCGCTTTGCTCGTACTGCCGCTGATCGTCGACATCTTCTATGGCGAACAGGTGTGGCACGCCTATCTGCTCACGATCCTGTGCTGTCTGGTGTGCGGTGCTGCGCTGGCAGCCCTAAAATCCAAACATTCTTATTTTGCAAAGGAAGGCATGATCGCCGTTGGTCTGACCTGGATCATCCTTTCCTTCTTCGGAGGACTTCCGTTCTTCTTCAGCAACGAGATTCCCTCCCTGGTGGACTGTTTCTTTGAAACGGTCTCCGGATTTACCACGACCGGTTCCAGCATTCTGACCGATGTCGAGGCACTCTCCAACGCCTCTCTGTTCTGGCGCAGCTTCACACACTGGATCGGCGGTATGGGCATCCTCGTCTTTCTGCTCGCCATCGTTCCCCGCTCCAACGACCGCATGATGCACGTCATGCGGGCAGAAGCACCGGGACCAATCATCGGCAAGCTGGTGCCCCGTCTGCGGGAGAGCGCAGCCATTCTCTATAAGATCTATCTGGTGCTGACCGCGGTCATGGTCCTCTTCCTGCTGCTGGGCGGCATGCCTTTGTTCGATTCGCTGTGCACGACCTTCGGTACGGCCGGTACCGGCGGTTTTGCCATCAAGAACACCAGCATCGCCTTCTATGACAGCGTTTATCTGGAGATGGTGATCGCCGTGTTCATGTTGCTGTTTGGCATCAACTTCAACATGTTCTACTTTCTGCTGATCAAAAACGTCCGCAGCGTCTTCCGCAATGAAGAACTGCGCATGTATCTGCTGATCGTCGCTTGCAGTGTGGTGATGATCGCATTCAACATCCTCTCGCTGTATGACGGCTCCCTGTTGCAGGCATTTCGCTACGCCTTCTTCCAGGTTGCCACGGTGATCTCGACGACCGGTTATTCCACGGCGGATTTCAATCTGTGGCCAATGTTTTCCAAGATGATCCTGCTCACGCTGATGATTGTCGGTGCCTGTGCCGGATCGACCGCAGGCGGTCTGAAGATCAGCCGTCTGACCGTACTGCTCAAGCGCACCAAACTGGACCTGCAGCGCCTGCTGCATCCGCAGAAGGTCGATGTCATCACGATGGATGGCAAGGTGATCGACAAGAACGTCGTCCACCAGATCTGCAGTTACTTCTTCTGTTACATCCTGATCCTGGTGATCATCCTGCTGATCGTATCCCTGGACAACTTTGACATGGAATCCACCGTCTCTGCCTGCTTTTCCTGTCTGGGCAACGTCGGTCCAGGGCTCGGCATTGCCGGTCCGCTGGGAAACTTCTCCATGTTCTCCGATCTCTCCAAGATCGTATTGTCCTTTGCCATGCTGATCGGGCGTCTGGAGATCTATCCGATCCTGATCTTCCTTGCGGCCTTTCTCTCCCATGCCCGTCGGCACCGGCGATCCAAAGACTGACACCTCCCGCAGACGGGAGGTTTTTTTCATGAGCGAAAAAAAAGCGAACATCGGTGTCCGCTTCAGTGAAACATATCCTTTTTCATGAAGATCCAGGTAGCGATGCCCATGGCGATGATCGCGATGATCAGCGGCGGGATCCACGACTGTGCCACCGGCAGACCTCCGACATTCATGCCATAGAAGCCAAAGATGATGTTCGGGATCGCCATGACGATCGTGATGACGGTCAGCACCTTCATGACGATGTTGAGGTTGTTGGAAATGACCGATGCAAAGGCATCCATCGTACCGGAAAGGATGTTGGAATAGATGTTACACATCTCGATCGCCTGGTGGATCTCGATCAGCACATCATCCAGCAGATCCTGATCTTCTTCATAGAGCTTGATGAATTTACCGCGCATGATCTTGTTGAGCACGATCTCATCGGTCTTTAACGAGGTGGAGAAGTAGACCAGTGATTTCTCCAGTCCCAGCATCTGGATCAGCTCTTCGTTCTTCATCGACTGATGCAGCTTCTGCTCGGTGCGGGAAGACAACCGGTCGATCTGACGCAGATAGATCAGAAAGCGCTGGGAGATCCGCAGCAGCAGCAACAGCAAAAATCGCGTCTTCATGTCCGTATGCACGCCACGGACGACGCCGTTGGCCATGTCCTCGATATTGAGATTTTCATGCAGACAGATCGTGATGATGTAGCCTTTCATGATAACGACGCCCAATGGCAACGTCGTGTACTGCAGCGTATTCTCATCATAGGTATCTTCCCTGTCTTCCGCGCTCGGGTAGTCGACGATGATCAGCGTCTGGTTCTCATCGTCATCGTAATCGATGTGAGAGCTCTCCTCCTCATCCAGTGAAGACTTGACGAATTCCGGCAGGACGCCGATCGTATGGACGAGGTAATCCACTTCTTCCTCATCGGGAGAGACCGCATTGATCCAGCAGCCAGGTTCCGGCTGGTCGATGCGCTTGGTCACATTGTCAAAAGTCTTGTAAAACTCCAGCATGTTTTCTTCCTCCTTTTTTACAGGAGGATCATCTTGCATATGCCTCCTGTGTCTTTTGTCTTGTCTGTTCTAGCGGGTAATTTGCTTCGGGCTCAGGAGCCATATACAACACCTTCTTTCATTCCTCGGCTATTATATCACAAATATGTGCGGTTCGGACAAGAGGAACACAAAAAAATTGCGGAAACAAAACGCATGCGCAGAACATGGCTGGCATGCGTTTTCTCAGAGATTCAGGAATCCTCTTTTTCCCAGTTTCGCAGCTCGGCCAGCGGCTGCGAAAAGCCGCTGCTTCGATAGGCGGATGCCGCTTCCTCGCCCTGTGCCCGCAGACGGATCAGCTCTTCCCGCAGGCCGCGGGCGGAGA
This sequence comes from Candidatus Merdibacter merdigallinarum, assembly GCA_019118705.1. GTDB lineage: Bacteria > Bacillota_I > Bacilli_A > Erysipelotrichales > Erysipelotrichaceae > Merdibacter > Merdibacter merdigallinarum. Next base: position 16,080 of record DWYK01000172.1, on the reverse strand, counting down.
TCCGCATGGCGCCCTGCCCGATGGCGATCAGCTGTTCCAGACCGTCCGAAGTGGCGACGCTCACCCGATACTCTTCAGCCAGGCGATGGGTCGCCTGCTCGATATAGCTGTCTGCCGTCTGGGCCGTTTTGGTGTAGACGACATAAATGTTGTCGACCTGCTGCATCGTCGTTCCCTGATCCTTTACCTGATATGCGTCAAAGACGAGGATGAGGGTACAACGGCGATAGCCCTGGTAACTGCACATCAGATCGATGAGCCGATGACGGGCCGCGGCCAGATCGCTCACGGCGATCGTCTGCAGTTCCTCCCAGTCGTGGATGATGTTATAGCCGTCGACCAGCAGACATTCCGGCAACAGCCGGGTCTGTGCGGATGCGCGCTGCTGTTCATGGCGCGCATAGCTCTCCCGGTCGCTGACCTTCTTCTTTTTCGTTCCATAGGTGCGCGCAAAGATCGCCTCCAGTTCCTCGTCGCTCGCTGCCGTCGAACGGGAGGAGGAACAGGTATCCGCATGCGGACGCGGCGATGGCGCCTCCTGCTCTGGCACATAGGCATAGGGCAGATGCATGTAGTTCTCCACCTCATCCCACGGCACATAAAAGCCGGCGCCCTGTGCGCAGAAGATCGACCCACAAGGCTCCTGGACATCGCGGTCACAGTCATAGGCACGCGCTTCCAGCACGTCCTGTGCGTGACGGCATGGCAGATAACGGTCAAAGGTATGATAGAGACGTCCGCGTCCCCTGGTATGAGAAGGCAGCTCTCTGGCCAGCTTCTGCAGGCCCGCCAACGGTGCACTGCCGGACAGTACGCTCATGCCAAGATCCGATGCCTGCAGCTGAAACTGTCCGTCGATGCGCTCGATCTCATATATGACGCGGCTGAGGCTCTCCTCGTTTACTTCCAGGCGAAAGCTGCCATACGGTTCCAGCAGCACGCTCTTTCCTCTGCGCAGGCCCTGGCGGATCGCCCGGTACACCGCTTCGCGGAAATCACCGCCTTCCGTATGCTTCAGATGGGCTTTCCCGCTGAGCAGCGTGATGCGCAGATCACTGATCAAAAAGCCGCCCAGCACACCGACATGTTCCTTTTCACAGATGTGGGACAGGATCAGACGCTGCCAGGAGGCAGCCAGCACATCCTGTGAACAGCGGCTGGCGACCTCGATCCCGCTTCCCGGCGGCAGAGGCTCCAGCAGCACATGCACTTCCGCATAGTGGCGCAGCGGTTCAAAGTGCCCGACGCCTTCCACCGGCTCTGCCAGCGTCTCTTTGTAGAGCACGCTGCCTTCATCGACGCGAACCTCCATGCCAAAGCGGTCTTTCAACTGTTGAAGGAGCACCTCACACTGGATCTCTCCCATCAGCTGCAGATACAGATGCTTTTGGTCGGCAGACAATGTGACATGCAGCAGCGGATCCTCCTGTGCCAGCTGGCGGCAGGCCGTGGTCAGCTGGGTCAGGTCCCCGCCGCTCACCGGGTACAGCTGATACGTCATATACGGCGTCAGTACCGGATGGATCGCTTCGCTCTCTGCCCCCAGCCCCTCTCCGGGATACAGCGAACGAAGGCCCTTCACGGCGACGATCATACCGGCCGATGCCTCCGGAAGCATTTCATAGCCCCTGCCGCAGTAACGGCGCAGCTGATCGGCCTTCTCTTCCTGATACAGTCGGGTCTTCACCCGCAGCGAGCCGCCGGTGATCTTCAGATGGGTCAGCCGGTTGCCCTGTTCATCACTGCTGACCTTGAAGATCCGGGCGCCAAAGACCTCCGGATATTCCGGCATGCAGGTATGGGCATCCAGCGCATCCAGCAGTGCTTCCACACCATCCAGCCGCAAGGCGGAGCCGAAAAAGACCGGAAACAGACGGCGCTCCCGGATCAGCGCCGTCAATTCTTCCTCCTGCAGTGACCCCTGTGCCAGAAACCGTTCCAGCATGTCATCATCGCACAGGGCCGCTTCCTCATCCCGCGCATCGTTGTGCGGATAAAACTGCACACAGTGGGGATCGAGCTCCTGCTGCAGCTCTGCGAGCAGTTCCTCTTTTGAGTCATGTGCGATGTCCATCTTGTTGACAAAGATGAACGTGGGGATCTGATAGCGATCCAGCAGCTGCCAGATGGTCCGGGTATGGGCCTGTACGCCATCCAGTGCGCTGATGACCACCAGTGCATAATCCAGCACCGACAGCGTCCGTTCCATCTCTGCGGAAAAATCCACATGGCCCGGCGTATCCAGCAGCGTGTACCCGTGCCCGTGATGCGTGATGTACGCTTCTTTGGCATAGATGGTGATCCCGCGAGCCTGTTCCTGACGATCATAATCCAGTGCACTGTCTCCATGATCGACCCGGCCCCGTTTGCGGATCGCGCCGCTCAGATACAGAAGCCCCTCGCTCAGCGTCGTCTTTCCCGCATCCACATGAGCCAGCAGTCCCAGTGCGATCTGTGTTTCCCGTGCTCTTGTTCCGCTCTGCGTTTCTGAAGCTGTCATGGTCTTCCCCTTCTTTCCTACGAATGAACGCATCTATCATACCACAGAATGTTGGAAGCGTCGACGAAAGATCCCCAGGGACAGGACAGATAAAAGAGCCCGATCAGGGGCTCTTTTATCTGGTTGTAAAGTTTCGCAAGCTGTAAATCGTTATCCAAGTGCAGCTGTCACAGGAGAAGTTGCGCATGTAACGGTTCGTTGAGGTTGTTGAGAGGATCCGCACATGACAAATTGGTTGTTGGCTGTAAACCCCGTTATTAGTTACCCTTGTCTAACTGGTTACAGTATAACACAGCTGTGGACAGAATACCAGTCTTTTTTATCAAAAAAGTTAGTTTTGGCTAATCTTTTTTTGTTTCTGATTTGCGAAATCCTTGATAATCGGCTGTATGCAGCAGCTCATTGGCATGTGCGATCTGCTCCTCTGTGGGCGGATCGATGCCTTCCAGCGGATAGGGAATGCCCAGTTCTTTCCATTTGTAGACCCCCAGCGTGTGATAAGGCAGCACTTCAAAGCGTTCCACATTGGAAAGTGTTCGGACAAAGGCATCCAGGCGGCGCAGGTCCTCATCGCTGTCGTTTCGCTGTGGGACCAGCACGTGGCGGATCCACACCGGCTTGCCGATCGAGGAAAGCCAGCGGGCCATGTCCAGGATGTTCTCATTGCCCCAGCCGGTCAGCGTTCGATGCTGTTCGCTGTCGATGTGCTTGATGTCGAGCAGCACCAGGTCGGTGTTTGTCATCAGCGCTTTGAATTTGGAAAAGAACGGCTCTTCTCTGGTAAACGGCTGCCCGCATGTGTCGATGACGGTGTGGATGCCCTGCTTTTTTGCCTCTTCAAACAGATCCAGCAGAAAATCGATCTGCAGCAGCGGTTCCCCGCCGCTGACGGTGATGCCGCCCCCGCCGCGCCAGTAGCTGCGGTAACGAAGGGCCCGCTGCAGCACGTCTTTCGCATCGGCTTCGCCGTTTCGCATCTGCCAGGTGTCTGCGTTGTGACAGAACTGACAGCGCATCGCACAGCCCTGCAGAAAGATGACGTAGCGAATGCCCGGACCGTCGACCGATCCGAAGGTCTCGATGGAATGCAGTGCGCCTTTATGCTCTCCCATAATTGTTTCCTCCTTTGAAAAAGGTCTGTTTGTCGAAAAACAAACCTTGTGCAGCCATTTTCGCTTACGGCTTAGAGATGTTCGTGGCAGGTACGCGCGATGACGTCCAGCTGCTGTTCACGCGTCAGGTCGATGAACTTGACCGCGTAACCGGATACGCGGATCGTAAAGTTCGCGTATTCCTCTTTTTCCGGATGTTCCATCGCATCCTTGAGCTTCTCCACGCCGAAGACATTGACGTTGAGATGATGTGCGCCCTGATCGAAGTAACCATCCATCGCACGAACGAGATTGTCGATACGTTCTGCCTCATCATGACCCAACGCGCCCGGGTTGATCGTCTGCGTGTTGGAAATGCCGTCCAGTGCGTACTCATACGGCAGCTTGGCAACCGAGTTCAAAGAAGCCAGCAGACCGTTCTGTTCTGCACCGTAAGACGGATTCGCACCCGGCGACAGCGGTTCACCGGCCTTGCGTCCATCCGGCATCGCTCCGGTCGCCTTTCCATAGACGACATTGGATGTGATCGTCAGGATCGATGTCGTCGGCTCGGAATCGCGGTATGTATGACGCTTCTCGATCTTGCCCATGAAGGTCTTCAGCAGCCATACGGCGATGTCATCCGCACGGTCGTCATCGTTTCCATAGCGCGGGAAGTCGCCTTCCACTTCGTAGTCGACGACCAGACCGTCCGCATCGCGGATCGTCTTCACCTTGGCATACTTGATCGCGCTCAGGGAATCGACCACATGCGAGAAGCCGGCGATTCCGGTCGCAAACGTACGGCGGACGTTCGTATCGATCAATGCCATCTGTGTTGCCTCATAATAATACTTGTCATGCATGTACTGAATCAGGTTCAGGATGTTGACGTAGAGATCGGCCAGCCACTCCATCATGACATCGTAACGATGCATGACCTCATCATAATCCAGATATTCGCTCGTGATCGGCTTGTACTCCGGTCCGACCTGCACCTTGGTCTTTTCGTCCACACCGCCGTTGATCGCATACAGCAGACACTTTGCCAGGTTGGCGCGGGCACCGAAGAACTGCATTTCCTTTCCGGTCTGCGTTGCGGATACACAGCAGCAGACCGCATAGTCATCGCCCCATACCGGACGCATGACATCATCGTTTTCATACTGAACGGAGCTTGTCGCAATGGATATCTTCGCCGCATACTTCTTAAACGGCTCCGGCAGACGGGATGAATAGAGCACGGTCAGGTTCGGTTCCGGTGACGGCCCCATGTTTTCCAGCGTGTGCAGGAAACGGAAGCAGGTCTTCGTTACCTGATGACGGCCGTCCATTCCCAGTCCGGCCACATCCAGCGTCGCCCATACCGGGTCGCCGGAAAACAGCTGATTGTATGATGGGATACGGGCGAATTTGACCATGCGGAACTTCATCGTCATGTGATCGACCAGCTCCTGTGCCTGTGCTTCGGTCAGTGTGCCGTTTGCCAGGTCACGTTCGATGTAGATATCGAGGAAGGTCGATACACGTCCGACCGACATCGCCGCACCGTTCTGGGTCTTGATCGCTGCCAGGTACGCAAAGTACAGCCACTGGAAGGCCTCGTGTGCGTTCTTGGCCGGCTGACTGATGTCATAGCCGTAGATGGCAGCCATCTCTTTCATGCCGTGCAGCGCCTTGATCTGCTCAGCCAGTTCCTCGCGCTGCCGGATGATGTCGTCCGTCATCGTGCCACAGCCGCAGTTGGCTTTGTCTTTTTCCTTCTCTTCGATCAGATAATCGATACCGTATAATGCCACCCGGCGATAATCACCGACGATGCGTCCGCGGCCATACGTATCCGGAAGACCGGTGACGATCTTGTTGCGGCGCGCTAAGCGCATCTCCGGCGTATAAGCGTCAAATACCGCCTGGTTGTGTGTCTTATGATATTTCGTAAAGATCTCGTGCAGTTTTTCGCTTGGCGTATAGCCATAGGTCGTGCAGGCCTCCTCCGCCATCTTGATGCCGCCATACGGCATGAATGCACGCTTCAGCGGCTGATCGGTCTGAAGGCCGACGATCTTCTCCAGATCCTTCCACTCTTCTTTGATATAGCCCGGTCCGTAAGCCGTCAGCGATGAGACGACTTCGGTCTCCATATCGAGGACACCGCCTTTGGCACGCTCTTCCTTCTGCAGCTTCTGCAGTTCGCCCCACAGCTTGTCGGTCGCCTCGCTCGGCCCTTCCAAAAAGCTCTCATCCCCGTCATACGGCTTGTAGTTATGCTGGATAAAATCACGGACATTGACTTCTTCTTTCCAGATCCGTCCGCTGAATCCTTCCCATTCTTTGCGTTCAATATTCATTTGCTCGAAGCACCTCCCGTTAGATATTATAAGGAATCTTTCCTCCGGAATCAACCGATACACCCGCAGATCCACACATAAAAGTTAGAAATGCCTAACCGCGAGAAAGAATTCCTCCGCATCCGATCGTATACCGCCAGACGTTTTCGTGAGCCGACCGCTGTTCTCTGACCCCTCGCATACCAGACAGGGCTTTTGATGCACGGATGTGCCGCTCACGGCAGAAGCTTGCTGAAAGCGCGTTCACCTCCCCGGCTCAGCATTGTCTCCATTATACAGCAGTTTGCATCAAAAGCCCACGAAAAGACTCCGTTTCTCTATGATTTTTTTACTTTTCGATACATTCCGAGGATCATCGCCCCCACAGCGAGCATCCCTATGAGGATGAGCGGCAAAAGAAATGCAGGGACCGGCTGTGGTGTCTCGGGAATGGATGCCCTGGATGGGGCATCGCTCTGCGCCGTATGCCACAAGCACCTGCTCGCCTGATTGCCGGCCGCATCGATGGCGGTGATCTCCAACTTTCCGTTTTCATAAGGGAGCGTCAAAGTATAGCGCTCGTCCTGTTTGGTCGCTTCCAGCTCTTTTCCATCGTATCGAAAGCGAACCGATGCAAGCGCATAGTGATCACTGATCGCAAAGGTGCACGTCAGGCCCGCATCCTCCCCGTTTTCCTGCAACCATTCGATATTCGGTGCGCTGCGGTCGATGACAAACGTCAGAGAAGCGTCATTATCCGGGGCAAAAGAATCACTGGTATTGCCGGCCGCATCCCTCGACAGGATGCGCAGGCGGTAGACGCCCTCCTGCGCAAACAGCGCATCCTTCAGCGTATACGTATAGGTGTGCCCGTTCGTCCCATCTTCGCTCACGGTGTAGTCGCGTCCTTTCTGCAGGATGCGGCTTTCGTTGTTATGGATGAGGATCAGCGTATCCTGTATCAGCGGACTGAGGTTGTACTGTCGGATGCGCAGCGACGACAGCTGTGCGACATACGCATGGTTCAGTGCCGACGGCAGAAGAAAGGTCGATCCGCTCTGATTGACGAGGAAGGAGATCTCCTCTCTCTGTGTATTGCCGGCACGATCGCTCGCCGTGACCGTCAGCCGATAGCTGCCGTCCGCCCATTCGCTCCCATCGGCCAGTGAAAGACGAAAGACCTCCTGCGCGACCTTCTGCAACGGCGGCAGTTTCACGCTTTGTCCATCGGTTCGCTGCAGCGAAAGACGGATCGAGACATCCGGCGTGTATGCATCGCTGCTGCGGATCTCGATGATCGGCAGCGAACGCAGCGCGGCCCCTTCCGGAATGCCCAGCACCCGCAAGAGCGGCGCGCTCTGATCGAGGATGAACGATGCGCCTTCCGCAATGGCGCGGTTGCCCGCTGCATCCTGTGCCAGGATCCGGAAATCATAGGTTCCTTCCTGCAAAAAATACAATGCGGCCCGATATCCCTGTGCCGTGCGCTGCCATTCCCCCATCATCGGCAACTGTGTGCCCGGCGATGGGAGGAGGCGGATCCCGTCTGCGACAAAATGGGGTTCCTGCACCGTCAGCCAGCCGACCGGCGAGCCGTTCACAGGACCATCCGACAGCGACCGTTCACTTGTGAGCTGCCAACGCGGTGCCTGGCGGTCGATGAAGAAGCGCTCCGTGATGAGCTCCTGTCGGTTTCCGGCACGATCGCACGCAGACAGACGCACCTGGATGCCGCCGTCCTCCGCACAGAGCAGCGAGGTCTGCCATCCCATGCCATCCGCTTTCCAGACAGGCTGCAGCAGCTGTACGCGGCCATCGACGGTCAGTTCCGTCCGCAGCTGTTCCAGATCGATGTTGACATCCGACACCCGCAGCATCAAGGCCTGCGGATCATTGAACAGCCCCTGTACGCTGCCTCCGTCCGCAAACGTGCAGCGCAGCTGCGGCGATGTGCGGTCGATGCCAAAACAGATGCGCTCACAGCTTTGATGACCGCCATGATCCGTCCACACCAGCTCCAGCCGCTGTGCATTGCCCTCTGCCCGCAGAGGAATGGTCCCGCACAGCGATAACACCAGATTCTGCTCGCTTTCCTTCACCGTCCAATGAACGCCTTCTTCATCGCTCATCGCATCCGGCGCCGCAAGAAGCGATGTCATCGACGCTGCACCCTGCCCGATCCGTTCACCATCTGCTGTCCACAGCGTCCATGACACAGCACGAATGCCATTGTGACGATCCTCCAGGGACAGCGTCGCCGTGATCGGATGCGCATAGAGCGGATGTCCCTGCGCATCCTGCACCTCGCTTTTCGGCAATGTCAGCACGGTCTTCGCACTGGCTGCATGGGCCGTGTCCGATTCCACGATCATCTGAGCGCTCGTCACCACCTCGCTGCGGTTGCCCACCGCATCGATGGCACACAGTTCGATCACCCCTTTAAAGCCATCCGGCAGCGAATATACGGCCATCCCCTGTGCATCGCCTGCAATGCGCTGCACGGTTTTTTCACCATCCGCGGCGATCATCGTCAGCTCCACCTCGATTGCATCGGCAAACAGATCTTGCGTCTGCACGCACAGCTGCGCCCCTGCCATCGGAAACAGTGAATATCCGCTCTCTTTTTTCAGCGCATCCGCCCCGTCGATCGTCGCTGACAGGATCTTCGGGGCCGTCGTATCCTGGTAGAAGACGAACGTCTGTTCACAGCGATTGCCGGCGTGATCCACTGTCGCAACGTTCAGGCGGTTTTCCCCCTCCTGTTTTGCTGTGGCCGGCAGTTCCACCGTGAGCGTTGCCTGTTTTTTCTGTTTCTCCACCCAGCGTTCCTGTAGGAGACGCTCCTCATTCACCGTGACGCTCGCTGCCTGCAGTCCGGCATCCGCATCGGCAAGTTCCACGACAAACGACAAGGTCGGCGTATCATACAGACGGCCCTGCTCATCCAGCGTTCCGCCCTCATGCCCGATCTGGATCGTCGGCCGGACGGTCTCCAGCAGCAGCTCCCGCAGCGAGCACACATTTGCATTTTCTTCTGTGACCGCGATCGAACGCACGTTTCCGCAATGGTCAATAAGACGCACCGTGAGCGGTGTCGCCAGCAGCCGTACGTTTTCATCTGCCGATACGACCAGTTGTGCCTCTCCCTGACGGCCCTGTCCCTGTGCCTGTGCCAGCAGCTGTCCCTGGGCGTCGAACAGCTCGATCTGTGCGACACCGCTGCCCTCGTCCACATAAGGAACGCACACCGTCATCGATGAAAAATAACTGCCGAAAAGCAGGTGATGCACGATCGTCGAAGAAGGTGCTGCATTCGTCGGCCGCAGATGGATCTCGGCACCCTCCGGCAGCTGCGGTGCCTGCGCATCGATATTAGAGACATCGATCACGGCCGTCTGCACATTGCCACAGCGATCACGGACCCATACCGTATAGCGACCGTTTTCCGATACGGTCCGCGTCGGTGAGCACTGCCAGCTGCGGCCTTCATCAAAGCTGTATGGCTCATCGGCCAGACCGCTCTGCGCATCTTCCGCTTGGACGCGCAGCGTCTGCGACGACACCCATCCATCCACAAGCGGTTCCCATGTGACCTTCGGTGGCCGTGTGTCAATGCAGGAAACCGTGGCACTCTGCCGGGCACTGCCTGCTTCCTGTGGGACATCATTCACCAGCACGACATAAGTCCCGTTCGTCTCGACCGTCAACTGCGGTTCGCTCTGCCAGCGGATCTCCTCTGCCCATAGCGCATAATACAGCGGCCGCGACGTCTCACTGTGCGCCTCGACCGTGAGGGAAAGCGGCGTATTCCGCCAGCAAGTGTCCATCCGGATCGCATCGATGACCACCGTATCGCCCGCCGCAGGACCATCCGCGATGCCCGCCGTTCGTTCCTGAGGCAGCGTCCGTGCCTGTATCGGCAGCAGATCGGCCAGCACAAACAGTGCGATCAGCAGACACCTCAGCGATCGTCCTCTCTTCTTCATCCTTCATCCTCCTCTCACTTCCTGTTCCATTTCCTCTGCATACGTACTTTCCACCGTCTTCCACACCATCTCCTCCTGTTCCAGCAGGCGTGCTTTCAGCGCCCGTTCCTGTTCGCTCCGTGCGGACAGTGCGTGGATCCGCTCATAGCCCTCTGCGAGGACCGTCACGACCTCTCCCTTCGTCACCCCGTCCGTTCGCAGTTCCCAGAGATAGCCCATGACAAAATCGATCATCAGCTGATCCAGCTGCAGGCGCATCCACACATCTGCCAACGGCCGCATCTCGATGGCCTGCCGCAGGGCGCACAGCGCTTCCCAGCAGGCACGAAAGCGGCCTGCTTCATCTGACATCCGCATCGATAAGACGATATCACGGTAAAAACAGCCGATCGCCTGATAGATCATCGCATTCTGATACGCCGGTGTCGTTTCCTTTGCGTGCTGCAGCACATCCTGAAACCAGGGAATCGACGCTTTCATCGCTTCCGGTGCGATCTGCAGCTGTCCGTCATTCTGACCATAGCCATACCAGTAGAGCTCCCCCATCGCATAGGCGACCGCCGCATAGCCATCGCTTTGTTTCAGCGCCTCCAGCTCCAAAGCGACCTCCTGTTTCCAGAAACGTTCTTCCTGCTCATCAAAACAGCCATCTTCCGCAAACGCCTGCAACAGACACAGATAGGCGTCCTTCGCCTGCGGACGGATCTGGATCGCCTGCACGCAGAGCGCCCAACGCGCTTCTCCTCTCTCCTTTCGGGATGCAGCCAGCAGCTGCGCATACCGCAGACCTTCTTCATATCGCACGCACAGCATCCCCAGCGAGAGGATCACACAGCCAAACAGGACAGCGACACGCAAAAAGAGGGATGCGCTCCTATTTTTCACACCTCGCGCCTGCATCAGCGCCTCCTTCATCTGCGCACAGTTCGGATAACGATCGGATGGCCCATAGCCCGTCGCATGACGCAGCACCCCGGCGAGTGCGGAATGTGGCCGTGTCCGATCCCAGAGCTGATAGAGCATCGCTCCCAGTGAATAGACATCACTTTGCGGACCGCTCTGTCCCAGACCGCCATAAAGCTCCGGCGCTGCATAGCCACAGGTCCCCAGCAGACAGGTGTCCCGCTGTTTTCCTTTCTGATAGCGGCGGGCCGCACCCAGGTCGATGAGCGCCAGTCGGCCATCCTCCATCACGATGACATTGCCCGGTTTCAGATCCCGATAGATGATCGCCGGCACAGCGTCATGCAGATGTGCAAGCAGTTCACACAGGTCGATGCCCCAGGTGATGATCTGCTCCGGCGCAAAGGGACCCTCTCGTAAAAATCGCTGTTCCAACGTTTCCCCCGGCATGTATTCCATGATCAGACAGCGCTCCGCAGGCCGATATTCCACCAACCGTGGGATCTGAGGATGACACAGCTGTGCCAGCAGTCGTGCCTCCCGCGCGAGCGCATCCAGTGCCGCCGCGGTCGATTTCGCCCGCTTGCGCACACCATAACGCCCGGTCTGCGCATCCCGGACCAGTTCCACTTCTGCCATCCCATCCCTGCTCAGTACCCGAATGGTCATATATCGCTGCTTTCCGCTCTCTTCCATTTTCCGCCCTCACCTTGCTTATACGACGGTTTTCCATGTTTCCCTATCCGTTTTTCTTTTGTTTTTTCCCGGTCTGTGCTATCATGGTCGTGGTGGTATTCCTGTTTTTGGAAGCTGCACAGAAGATCGAACATCCCCCAAGGCCGTATTCATCAGAAACGGCACTTGAAGATCGTACCCTTTTCGTCACTTGACGGATGTTTTTCTGTGCTGCTTCGGCAGCTTTTTTATTGCCGGCCACAAAGGAGGAAACGAAGATGAAAGAGATCACGGCTTCACAGATCAAAGGGATCCAGATCGGACAGGCACAGGATGAAGCAAACGCGACCGGCTGTACGGTCATCCTCTGCAAGGAAGGAATGAGTGCCGGTGTCGATGTCCGCGGCGGCGGACCGGCAACCAGAGAGACCGATCTGCTGCATCCGAAAAACATGGTCCAGCAGATCCACGGTGTGATCCTTTCCGGCGGCAGCGCCTTCGGCCTGGATGCGGCAGGCGGTGTCATGCGCTATCTGGAAGAGCATGGCTGCGGCTTTGCGATCGCCGATCAACACGTCCCGATCGTCTGCGGTGCCTCCCTGTTTGACCTGTGCGTCGGCAACGGCAAGATCCGGCCGGATGCGGCCATGGGCTATGCGGCCTGCAAGGCCAGCGAACACAACCTGTTTTGCGACGGCAATTACGGTGCCGGTACCGGCGCCAGCGTCGGCAAGCTGCTCGATGCGCCCTATGCGATGAAATCCGGACAGGGCATGGCTGGCGTGCAGGTCGGCGATCTGCAGGTTTGCGCTGTGGTCGCCGTCAACGCCTGCGGCAACGTCCGTGATGTCGAAACGCGCGAGTATCTCGCCGGCGTCTGCAAGGACGGCCGCATCCTGGATCCATTATCGCTGATGGAACAGATGCAGGCACACGATACGCTGCCGATGGGCAACACGACGATCGGCTGCATCATCACCAACGCAAGGCTCAACAAGAGCCAGTGTGCCAAGATCGCCAGCATCGCTCACAACGGTTATGCCGATGCGATCTTTCCGGTCCATACGATGAGCGACGGCGATACGATCTTTACGCTGGCGGTCAACGAAGTGGACGCGATGCCGGATGTCGTCGGTGCCCTTGCCGTTCATGTCATGGGAAAAGCCATCAACCGCGCAGTTCTTGCCGCAGAGGCCGCTTACGGTCTGCCAAGCGCTGCCTCCATACGTCGTATCCATGCGAACGACAGTAGAAAGGAATCCTGATATGAGAAACAAAAAAACAAAGAAGATGGTCCTCTTTTCCATGTTGCTGGCCATTGAGGTCATCCTCTCCTTTACCCCGCTGGGGTTTTTACGCGTCGGTTTTCTGAGCGTTACGATGCTGCACATCCCTGTCATCATCTGCGCGATGGCACTGGGCAAACGCTATGGAGCGGCCCTGGGCTTCGTGATGGGATTCTGCTCGTTCTATAACGCGACCTTTCAGCCGACGATCACCAGCTTCTGCTTCACGCCCTTCTTTTCCATGGGCGGCGTGCAGGGAAACTGGACGAGCCTGCTGATCGCCTTCGTGCCTCGCATCGCACTGGGCTATGGCAGCGGCTGGATCTATGAAAAGCTGCTTCACCGAAACGAAAATGCAGCGGCGCTGATTGCCGGCCTGTCCGGTGCGGCGATCAACACGATCGGTGTGCTGGGCGGCATCTGGATCTTCTTCAAGGCGCCATATGAAGCCGTCCTGGGCAATACGATCGTCGCCCTGCTGATGACGACCGTCGGTGTCAACTCGATCGCTGAGGCGATCATCGGTGCGATCGTCGCACTGGCGGCCCATGCAGTGCTTCGCCACAAGACGCTGTGAGCAATCCGCTCAATGAACAAAGACAGGGCCTTCGGGAAAGCGTGTATGCTCACCCGAAGGTCCTGTCTTTTTTTCGGTCGATCCCGCTTTTCACACACAATGCCCGGCGAAACCGGCACCTTAATAATTTGATTTTCAAACTATTATCTGTTATACTGTTTGCCTGACCCCACAAAGGAGGGATTTCGATGAAGACAAGAGAGTGGACCCAGTGTGCCCTGGCGGCCGCCTGTATCGCCATCTGTTCCTGGATCGCCATTCCGATGAGCGTCCCGTTTACCATGCAGACGTTTGCCGTCTTTCTGATCTGCATCTGGCTCGGCGGCCGTTCCGGCTGCATCAGCGTCCTGCTTTATCTGCTGTTGGGAGCGATCGGCCTTCCGGTGTTCTCCGGCTTTCGCGGCGGGCCTGGCGTGCTGTTTTCAACGACCGGCGGCTACATCTTCGGCTTTCTGCTCAGCGCACTGTTTCTCTGGCTGACACAGCGCTGGTGGCAGGATCGTCCCATCCGTTGTTTCTGCGCCTGTCTGGGTGGGCTGTTTCTGTGTTATCTCTGCGGTACCCTGTGGTTTTGGCTGCTGTATCTGCAAGGCGGTGCCTGGATTTCCTTCCCACAGGTGCTCTCGCTTTGCGTATGGCCGTTTCTGATGCCTGATCTTCTTAAGATCGTTCTCGCCATCTGCGCCGGCAGACGCCTGGCCCACCTCCGGCGGACATGAAAAAAACGAAGCTGTCAGACGATCAGCTTCGTTTTTTCATCCTTTCATCCGATCGGCACTTTCCCGCTGTTTTCTCGGCCGTCCACGTTTTCGTTCCACGATCTGATTCCCGTTTTCCTGGTAATCTTTCACCCATTTCGTCAGAGCCGTCTTGCTAGAAAGCCCGTATTTGATCGCCGTCTCTCCGATGCTCTTTTCTTCTTTCAGCACTTCCAGTACCGCCTGTTTCTTGATCTGAGCGGAATATTTTCGGCAATGGCCATCTCGCAAAATGCCATAGCCATGTGTATCGATCAGACGGATCAGATACTTTATGCCCTCTTTGCGCAACGCATATGCACGAGACAGCTCGCCGATCGTCGCTCCTGCCTGGCGCTTCTCATACAGTTCGACCTTTTGATTCTTCGTCAGCTTTCTCATGAAGCCTCTTGATCCGATCCATCTTTAAGAAAAGGGCAGCGTCTTCATACTGCAACATCCACTGCCCTCTTCCGTATCGGATGATCGAATTTGTGTCCTATCGGCCGGCCCTGCGTTTCACGCTCAGCACTGTTACCAAAGCAGCAGAAGCGCCAAACAGGATGCCCCACAATGCAAGCGTATCGCTAATTCCGGTTTCCGGATCATCTGGATCCTTTGAAGTGGTCGGCGCAGACGGATCCTGTGGCTCTCCTGGCTCGCTCGGATCGTTTGGATCGCTTGGTTCAGAAGCATCCTCTACTGTATAAGATACCGTCGGTTGCGCAAATGCTTCCGCACTGCCGGCAGTGCCGTTAGAATCTACCGGATACAGCGTTGCGGAAAGATTGGTATACAACCCTTCATAGCCCTGACTGCCATCTGCATCATATGTACCATAGGTACCCGGCTCTGTGGATGGGTTCGTAAGAACGACTTCATACGTCAGCTGCACCGGCGCAAAGTTGGAAACAGCTTCATTGATGTGCCATACGAAGTGCTCCTCCGCACCTTCACCCGGTACATATTCAACGACAAAGGCATATTCGCCGGATTCACCGATCGGCTTGAATCCGTAGATGTTTTCTTCGATCTTTACCGCCTCATAGCTTTCATCGCCGACCATCAGGCGCATGGAAGATGCCTGATTCACAAAATCAAAATCATATTCTCCCTCCACATAGCCCATGTAATCTTCTACCGTGGAGCCGGCATCCAGCAAATAATAGATCTCTTTCTGGATATCTAAGAAATTGACTTCTTTATTTCCTGACAGATAGTTCATGAATGACTGTCCCCAAGGGTAATTTGCCGCAGCTGCGCTGTCTGCCAATACTGCATAACAGTTGTAGCCGCTGTTTACCATCTCCTGATAAACCGTATACGTCTTATACAGTGCAACATCTACGGTCGTCGGCAGTTCTGTGTTGCCACGAGGGATGTGATTATCCTGGCTCATGTTGTCATAGGACTGAATATATGGCTGAACCTCATCCAGATGTGCAGCGACATCTGCCAGATATGCGCTCCAGTCCTCCGGAACATACTGGTCTCCGCCTTCTCCTGTATGACGGATGCCCCAGCAATCATTACCGGCCATGATTCCATACTCGCCTGTGGCGCTCTGCTGAGAATTGATTGCTTTTACATCTGCATCGAACAGATAGGTCAGACCGTCGCTGACAAAGATCATATACTTGCGATTGGCAGAAACAGCCGTATCCGCATCCAACATTGCCTGTCCGGCCAGCAGACCGGCATGGGTGTTCGTTCCGCTGGAAATATCGGTCCGGATCGCTTCCACGATCTGATCCATATTCGCATCATTGAGCTCTGTCAGCTCCAATACATTATTGGCATTGCGGTTAAAGATGACGATTCCGACCTTGACGGTTGCATTTGTTTCGCTGATCTGATCGTTGAGCTGTTGCAGCATGGCGATCATTTCATCTTCCACATCGGTACTCGTCGATTTATCCAGAACGAAGACGACATCCGTCATCAGTTCTTCTTCTGCAGAAGGCAGAGATAGTGTTATCTCGGATGTGAAGTTTTCAT
>DWYK01000171.1 GCA_019118705.1 Candidatus Merdibacter merdigallinarum | reverse complement strand
TGATTTGCGGATCGCATTTGCCAGACGGTACACACCATTCTCGACCTCGACAAGGGTCACTGTGAGCTTTTTTACCTCATGAAAGCACTGATACGCATAATCCAGTTTGGAATTGGTCAGTTCCATTCCATAACAGAATACCATGTCTTTCTGCTCATAATGCAGTTTGGGAATCTCGACGCCCATGACGCTGTGATAGGTGATGTGGATCCCGTTATCGATCGGGATCGCCTCTGCCAGATCCGAGATGACACCCTGTGTCATGTTTGCTTCCTGAAGCGCCTGATAGGCTCTCTGGTACGTATCAGTGATCTGTTCACGCAACATGCGGACGTCTTCTACAAGCTCCATCATCTCTCTTGTGAGGATGTTGCGCTTGCGGTCCATCAGCTCGTAGCCCATCTTTGCCAGCGAGTTTGACTTTTTGGATGCGATCAGATTTCCCTTCGTTGGAAATACTTGCTTGTTTGCCATGGTTATTCACCCTTTTCAGCTAACTCTTTGATGATCGGCCCCTTTGTGATGCCAAAACGCTCAAATGCGCGCTTCTGATCATAGTGTGCATCGAGCACTTCATCGTCGATGCGGTCCAGTTCGGTACGCGGCAACACGCTGAGCAGATCCCAGCCGAGATCCAGCGTTTCTTCGATCGAACGGTTCGAATCAAAGCCCTGGTTCAGGAAATGTTCCTCAAACAGCGAACCAAAGGACATATACTGCTTATCGATATCGCTAAGCTCATCTTCACCGATGACACTGGCAAGCGAGCGGGCATCCTGTACCTTGGCATACGCCGCAAACAGCTGATTGTTGACATCGGAGTGATCTTTACGGGTATAACCCTCACCGATGCCATCCTTCATCAGTCGGGACAGGGATGGCAAAACACCGATCGGCGGATAGACGCCCATCTGATTCAGATTTCGATCCAGTACGATCTGTCCCTCAGTAATGTAACCGGTCAGGTCCGGGATCGGGTGCGTGATATCGTCGTTTGGCATCGTCAGGATCGGAATCTGTGTGACCGATCCCTTGGCTCCCTTCATGATACCGGCTCTTTCATACATAGAAGCCAGATCGGAGTACAGATAGCCCGGATAGCCTTTTCGTCCCGGGATCTCGCCTTTGCTGCTGGAGAATTCACGCAGCGCTTCGCAATAGGAAGTGATGTCCGTCAGGATGACCAGGACGTGCATGTCGTGCTCAAACGCGAGATATTCGGCCGCTGTCAGCGCACAGCGAGGCGTCAGCGTACGCTCGATGATCGGATCGTTGGAAAGATTGACGAACATGACGACATGCTCCATGACACCTGCTTCTTCAAACGAACGGCGGAAATAATCGGCAACGTCATTCTTGACGCCCATCGCCGCAAAGACGATGCAGAAGTTCTTTCCGTCGCCATCGGAGATCTTCGCCTGTTTGACCAGCTGTACCGCCAGTTCATTGTGCGGCATGCCGGATCCGGAGAAGATCGGCAGCTTCTGTCCGCGGATCAGCGTCATCAGCGCATCGATGCTGGAAATGCCGGTATTGATATAATTTCGCGGATAGACACGGGAAACCGGATTCAACGGCTGTCCGTTGATGTCCGCGCTCTTCTCGGCATAGATCTCCCCTAACCCGTCGATCGGTTTGCCGCTGCCGTTGAATACACGTCCCAGCAGTTCTTTGGAGAGCGAAAGCTCCATCGGTTTTCCCTTAAACTGTGTTCGGGTATTGGTCAGGCTCAGGCCGTTGGTACCTTCGAATACCTGGATCGCTGCCAGTTCCCCTTCCAGCTGAACGACACGCCCCAAACGAGATGTGCCGTCTTCACAGCGAAGCTCGACCATTTCTTCATAGCCGACTCCCTTGACATGATCGAGAAATACCAGAGGGCCGTTGATTTCCTTTAATCCCAGATATTGCAGACTCATCGTATGTCCCTCCTATTCCTTATGACTGTTGATCGCTTCATCGATCTTGGTCACATAATCATCAAACAGTTCCAGATGATCATTTGGAACGTCATATTTCATCTTGGTTACCGTCTCAAAGATGCCGCTGGACAGAATGGAACGCAGCAGCGCACCGTCGCTGAGCGCTTCCTTACAGCGATGATAGAGATACAAAATCGTATCCATCATCCGCAGCTGTTTGGCCAACGGTACATAAGTATCCTCTTTATGGAATGCGTTCTGCTGCAGATAGCCGACCCGGATGACCTTGCAGATCTCGATGATCAGCTTCTGATCTTCCGGCAGCACATCGCTTCCGATCAGCTTGACGATCTCCATCAGCTTTGTCTCTTCGGCCAGCAGGCTCATGATCTCCTGGCGGCTGCGCAGAAAGCGCGGATCGACATTGCGGTTATACCAGCGTGTCAGATCGCTGACATACTCAGAATAGCTCTCGTTCCAGTTGATGGCAAAATAATGGCGTGCATATGCCAGCGACTTGTCCAGCGCCCAGAAACAGCGCACGAAACGTTTGGTATTCTGAGTGACCGGCTCGGAGAAATCATTTCCCTGCGGAGAGACGGCACCGATGATCGAAACGCTTCCCTTCTGATCATTCAGCGTCTCAACATAACCGGCACGCTCGTAGAACTGCGAAAGACGGGATGGCAGATAGGCCGGGAAGCCTTCCTCTGCCGGCATCTCTTCCAGACGGCCGCTGATCTCACGCAGCGCCTCCGCCCAGCGGGACGTCGAATCCGCCATGATGGCGACATGATAGCCCATATCGCGATAATACTCCGCCAATGTCAGACCGGTGTAGATGCTCGCCTCTCGTGCCGCTACCGGCATGTTGCTGGTGTTGGCGATGAGCACGGTACGATCGGTCAGCGGTCGGTTGGATTTCGGGTCGATCAGTTCGGAGAACTCCTCGAGGACCTGCGTCATCTCATTGCCGCGTTCCCCACAGCCGACATAGACGATGATATCCGCATCACACCACTTGGCCAGCTGGTGCTGCGTCATCGTCTTTCCGGTACCGAATCCGCCTGGGATCGCAGCCGTACCGCCTTTGGCGATCGGGAACAGCGTATCAAAGATGCGCTGTCCGGTGATGAGCGGCACGCTGATCGGCAGACGCTTTGTGATCGGACGCGCCTGCTTGATCGGCCACTCCTGTGTCAGATCCAGTGAATGGATCTTCCCTTTTTCATCACGGACCTGCAGGATCTCATCATGGATCCGATAACTGCCGTCCGCTGCCGCATGAACGACCTCACCGCTCAGTGTCGGCGGGATCATGCAGCGATGCTCGATCAGATCGGTTTCCGGAATGGTCGCAAAGATCTGTCCGCCCTTGACCAGATCCCCTTCCTTTACGAGCAGCGTAACGTTCCAGCGTGCCTCTTCATCCAAAGGAGAGACATTGCTGCCGGTGGCGATGAACGCTCCGGACTGTCTGGCAATCTCTTTCAACGGCCGTTCGATGCCGTCAAAGATGTTGCGCAGGATGCCAGGCCCCAGCGTTACGGAAATCGGCTTGCCCGTTCCCTCGACCGGTTCTCCCGGCCGTAATCCGGTCGTCGATTCATAGACCTGGATCGTCGTAAACTCGCGGCTGACACTGATGACCTCTCCCATCAGCTTACGGTTTCCGACAAACACCTTTTCCAGCATGGAAAAGGCGGTTGCATTTCGCACCTTTACAACTGGACCGTTAATTGAATAAATTTCATTTTCAACCACGTTATCACCTCATTCATCCTCATACAATCATTTTACGAACAGACCGGAGTTCTGATAGAACCACTCTTTTTGTTCATTGAGCCGGGCATCGAACGTCTCATCGATGACGATGCCGCTCACAAGGCATTCCAGACGCATGCCGCCATAGCGGATGCTGTCATCCGCACAGACTTCTGCCCCATCTGCGAATGCGTTTCGGATCTGATCCGCATAAGAGAGATCCGCCTCCCGCACATAGATGGACGGATGCGGATCAGACAGCTGCGACAGCTCTCTGGCCTTGTCGATCAGCAGTGCTTCATAGTCCTTGCTCTCCGTAAATTCTCTGATCTTTTCGATCACTTCGCTGAATACAGATTCCGCCAGCTCATTTCGCTTCTTCATCAGTCGACGGTCCGTCTCATCGTGCAGACGGCTCAGTCGTACGGCGTATTCGCTTTGCAGTTCCCGCAGCTCCTGCTCACAGGCCGCTCCGGCATCTAGCTGCGCGCTCGCTTCCAGCTGCGCCAGCGTCTGCTCGCGGATCGTTTCAATTTCCTCATCCAACGCCTGCAGCTGCTGTTCGCTGACGCGTTGGATCTCTTCACGGAAATACTGTTCCAGCTTATCCTTTTCATATAACATGGCAATCACCTCACAGTTTCACGCCGATCGCTTCGCTTACATAGCCGTCGATGGTCTCACCGATCTTGGCGGACCCGTGACGGTCAGGAATTTCCTCGATCAGCGGCTTTTTTACTTGCAGCTTTAATTCAGAGATGACATCCGGACAGGTCTCCACCAGCTTGGTCGTTATCAGGATGACGGCGACATCTTCCATATGCATCGCCTGTTCCAGCGCTTCCAGCACTTCATGGCGCTCATGGACGACGACACCTTCGATACCGGCAAGACGAAGTCCCATCTGTGTATCGATGTTATCACTGATCAGGAAGAACTTCATCGTATCTCCCCTTTCATTTATCAGAGCTTCATGAAGATCATGATGATGGAAATCAACAGACCATAGATGGCAACACCCTCACCCATGGCAACGAAGATCATCGCCTTACCGAAGTTTTCCTTGTTTTCAGAGAATGCACCGATCGCAGCCGGAGCGGCAAACGCAACGGCGATACCGGCACCCAATGCAGAGAGACCTGTTGCCAGCGCTGCAGCGAGGAAGCCCAGTCCCTGTGCGATCGATCCCTGCATCGCATCGGCCGCTGCGGCAGCCTCAGCAGCCTGTACCTTATAAGCAGAGAAGAGGACGACGCCCAGGCAGACACCAAAGAACATGCAGATATGGGATGTCAGACGGATCTTTGCACTCTTTACCGAAGTCTTTCCCTGGATCACCTTGATCAGCGGGACAAAGATCAATACGAGCATAACCAGCGGTAATAACATTTCAATCGGACTTAACAACATAAAAGATACCTCCTAATCATTCTTCCTTTAATGCGGTAAACGCAATACCATTTCCATTAAAATAACGTGAGAACATTTCATAGAACTGCAGACGCAGCACCTGAATGCCGACGACCAGTCCTTCCAGACACATAACGAGTATATTGCCGAACACCCCGATCAACACGGCGAATATACCGCCGCTCATCTCCATGATCATCGTGACCGCCATCATCATACCTGCATGCGATAAGACAAAGCCGCCGACACGAAGATAGGAGATCGTATTCGTGATATACGACAGACAGATCTCAAACAGCTCAAAAAAGCCCTCGACGAAGAAAGCACCAAAGCCATCCGGGAACAGCTTGCCATGATGCAGCTTGCGCGTTAACGGCTCTTTGAGGAAGATGAGCAACAACGGCAATACGATCAGGACCAGCACATAGAACACATTGAATACCGGAATGCCAAACAGTGCGGTCAATACGGCTCCCAGCGCAACAGCGCCATAGAAGACAAAGCCGGCAACACCATTTTGGGAAAACCAGAATTCGCCCATATCCCGTCTGCGATGCTGCAGCACCATATTGAGCACCATACTGAAGAGATTCAGCACGACACCGATGCCGACCGCGATCAGCAGCAGCGGCATGATGAACTCACTGGACATGACGTTGATCGGTTTTTCTTCCAGCCCCAGCAATGCGTGATAGAGTGGGTCGAGCATCGTTTCGTTACCGAATACCGACCCGAAGATAAAGCCGAACAGCGTAGAGAAGATACCGATGCGCACCATGATATCCCCCAGCTGCATCTGCTTGTATTTGCTTAACAGCACACCGACGATCATGACGACGATGCCCTGTCCGACATCACCAAACATCATTCCAAAGAGCAGTGAGTAGATCACCGCAACGATCGGCACCGGATCAAAGCCATCATATTCCGGAATGCCATACATTTCAACGAACATTATGAATGGCCTGGCAAACCACCCATTCTTCAGCTTCGTCGGAGGGTCCAGCCGCTTGTCGCTGTGTGCCGGACGCACTTCGATCTCCACCTCCTCCAGTTCACGAAAGGTCTCTTTCAGACGTTCCACATCCGCCGCATCGACAAATCCGGTGATGGAGAAACGCTGTCCCAGACCGACGACATACTTTCTCGCAACAAAGGTGCGGTCCAGGAATTCCAGTTCCCCTTTGATCTTCGCCATCTCTTCACGGCATTCGCCCTTGAGCTTCTCGATGACATCATCGACGTGCAGGATCTGCTTTTCATCATTTTCGATCTCATCGAGCAGCGTCTGTGCCGCACTCTCCGGCGTACCATGTATGAACTCCGGAATGCGGATCCGCTCAAAATACAGAGAGGAGAAGACATTGTCGACATCTCCTTCGTATTTTTCCGTCGTCATATAGATGCACCAACTGTAGGTATCGTCCTGAGAGAACGATTTGAAAACGAACGGACGGTTGCGGTAATAACGCAGCTTTTCGACGCTGTCCAACGGCAGACGTCCAAAGCGGAACTTGATGTACTTACAATCAAAGAGATCATCCAGGTTCAGATCGATGCTCTCGATGTTCTTGACGGTTACCAAGGCATCTTTGTTTTCCTGGATGACCGTCTGCAGATCTTTCCGGACACGGTTTGCGTCCTGAAATCTCTGATAGACGTTTTCCATATAATTCTTCATCCCACCCAGATCGTAATCTTTATCACGCATAGCGATGTTTGGCAGATCCAGATCCATATCACTGCAGATTTCCTTGAATCTGGAAAGCACCTCACTCACTGGGTTTTCTTCATCCATGCTCGTTAAACCATGCACGGTATCGATGAATTTGACGGCAGGTTCGGGATGAAAATAATCCAGATCGACAAACTTCAACAGCACGTCGTCCAGATATTCTTTTTCGGCACTGATGTTGATCAGCTTCATCTTTGCGATCGCCATAGATATTCTCCTTTCTTTTCATCCACCTTAATAGATCAGCATGGAAGCGATCGTATCGCTGTCCACCTGATAGCGGACACCTTCGATGATGCGGATGATATTGGTCAGCTCGTTCTTCTGTAAAACGGCATAGGCCGAAAACACGACCGGTGCCTTCTGCGAATAGTAGAGCTTTCTCCTGGCATTTTGATAACGGATATTGTCCATATACCATTCGATATCGATGTTGTCCTCTTCTTCAAAGCGCAGATGGTAACGTGACTGCGCCAGCAGCTTTTGAAATGTTTGATCATCTGCAGCATTTACCATTTCCATGATCGTGCTTTTGCGCAGGCGTCCTTCGACAGGGACCAGCGATTCCATGACGACTTCCTGCGATACATTGTAGTAGCGCTTGAAGCGATAGATCTTCGCCAGATTGTTCAGTTCGATGTCCAGGGTGTGCATCTCCAAGAGATCCTTGCGCAGCACACCGCTCATCGAGCGCTGCATCTCGCGGATCAGACGATCATAGTAAGCGCGAATGAGCGCCGCTTCACAGCCGGCATAATCGATGTTGTCTTCCCTGCCCTTGTTGACGCGAAAGGGCAGCAACACCTTGTGATAATAGGTCTTCTCCACGACGTCGAGCAGATCATCATAGCTGCGGACCGTTCCCATCTTCATCAGGTCATAGCTGAAGTATTCACGCATGAACACCGGCAGCTCGGCAATCGCATCCTGAATGCGCCCGCTGATGAGCATGCGCAGGATATGCAGGATGACATCGATCTCGACCTCTTCGATGAAGAGGTGATAATATGCTTCATCTTTGCTGTCCGCATAGCGGTACAGACGTACCAGCTCGCGGAAGAGATCTTTGCGCAGGATATCCTCCAGCTGTCCGCGGTGCACATTGTTTTCGCGCACGTTGCGCAAAGCCTCACGGTAGTGCGTCTCCTGCTTGAGGTAACCTGCGATCTCGCCTACGCTGCGTTTCCGCAGCAGCTCGCTGTAATCACGCTCATTCAGATGCTCGCCATACATGCTGCGCACCTTGGAGATGATCGCACCAGCAGCAACAGCCATACAGCATCCTCCTTTCTAAGAACAGCCTTCCATCTTCAGACACTGGGCAGTGAGCTTGCTCACCCATTCCTCACGGTGTGCTTCGACCTGCCGGTTCAGCTGTTCAAGCGTGTTTTGATAACGTGTTTCTTCCACCATAGCGGCTGCCTTCAGCTCTTCTTCCAGCTGCGCGCGCCTTTCTTCGATCCGTTTCCTGCTTTCTTCCTGATACTTGGAAATGACATCGCTGCGCTTTTCCAGGATCTGAGAATGCACATTGTCGCGCTCGTGAATCTTTTCGTTGATACGGCCTCTTGCGGCCTTGTCAGCCTCGACAATATTTTTGATCAATTCTTCCAATGCATAACACCTCCGTTTCACAAAAGTGCCACCGAAAAACATGGCTGGATCACTGTTGACAAACGGTGAAAACTGTCATGATTTTCCATGGTGGTAAACAATGATCATAGGATCATCGTACATCTGATTATAGACCGATTACCTATAGAATTCAAACGAAATGTGAAGAAAATATCGAAAATGATTCACAGCCGAAAATCACCCGTTTCGCGTAATCGCTTTCAGGCAAAACATCCCACTTTATCCTGCCCGCATTTCGCAGGGATATGCGCAAAAAAGGAACGGATATTTCAGGCCTTTGTCCAGGCACGATCCGTTCCTCTGTTCCCTATGAATAATCGTCGACGAAGCGTGTAACGTTCTCCTCTCTGCCGATGACTGCGATCGTATCGCCTTCGTGCAGGATACAGTCCGGACGTACCTCGATGTCGGTCTCCTCATCGTGACGAATGGCGATGACATTGAGCTTGTACCTCTTTCGCAGATCCAGTTCCAGGATGGTCTTGTTGACCATCTTGTTGGAGATCTCGATCTCGATGATCTCGATGTCCTTACCGATCGACAGATAATCGACCAGATTCTCCCGCAGGATCTTCTTTGCGGTGCGCAGTGCCATATCACGCTCCGGATAGACGACATAGGCCCCCAGGCGGCGCAGGACCTCTCCCTGCTCGGCACTGCTCGCTTTGGAAATGACATTCGGAACCCCCAGGTTCAGGATGTTCAGCGTGACCAGGATGCTGGTCTCCACACGGCTACCGATGCAGATGACCGCCACATCGCAGTCCTGGATACCGATATCTTCCAGCACTTCCTTTGTCAGCTTCTTGGCGACAAAGGCGTATTCACTGTACTCGCGAAAAGCGCGTACACGCTCTTCATCCATATCCACACCGATGACATCCGCACCACTTTGGGCCAGTTTGGTCGCCAGCGGCATGCCAAAGCGTCCCAGACCTAATACAGCATAGGTTTTCTTTTTCATAGTTTTCTTCTCCTTTTATCCGATCGTGATATTTTCCGTAGTATACGATACCTCGCTTGGTTCCTTGAAGTTGCCAAGGGTCGCGATGGTCAGTGCGCCCAAACGGCCGATGAACATCGTCGCTACCAGAACGATCTTTGCGGCATCGCCCAGATGCGAGGTGATGCCGGTCGACAGACCGACCGTACCAAAGCCAGATACGCTTTCAAATAACAGCTGCATGAACGAATACTCCGGTTCCAGCACACAAAGCAGGAAGGTGGAGATCGCTACGATGCAAAATGACAGCAGCGTCACGACAAATGCCTGCATGATGACGCTGTCAGCGATCCGACGGCGGAATGCGGTATGGCGCTTGTTAAAGATCACGCTGCGGATGACGTTGCACATGACAAACAGCGTGCTCGTCTTGATACCGCCACCGGTCGATCCCGGAGAGGCACCGATGAACATCAGCAGGACCAGGACGAAAAGGCCTGCGTTGGTGAATTCCCCTAACGAATAGGTGGAGAAACCAGCAGTACGCGCAGAAACGCTGTGGAAATAGGCCCCCATCCAAGTGATGTCCTCTGTGCACTTCAGGGCGACCGTACCGATGAGGATCAGCAATGCGCTCATGGTGATGACCACCTTGGAATGCAGTGTCAGCTTGCGAAAGCTGCGTTTCTTCCTCACATCCATGATGACCAGAAAACCGATACCGCCGAAGATGATCAGACCGGTCGTCACCAGGTTCATCAGCACATCATCCCGGTAAGGAATCAGGTTCTGCAGCCCGCCCAGGATATCGAATCCGGAGTTGTTGAAGGCCGCGATCGAATGAAACAGGCTGATGCCGATGGCGTGGGGGACGGTATAATCCTGCACGAATACCAGAAAGCTCAAAAAAGCACCGATCAGCTCGAAGAAGAGCGTCAGCTTGAGCACGGATTTTACTAACCGCACCAGTCCGCCATAGCTGTCCACGTTCCAGGATTCCTTGATCAGCTTGCGGGTCTTGAAGCTGACCCGTTTGCCGGCTGCCAGGATCAGGCTAACGCCGACACACGTCACGCCCAGCCCGCCGATCTGGATCAAAGCGGCAACGACCGTACAGCCGAAGGTCGTAAAGTGATCTGCCGTATCGATGGCGATCAGTCCGGTCACACAGACCGCGCTCGTTGATGTGAATAAAGCATCTACAAAGCTGACATGCGCCCCCTCGCGAACAGAGATCGGCAACATGAGCAGGATCGTCCCCGTCAGGATGACGAGAGCAAATCCGATCGCTAACAGCCGCGGAGGAGAGGAATGTTTGATCCTCTGCTTCAGCTTCGCCAACATCGTTTCCATATGTAAAATCTCCTTTGTGTAAAAAAAAGACAAATTCTCGGTGAACCTGTCCTTTCGCTTCTGCTCCATTGAATAAATAAAGCAAACGCTTTATGACAGACTCCACCACTTATCCAACGAATCAAAGGTATCACATTCATATATTGATGTCAACTACCTACGCACAAATCTACCGTGAGAATCAGATATGCGCAGACAAATGTAAAAATTACGTAAAGTATTTGTAAAATCTAAGTAAAAAAGCATCTGATCGCAGATGCTTTTGTCCTCAAGAGATCCGCAGCGCGCGCGTTGCATTGATGACGGCGATGACCATGACACCCACATCCGCAAAGATGGCCAGCCACATGTTGGCCAGACCAAACGCGCCCAGCAGCAGACAGATGATCTTGACGGCGAGCGCAAAGACGATGTTCTGTCGGACGATGCGAAGCGTGCGTCGGGAAATGCGCATAGCCAGCGAGATCTTGGAAGGATCGTCGTCCATCAGGACGATGTCCGCTGCCTCGATGGCCGCATCAGAACCCAGGGCTCCCATTGCGATCCCGATGTCTGCTCTGGAAAGCACGGGAGCGTCATTGATACCGTCCCCTACGAAGACGAGCTTGTCTTTGCCGTTTTTCTGCTGCAGGAGCGATTCCACCTCATGAACCTTGTCACCCGGCAGCAGTTCGCTGTGCACTTCGTCGATGTCCAGCTGACCGGCAATGGCGCTTGCTGCCGATTGGCTGTCCCCCGTCAGCATCACACAGCGGCGTACACCTTCTGCCTTCAGAGAGCGGATCGCCTCTCTGGCATTTGGCTTGATCACATCGGAAATGGTGATGCTGCCGAGATATTCGTGATCAAATGCTACATATACGATCGTTCCCTCTTTATGGATCGGATCTGCGCTGATGCCAAGGGAACGCATCAGACGCAGGTTGCCGGCACTGATGACATGTCCGTCAACGTTTGCGGAAACGCCCTGTCCGGCAATTTCTTTGACCTCGCTGACTCGGGCGCGCTCGATGACACCGCCATATGCAGCTTGCAGAGACTGCGAGATCGGATGGCTGGAGGCACTTTCCGCATGTGCTGCGTAATACAGCAGTTTTTCCTCCGTCCCCTGCTTCACATCGATCGAGGTGACCTCAAATACGCCCTTCGTCAGCGTGCCGGTCTTGTCAAAGACAAAGTATCTTGCATCGGCGAGCGCCTCCAGGTAATTGGATCCTTTGACGAGGATCCCCTTGGTGGAAGCACATCCGATCCCGCCAAAAAAGCTCAACGGTATCGAAATGACGAGCGCACACGGGCAGCTGATGACCAGGAAGGTCAAGGCGCGGGTGATCCAGTCGCCCCAGTCGACCGGCTGTTCGCACAGAAAGAGAACGATCGGCGGCAGCAGTGCCAGCGCCAGTGCACTGTAACAGACGATCGGCGTATAATAACGTGCAAACTTCGTGATGAAGTTTTCAGAGCGTGATTTTTTCATGCTGGAATTCTCCACGAGATCCAGGATCCTGGAAACCGTGGATTCTTCAAATCGCTTTGTCGTGCGGATCTGCAGCAGACCGCTCAGGTTGATACAGCCGCTGATCACCTCATCCTGCACACGGACATCACGGGGAGCGCTCTCCCCCGTCAGCGCGCTCGTATTCAGCGTGCTGGACCCATCGATGACGATACCGTCGAGCGGCACCTTTTCACCTGGCTGTACATAGATGACCGTTCCGATGTCGATCTCATCCGGATCGATGCGGACAAGTGTTCCGTCCTGCATCACATTTGCATGATCCGGACGGATATCCATCAGTGCAGCGATATTGCGGCGGCTTTTGCCGACGGCGACGCTCTGAAACAGCTCACCGATCTGATAGAACAGCATGACTGCCACGCCTTCCCGAAATTCCTGCAGGCACATGGCACCGATCGTCGCCACCGCCATCAGAAAATTCTCATCGAACACCTGTCGGTTCCAGATCCCCCGCAGGGCCTTGCGCAGGATATCATGACCGATCAGCAGATAGATGAGCAGATACGCCGCCGTTTCCCACAGGGGCGTCAGATGGACCATCATCGATGCTGCTGTGATCGCAATCAACAGCAGCATCGTCAGCACGATTCGCAATAAGACCTTTTTTTGTTTCGGATTCATATCGTCGCCTCATTTCTGTCTGTCATAAGATGGATCAAAGAAAGATCTCGCAGTCCGACTCGACACGCTTGCAGTTTTTCAACGCTTCCTTCATGACCCTGTTCACATCAGCACCTTCTTCAAACTCCACCTTGAGCTTCAGAGTCATAAAGCTCAGTGTTGCGTCCTTTACACCGACCGTCTGCCGAACCGCTTCCTCCATCTTTGCCGCACAGTTGGCGCAGTCCACATCGACCTGATACGTTTTTTTCATAGAAAACCTCTCCTCCCTGTTCATTCCTCTACATGCTCCATGCCCATGGCAAGGATGTTGCGTACATGCTCATCGTCCAGCGAATAGAAGATGATCTTGCCATCTCTGCGAAACTTCACCAGCTTGGAATCTTTCAGGATGCGCAGCTGATGTGAGATCGCCGACTGACTCAGCGACAGGATCGAAGCGATATCTCCGACACACAGCTCGCTTTCAAACAGCGCATACAGGATCTTGATCCGTGTCGTATCGCCGAACACCTTGAACAGTTCTGCCAGATCATACAGATATTCATCCTGCGGCTGTTTTTCCAACACACGTTCGACCACATCCGGATGTACCGCCAGAAATTCACCGTCCGCCCCTTCTGTCCGCACCTTTCCTGTTTCTCTCATCTGATCACTCCTTTGAACATATGAACATCTTTACATATATAAATATATACGATTGTATTCCAGATGTCAACAGCAAATCGCAGCGGTCCGCTGTTTTTGCAATCGAGTAGAGGCTAATTTCTAGCCCCTCTCACACCACCGTACGTGCCGTTCGGCATACGGCGGTTCCATTCAAATAGTAATCTA
>DWYK01000170.1 GCA_019118705.1 Candidatus Merdibacter merdigallinarum | reverse complement strand
GGCGATGATCATCCGGCAGCAGGCCAGGCGTATCAATGAATTGGAACAGGAAGTGCAACGTCTGAGAGGCGTCATCGACTCAAGATGATAGATGCGATCATCCGTGCGCGTGGGTGTGCGCGGATTGCGGTGCCGTGCATGCGATGAGGCGGCATGGTATGCAATCGGGCGAGGCTGACTCGGGTTGGCCTCGCCCGCTCTCGTATTGTCCGGTGTTCGGGGCGCCTGTTGGAAGGGGCGTCGGTGTACAGCGTTGGATAGTCGAGGGAGGGAGTAATTAGGCAATCTTTACATTTCCGTAATAGGGGGTATTGCTGATTGCTGATAGCGGGGGTTCAGTGGTCATGTATTTCAAAGTTTTGATGGTACCCAGTGGTTATTACGGGGGTGTGTGTTGACAATGGTGCTCCTCTAACGTCACGTCCCAGAGTGGCCCTGTAGGGGCTGCTTGGCGACCCAGAAACGGGCGAATGCAGAACTTGGGAACCGTTTCCGGGCAGGGATTTGACTGAGGAGACAACAATGCGCAGAACGCAGCAGAACGCCGATCAGCAGCGGAGAAGGGGCGTCCGTTCACGACTTGTAGCATGTGTGGCGGCGGTGACCATGCTGGTCACATCCGTGGCCGCCGGCACCGCCGTAGCGGCCGAGCTGGGAGGCGGCGATGTCGCGGACCAGACGACGCAGAACACCGCGACGCTGGAGCAGCAGGGGGCCGGCAACACCGGTGACGACAACCAGACCACGACGGATGATGACGGGCAGGCTGACGGCAATCAGCCGGCCGACGCCGACAGTGGTTCCGAAGGTGACGAGGGCGCGGCGGACAACGGTGCCGCGGACGGGACCGACGCGGCCGAATCCGGCGGTCAGTCGCAGGGCGACGCTGCGTCCAAGAACGCGAACGCGGTGCCGGCTCCGCAGTCGGAGGATACGGGTGTTACGGTGCAGCCGCGAGCGACAGAGCGTCAACTGACCGAACGTGATTCGGAGCATACTTCGGACAAGGTTAAAGTGTATGCGTTCAACTACAAGAGCGCTATCAACGGCGGTCATAGGCTGCAATTCAATGATGGTGCTGGTGACGGTATTAACAAGTACCAGAGCGATGTGCGGCAAGGCATTCTCGATTCACAGCTGGGCAGCGACGGCTATCCGAAACTGTCAAGCAGCAATGGAGGGGAGTCGCTGGACTATCTGTTCAACAACGAGCAGGTAAGCGGGAAGACTTCGTATACGAACAATGGACAGGGTTGGGATGGTCTGTTCACGGTGGACGAGAACGGCTACTATGAATACGACAGCGCCAAGAACTATGCCACTCTGGTTGACGAGAACGGACAGTTGAACACTGATGCCACCGGATTCCGCGTGTACGATCAGGGACGTTTCGAGAATGACTGGGATCCGACCAAGGCATTCAGTTTCGGCGCGTTCCTTCCGTTCAATGATTTGGAGAAGGACGGCCAGAACTATTTCGATGACGAACATTGGACCAGTAATAATGGATGGTGGAATTCGTCAACTACTGGATTCAACGGAACGAACGGGTATCTGTTGGATGGGCAGACAGCATCTTGTCACTATGAAAGTCATTATACGGGGTGGTTCCAGAGCTCACAGCGTCTTGTGTGCTCCCCGTCTGATGACGGACCCGCAGATTATCATTTCGGATTATCGGTGGGCACGGACTTCTACATGCCTGCGGATCGTCAGGTCAACGGTCAAGACATGGTGTTCGAGTTCGGCGGCGACGATGACGTATGGGTGTTCCTGGATGGTCATCTGGTGATGGATCTCGGCGGCATCCATGATTACCGCACTGGTTCCATCAATTTCACCGAGGGTACCGTCTCCGTCCAGAACAAGGACGACGTGAAACTCAATGATTTGTATGGCAGCAATGATTGGTCAGACGATTCCACCACACACGAGCTGAAGGTGTTCTATCTGGAACGCGGCAAAGGCGGTTCGAACTGCAAGTTCCGGTTCAATCTACCCGCTATCTCGTCCGATCAGATTCAGATCGCCAAGACCGTGGTCGGTGACGCTGACCCGGACGGCTACACGTTCAACGCGTACGTCAGCAACAGCGGGGCAACAGATCCGGCTCTGTATACCGGCAAGTATGTGGTCCGTACGGTTGGACAGACCGCTGGCGGCGTCGAACAAACCGCGGAAAATGGTGCGATTGTTCTCAAGGCTGGCGAGTACGCGACTCTTACGAATCCGGATATTACGGTGAACGCCACGTATTATGTGGTCGAACGGGATGCATCGGAATACACTGTGACCGCATCCGGTGGTTCAGGGCAACAAATCGAAGTGACATCCAATGCCGGAACGGGCAGCGCAACGACCGGGGTGGTGAACGTCCGAGATGTTCCGTTCATAACGGTGAAGAACACCAAACCTACACAGCCGGGTATCCGGAAGTGGATCACCAAGGACGAGGGCGACAATGATGAGTACACGCTCCAGCTGAGTGCGACAGGCAAGACTACGACCTCGTCGGAGGATACGAGTGTGAAAAGGCTCGTGGACGTCGTGTTCGTGCTAGATAAGTCCACAAGCATGGATGAGAGAATTGATGGTAGGCAGAGCCCGACCAAGTTACAAGCCATGAAAAGTGCAGCGACTCAGCTTGTTGGCACAATTCTCGGCAACGAGAACATTGACGCGCGTATTGGCGTTATCATGTTCAGCGGCAGCGCCGAAAAAATCCTTCTCGGCGGATTGAAATGGTCCAATGATGCAGGGAATGTGACGGGAGCCATCAATCAGATTTCCATGCCGGTTTGGGGAGATGGCACTGATTGGACTGAGGCGTTGAAATATGTATCTGAATATTCGGATACACGTACCGGTGCGACTCGATATCTTATCTTCCTTACCGACGGCGAACCGCAATCCGATTCAGGAACGTGGAATGACAATTATACGACCGCAGGCATGAATCCCTGCCGGCCGTGGATCGCGTGCGCAGCGGTCGCATCGTCTACAATGACGCCTTCAAGCGCGACTGTATCCGTCGGTACCGCAACGGCGAATCGCCCGCCGAGATCTTCCGTAGCGCGGGCCTCGACTCCGCGCTGATCGGTTACAAACGCATCGAGCGCAGCATCGCCCGCTGGAAGACCACCCTGGGCGACGACGGTGCCCCGCCCACGGTCCCCTCGCCCTTCATCGTTGCAACCGGCAGCCGCTGGAATCCGTCGCAGCGCCGCCGTCTCAATTCCGTGTCCGCCCATCCGGACCGTC
>DWYK01000018.1 GCA_019118705.1 Candidatus Merdibacter merdigallinarum | reverse complement strand
AACAACACCTCTGCTGCCTCGCTCTGCCTCTCTGGCAGACATCTTATGTCCTTTACACTTCCAGAAACAGCCCCTGAGGCGTTGTGTTATAAGCCTTTCCTTTGGCACTCTTATCATAGCACAAATTCAGGAAAGCGCATCCATTTTGGAAGATCCGGTCTCTTTTCTGGCAAATCCGGTCATCATTGACGGATCGTATAGACCGGCAGGACCAGCGGCTGCTTTTCCGGCTGCAGCGATTCATAAAAAGACAGCACCTGCAGACACGCGCTCAGATGAAAGAAAAACTCCTCGACATCTTCATGGACCCGTCCTCCCTGATGACGGATCATGCGCAGCTGCGGCAGACACTCCTTTGCGTCAGCGGCCAGAATATGCAGATAGTATGCACCCAGCTTCTGTGCATTCCGTGCACTTCCCGCACCGTCATAACGCTCAATCAGATCGTATAGAGCGATAAAATCGCTGTCGTTGATGTAGCAGTCCCCGTCGATGCTCACCTTTGCCCGTTCGAGCATGTCGAGCAGCAGCTCGATCACCTCAGGCTCTACATTTTGATAGTATGCCTTCGTAAAGGCCAGCATGTAGCTGAGTTTCTGCACGGAACGTTCATATTCGCCGACAGCCCTCTCTGCCTGCAAAGTGAATGACCGCTCGTGGCTCTCCTTCATATGTATCCCCTCTTCGTATCTAAAGCATATTCATCATTTCTCTCGAAATCCTGACTTATTATGGCACATCACCCCTCAAATGTCCATCTTTTTTTCGTGTCTGTCGCTCCATCCCGCATCATTTGTCGCAGACCTCCATCAGACGATCATTTCCAGATGATCTGGTACATAACAGCGGCATGCGCTGTGGAATACAGATGGGTGATGATGTAACCGCCGGTTCCTCCTGTTTCCAGGAGGTGCTCCATCAGTTCTTTTTGAGCGACGGCCTCTGCCTCCTCTTCCGTATAAAAGAACCGCTCATCGTTGGGAGAACCGCTCGTCGACTCTCTTAACCAGACGCTCTCTCCCGGAAACAGGATCTCGACCGATCCGGGCGATCCGTTGTTGTCCAGCGGATTGATCAGGTTTCCGTTTCGGTCGTAGTATGCATCTGAATCGACAGAAGCCGGATCGCGGTGCCCTCCTGATGAAGAGGAACTGCCTCCCGCACTGGAAGGCGTGTCCGGCGTTTGGTTTCCCAGTGTACTGCTTTGCGATCCAGCATCGTTTGCGGTCGACGGCTGTGTAGACGGTGTGCGCTCCGCAGAGGAAGCGTTCGCTTTTGCGTCATCCTCGCTCGCGGTGTCGGTGTGTTCCTCTTCCGGTCCTGCGGCGGTGTCGGTCTCATCCACAAGAAGTGCTGCCATGGTCTGCCCATCCACGGAAGGTGTCCACGTGCGTGCAGCGCACCGGCCTTTCCTCGGCTTTCGACAAACAGAAAGACAGCGAGGAGCACCACACTGACGACCAGCAGGCACAGGGCGACCCACACTGCTTTTCGTCCGCTTTTCATCCTACGACACCTTCTTTCTTCGTTTGCGCCTCATCTCAGGACAGCGCGATGTCTTTGATCAGATGATCGACCGCCGGCTGAATGAGCGCATCGATGGACAGCTGTGTACGGGCATCGTAGCTGCTGTCCTCACGGATGTTCATGATCGCTTCAGTCATCGGCAGCTCACCATAGAGCGTCAGATCGTTTTCCTTCAGGAAATCGTCCATATCGCTCGTATGATACAGACGGATGGTCTCGCTGCAGTTCGGGCACTGGATATAGCTCATGTTTTCGACCACGCCCAGCACGCGGATCTTCAGCTGGCGGCACATGTTGACCGCTTTGGAGACGATCATGGACACCATCGGCTGCGGCGTGGAGACCATGATGACGCCATTCACCGGGATGGACTGCAGCACGGTCAGCGCCACATCGCCGGTTCCCGGCGGCATGTCGATGAGCAGCACATCCAGTTCGCCCCAGACGACGTCGGTATAAAACTGCTTGACCGCGTTGGCGACGATCGGTCCTCTCCAGACCACCGGCTGGTTTTCATCTTCCATCAGGAAGTTGAGCGACATGCACTTGATGCCCTCTTCGCTGATGACCGGTTCGATCGCATCGTTGCTGCCATAGGCCTGCTCGTTTTCCAGAGCCAGCAGGCGAGGAATGCTGGGACCGGTAATATCTGCATCCATGATGCCGACCTTATAGCCGCGTCGGGCCAGGTCTTTGGCAAACAGGACGGTCACGCTGGATTTCCCGACACCGCCTTTCCCGCTCATCACGCCGATGATGTGGCGGATCTTATTGTTGGGATTGTTAACGATCCCGCAGGAAGCAGCGCTCTTCCCGCAATTTCCCTTGCTTGGACAACCTTCACAACTCATAAAATGATATCCTCTCTTTCTTATTCTGTAACGGCCGGCAAAGACGATCAATCTTGCCGCCATATTCGGATGCGTCTGCCATGAAACAACAGAGCTGGCTGCGTTTGATGACGCAATGCCCGGTCAATGGAGCTTCACTGGATGCATCGCTCATGACTGTTCCTCTTTCGCAAGCGGATGAAACGCATCATACGCCTGTCGCAGACGCCGCCCCTGCACATGTGTATAGATCTGTGTCGTCTGGATGTCGCTGTGTCCCAGCAATTCCTGAACGACACGAAGATCCGCTCCGCCATCCAGCAGATGCGTCGCAAAGCTGTGGCGGAAGCTGTGTGCGGAATATGCGGTGCTCATCCCCAGCGACTGCAGCGTCCGCTTGATCATCTGATGGACGTACTGACGCGTCAGCGGATGTCCGAGATGATTGATGAACACATAAGGGGAACGGGTCTGTTCCCATTGCGGACGAACGTATTGCAGATACTGAAGAAGTGCCTGTATGCCCTCTTCATGCAGAGGAACCATCCGTTCCTTGCTTCCCTTGCCGATGACACGCACGAGTCCCTGCTTGAGATGCAGCTGCTGCAGCCGCAGCTCACAGCATTCGCTCACTCGCAGTCCGCAGCCATACAGCACTTCGAGGATCGCCTTGTGAAAGACATCCGCATCGCTGCCGCCAAAGCTCGCAAGGAGCCGCTGGATCTCTTTTTCATTTAAAAAGCGCGGCAGATGCGCCTGCTTCTTCGTTCCCTTGATGAACCGCGTCGGGTCCAGCAGACGAGGGCGTTCCTGCGATAAGAACCGATGAAACGAGCGCAGGGAGGAGAGATAGCGGTTTACGGTCGCCGCTTTGTAATCTTCCCTTAGCTCCAGCAGAAAGTCTTGTACGTTTCCCTCGGTAATGTCCTCCACCGCATGAATGTCCAGCTGATCGAGGTAGGCCGCATAATGTGACAGATCACGCAAATAGGAGTCGATGGTACGAACGGACTTGTGTTCGACCATCGTCAGATGATAGCGATATTCCTCGATGGCTTCCGACAGTTCCATGCACGTTCCTCCTTCTGCATGTATTATTCTACCACAAAATATCGTTCCTGTTTACCTTGTGTGCACAAAGAAAAGCAGCATATCTCTATGCTGCAGGCATCGTTACCGATCCGGTTCATACTGCGTGAACGTTCCATCCGGCCGCAGGAGGATGGGGTGTGGCAGCCGACAGTGCGGTGCAGCGCCCAGCACGGCCTCGATCAGCACGCTGACGGCTAATTCCTTGCGAAGATCATAGACCAGCTGCAGCGTCTTGATCTCCAGGCGGTTGTTTCGACATTCCATAACGATATCCGCCAGCCGTTCGCTGCGATGCACCATATACAGCCGGCCGTTTTCCTTCAAAGCGCGAGCAGCACCGGAAAGCAGGCGGTCCAGCGGCAGGAACAGTTCATGACGGGCAATCGAACGCGGGGTGGCCGCCACCTCCCCATGGTGGCCCATCGGAAAGAACGGCGGATTGCAGACGACGACGTCAAACCCCTGCAGATCCATCTCGCAGAAGTCCCCGCAGAGGATCTGTGCATGGGAGATGCCATGCTCCTTCAGGTTGCGTTCGGCCAGCTGACAGGCATCCGCCTGGATGTCCACTCCACACAGAAACGAAGGTGAAAACTGTTCGGCACACAATAGGAGCGCCCCGTTGTTCGTACCGATGTCGAGCACTCGCTCCCCTGCCCGGACCTTCATGAAATGGGCCAGCTGCGCGGTGTCTGTATTGATGCGAAACATATCGCTTCGCTGCCAGAGATGGATGTCTGTTCCGGCGATGTAATCATACGTGTATCGTTGTGTCTTCATGCTTCCATTATACACGATTTCAGATCAGATTGAACAGCTTGATGAATTCGATGCCCAAAGTGGCCTTCAGATACGAACCGGCCAGCACCAGCAGGAAACAGATGAAGATGTCGTTGAGCAGATTGTTCATCAGCTTTCGCAGATCCAGCTTTTCACGATTGGTCGTGCTGTAACAGATGTACATCGAGCACTGGATCGCACTGGCACTGATCAGGTAGAGCGCGAGCACGTCGAAGAACACCTGCGGAACCAGCGTGAGAAAGATGCCGAGCAGTCCTTTGAACTGATAGGTACAGATAAAGAGCGCACAGGAAAAACCGATCTGGACCCCTTTGGTGAAAACGATGAAGCTGATGATGGGGATCCCGGCCAGGCTGGTCCCAAACAGGAAGACGATGACGATCAATACGATGCCCAGGAAGAACTGATTGATGAAAAAGCGGTATGCCTCCACATCTTCTCCTACCGTCGTTAACAGGCTGGACAGAC
Organism: Candidatus Merdibacter merdigallinarum; assembly: GCA_019118705.1. GTDB lineage: Bacteria > Bacillota_I > Bacilli_A > Erysipelotrichales > Erysipelotrichaceae > Merdibacter > Merdibacter merdigallinarum. The sequence goes on along the minus strand of DWYK01000018.1, from coordinate 12,953 downwards.
TTTCGATGTCGGACGCTTCGATGAAGCGGGAACCGATACAGCCCATCACGAAGCCGCTGACGACCAGGATCGTGATGAATATGTACACATGATGATATTTATGGATAAAGGAAGAACGATGCTTGTATCTGCGCTTCAATGGATTCACCTCACTGTACTATATGCGCATGAAAAAAACGATACCACCGGTATCGTTCGTAAAAATCAGTGCGGTTTCGACTTTTTGGAATGGGCGGCCGTCGTGAGGTTGGCATCCGGCATCAATCCATTGAGACGGTCGAGGACGGCCTCGATCGAATTGGTCGGTGCTGTCTCGAAGACGCTGTACTGTGTGATGATGTCCTTATGGTCCTTCAATGATCCCAGATGGATGCCCAGATGGCGGACCGGATCTCCATTGTAGTTGTTGTCAAACAGCATCATCGCGTGTTCGTAGATCACCCTTGCATCGTTGGTGTAGTCCGCCAGCGTCATACTGCGGATCACATTGCGAAAATCGCTGTAACGGATGCTGGCAGAGACCAGCTTCCCCTTGACGTGATCGTTGACCGCACGCTGACTGAGACGGGCCGCCAGCCTTCGCAGGACCGCGCTCATCTCCTGATAGTCCTCGATGTCCTCATCCAGCGTCGTGGACTGAGAGATAGACTGCACGCTCGTGGTAAAACTGAGCCGGTTGGATCCGTTGCCTCTGGCGTTCTGGATCATGGTATAGGCATGCTTCCCCAGCAGCCGCAGGATCAGTGCTTCGTTTTTCGGGTCTGCGACGTCTCCGATCGTCCAGATGCCCGCCTTCTGCAACTGCGGGACGCTCTTTTTCCCGATGCCGAACATCTCCTCGATGCCCAAAGGCCACAGCTTTTTGGCGATCTCCTGTTTGCGCAGGATGGTGATGCCCAGCGGCTTTCGCATATCGCTGGCCATCTTCGCCAGAAACTTGTTGGGCGCCACACCGATGCTGACAGGCAGACGTAGCTCATCCTGCAGACCCTGCTGGATCTGCCAGGCAAGGTCCATCGGCCGGCGATAGCGCCGGATGACCTCGGTCACATCCATATAGCCTTCATCGATGCTGGCTGGTTCCACGTAAGGGGTAAAGCGGCGCAGATAGTCAAAGAAGCGGCCGCTCAGTTCCTCATACCATCGGTAATCACCGGCGACCACGATCAGATCCGGACACCGCTTCATCGCTTCGTGCAGCGGCATGGCGCTGTGTACGCCATAGGCGCGTGCCTCATAGCTGGCCGTCGATACGACGCTACGCCGGGTCAGTCCCGCCACGGCGATCGGCTGTCCGATCAGCGCGGAATTCTTCAATAGCTCCGCACTGGCATAATATGCGTTGATATCCACATGAAAGATCACTCTTGCGGCCACATCCGATTCCCCCACTCACAGATGGAACCATTATAGCACAGAATGTGATTCAGCGATACTGCGGCACAAATACTTTTTTGTTTTTCAGACGGTGTTCCAGACGCAGCTTATCTGCGATCATCGCGATGAATTCTGAATTGGTCGGCTTTGCCTTGGAGGCCGAGATCGTATAACCGAAGATCTCATCGATGGCATCGATGTTGCCGCGGTTCCACGCGACCTCGATCGCATGCCGGATGGCCCGTTCCACCCGACTGGCGGTCGTTTCGTATTTGCGGGCGATCTCCGGATAGAGCACCTTGGTGATCTGACCGAGAAAGTCAACGTTCAGATATGTCTCCAGGATGGCAGTACGCAGATACATGTAGCCCTTGATGTGGGCCGGAATGCCGACCTCGTGCAGCAGCGATGTGATCTCGCTTTCCAGTTCCAGCTTCTGCATGCGCTGGCGTTCTTCCTCATCGAGATTGACCTGTACCAGCGCATCCTTGACGGCGCTTTTGGCGTGAAATCCGCAGATGACGCGCAGCCGCTGTTCGAGCGACTGCAGTTCAAAAGGCTTCATCAGTATGTAATCGACGTCGTATTGCTGGATCTGTGAGATGATGAAATCATTCAGGATCGGGGTCGTGCACAGGATGTGCTGTACGCGGATCGCGTGTTTTTTCAGATTGGACAGCACCTCCATGCCATCCATGCCGGGCATGATCAGATCGAGGATGAGGACATCGATCGTATGTCCGTTCAGTTCATGCAGGCACTGCTCCCCGTTGGAGGCACTGCCGATGACCTCAAAGAGGTGACTGTTCTTCAGATTGTTCTTCATTTTTTGGATCATTTCCTGGCTGTCATCCACCAGGTAGATCTGCAGCTTCTTTTCCATTTCTTTCCAACTCCTCAAGCTTCATTATAGTGGAGGGGAAAGCGAATCCTGTCGAAGAAGGATGAATTTCATTCAACGGCTTTCGGAAAAAGAAGAAGAATCGACCAATTCAGAGCGAATCAGCAGAAAATGCCGTCGAATCGTCGCTTTTGGTCGAATTAAGACGAACGGGTATGCGCCAGCATATATTCGATGAAAACGCCATATCCCTGCGTGGGCGCATCGGTGACGACATGGGTAACGGCACCGATGATCTTGCCGTTTTGAACGATCGGGGAGCCGCTCATGCCCTGGATGATCCCGCCGCTGGCAGCGATCAGCGCATCGTCGCTCACTTCAAAAGCGATCCCTTTCATATGGTCCTGGGTGCTGGGATGCAGTCCGGTGATCTCGATCGTATAGGATTCGATGTGGTCGCCATCCAGAACGGTGTAGATCTCTGCTTCCCCGAGCGTCACCTCATCGACGGTTGCCCATTCCAGCTGTGTGGTCGTCTCTGGCAGAGCGGTATACGCACCATAGATCCCGATCGGAGTATTCTGGTCGATCGTTCCGATCGCCTCGTCATATGCGATATCTGCCTGCTTGGCACCGGCATTCGAGGGTTGTGCCTTCGTAAAGGAGACGATCTGCGCATCATAGAGATCTCCCTGTATCTCGCTGTCCACCTGTTCGATCGCATGCCCCAGCGCACCATAGCGTTTCGTCGTCGGATCATAGTAGGTCATCGTTCCTACCCCGCTCATGCTTTCCTTGATGTACAAGCCGCAAGTGACCGTGTGACGTTCGTCATCGTATACGCTTTGCATCGTCGTATCGATCGTCTGTCCTTCTCGCTGGATCGTGACGTCGATCGTGTTGATGGACTTTTGGTGCGTGCGCAGGATCGCATAAAAGCTCTGCAGATCGCTGACAGGGCGATGATCCAGGGCAGTGATGATGTCGCCGCAACGAAAGGTATCCGCTGGATCGATGGATGCGCTGATCTGATACGTGCCGCTGACATAGACTCCTTCATAATCGATCTCGATGCCGACACTGTTTCCGCCCAGGATCAGTTCATCCTGTGCCTGAACGCTGATCGGACAAAGACAGAGCAGGACGGCACAGAGGACATACAGGCCACGCTTCATAAAAAAACACCTCCTAAGAGGTATTTTGGCAAAGCGCGGTCGAAGCTACACGCAGAAAATATTACCTGCGGGCAGCGGCATACAGTTCTCTGGCAGCCTGCAGCGATGCTTCGCTTTGCGAGCTGGATGCGATCGCGGCCAGTTCGCGGATGCGCTCTTCTTCGCTGAGGCTGTGGATCGAGGTCGTCGTCAGAGAGCCGTCGTCCTGCTTGCTGACGAGCAGGTGATGATCGCCACTGGCTGCGACCTGTGCCAGATGCGTGACACAGAACACCTGGATGTCTTCGCTGAGCAGCTGCATCTTCTTGCCGATGGCGAGGGCGACCGCACCGCTGACTCCGGTATCGATCTCATCGAAGATGACCGTACGGATGCCCTGCAGTCTGGTGAAGATGCACTTGAGGCCCAGCATCAGACGGGAAAGCTCACCGCCGGAGGCGCTTTTCTGCAGCGGCGTGAATACACCGGAACGGTTCATGGACACCTGAAATTCGACCCGGTCATTTCCATGCACACTGTCCTGCGATGGCAGGATGGCAATGTGAAAACGGGCATGTTCCAGCAACAGATCTGACAGCTGTGCATTGACGGCACGCTCCAGCAACAGCGCGCTCTGCATGCGATGCTCGTGCAGCTCGCTGCTGGATCGTTCATAGCGTTCCTTCTTTTCCGCCAGCTCCTTCTCTTTTCGTTCCAGATAGTCCTGACGATGCAGGATGCGGTCGATCTTCTCTTCGACCTCGTTTCGATACTGGTAGACGGCTGCATAAGAGCCGCCGTACTTGCGATACAGACGGTGATACAGGAAGATGCGCTCCTGCTTCCGGTTCAGTGTTTCTTCGTCAAATTCACTGTTTTCCAGGGCGCTGTGAAGCGCTGAAAGCGTCTCTTCGATCTGATAGTAGGCATCGAGCAGTTCCTGGTGGATGGACGTGTACGGCTCGATATCGCTGATGCTTTCCAGGGCGTGAGCCGCCTCATACAAAGACGGATTGCTTCCGTGTTCCCCATCCAGCAGTTCCAGCGCAGCGGCCGCCTGTTTCTGGATCGTCTCATGGCGGCTCATCGCACGTACCTCTTCTTCCAGGGAGGAAAGCTCATCTTCCTGGATCTGCGCATCATCGATCTCATTGAGGATGGCCGTCAGTTCGTCAAGATCATCGCTGTTATAGCGTTCCTGGAGGGCATCGTCGATCTCTCTGCGCAGCCGGTCATAGTCCTGATAGGCCTCGTTGACCTCGTGGAGCAGTGCATCGTTTCGATCGTATCGGTCCAGCAGGGACAAGTGATAGCGCGGCTGCAGCAGATACTGGTTGTCGTGCTGCGAGTGGATGTCGACCAGTCCGCTCATCAGCTCTCTCAAAAAGGCAGCGGTACAGGTACGCTGCGCGATCCGGATCGTGCTCTTTCCCTCTGCGCTGATCTCACGGGATACGATCAGATCTTCCCCGTCCAGATCAAATCCCTGTTCTCGCAGGAGCGCATTGGCACGCGCATCATCGTGAATGTCGAAAACGCCTTCGATGACTGCTTTCGCGCAGCCTTTTTTGACATAACCGGCCGATGCACGCTCCCCGCACAGCAGCGAGATGGCATCGATCAGCAGCGATTTACCGGCACCGGTCTCGCCGGTGAACACGCTCATGCCATCGCTGAAATCCAGTGCGACCTGATCGATCAGCACGAAGTTTTTTACATAGATGTGTGTCAGCAATTCCCTTCACCTCCATCGTCGTCCGTTTCTGTCACCATTATAGCATTGTTTTTGATTCATTTCATGTTTGACGGCCTGTTGCGGACGATCGCGCGCAGATCATGGGTGATCGTTCGCTGTTCATCGGTGAGATGCATCAGGAATTCCTGATTGCCATCCCTGCCGCGGATGGAGCTGGATGTCAGATGGCGCACACAATAGCCCATCGAACCCGCTTCCTGTATGACCGATTCCAGCACCCGCACCAGCACGTTTGCATCCTTGACGATGCCATGTTTATTGAGACAGGCGCTGCCCGCTTCAAACTGCGGTTTGACAAGGACCAGCGTCTCCACGTTGGCAAACTGCGCATGCAGCGCACGCAGCGCAGTGACACAGGAGAGAAAGGAAACATCCATGCAGATGAAATCGATCGGATCCGCAAACCATTCTTTCCGCACATCGCGCACGTTGCGCCCTTCCATGTTCACACAGCGCGGATCGCTCTTCAGCGAAGGATGCAGCTGGTCATGACCGACATCCAGCGCATAGACCTTTCGCGCGCCCCGCTTCAGACAGACATCGGTGAATCCACCGGTGCTGGCACCGACATCGAGCACACAGCGATCGCTGAGCTCGATTCCAAACGCATCCAGCACATCAAACATCTTTTTGCCGGCACGGGAGACAAATTCGTGCTCCTTGGCGGCCACTTCGATCACATCCTGTTCGCTGACCTCATAGCTGTTTTTCAGCACGACCTTCCCATTGACACGGACCCGCCCTTCCTGTATGGCGTCCTGCGCCTTTGCACGAGAGGAGAATGCCTCCGTCAGCAGCCATTTGTCTAATCGCATGCGAGCAGCTCCTCGATCGTGGAGAAAAGGCTGTTGATGTCGATGTGCTCTGCCTTGCGCAGCTGGGCAATGCTGCCCTGTTCGACGAAGTGGTCACCGATCCCCATCCGGATCAGATGCCGGTCGATCTGATGATCGTTGATGTACTGTAAGATCGCACTGGACAGCCCGCCATCGAGCATATCGCTTTCATACAGGATGATGGGGATCGGCCGATAGAGGATCTGATCGAGCATCTTCTCATCCAGCGGTTTAAAATAGCGGGCGTTGACCACTTCGATCGCAAACTGATTTGCCAGCGCCTTTTCGCGGATGCGGTCGACATCTCCGCCATAGGTGATGACACACACCTTTGGATCACCGTCAGTGCACCATCGCTCCCAGGTACCGAGCGGTGCCTGTACCTCTCCTTTGGTGTATGGGACATTTCCGCGCGGATAACGAATGCAGAACGGATGCTCCTGAGCAAACGCTTCCCGCAGCAGCGCACGGGCCTCATCCGCATCTTTGGGCTGTGAGAGGATGAGATTGGGGATCGCGTGCAGCATGCTGATGTCAAAGACGCCATGATGGGTCGCACCATCCTCACCGACCAGACCGCAACGATCGATGCCGATCACCACCGGCAGATCCATGCGGGCGATGTCATGATTGACGGAATCATAGGCTCGCTGCAAGAATGAAGAATATACGGAGAGGAACGGACGTTTGCCGGATGCCGCCAGCGCAGCCGCAAAGGTGGCGGCGTGTTCTTCGGCGATCCCGCAGTCAAAAAAGCGGTTGGGAAACTCCCGGGCAAAGTTATCCAGCTTGGATCCGCTCTTCATCGCCGGTGTGATCGCAATGATGTCCCGGTCGTTTCGCGCCAGATCACAGACGATGCGAGAGATGACCTCGCTCCAGCTGCAGTGTCCCGCAGGCACCCTGGCCAACGGCTGCCCGCTGGCCGGATCAAACTGAGAAACCCCATGCCATTTGCCGTCCTTATCGTTTTCCGCATACGGATATCCTTTTCCCTTTTTGGTCAGCACATGGACGACGATCGGTCCGCGGTGATGCTTCAGCGACTGCAGGACCTTGATCAGCGCTGGCAGATCATGTCCGTTGATCGGACCGATGTAATCCAGGTTGAACTCACCGAAGATGGATGTGTTGACCACATTGTCTTTGATTGCATTCTTGACGTTTTTCATGCCTTTGAGGACGCTGCGTCCGACCTTGGTGCCGGAAAGCCCCTGTTCCAGATCGCTTTTCAGCGTCGTATATGGACGACTGGTGCGCAGTTTGGTAAAGGCGACATCCATCGCGCCGACATTGCGTGAGATCGACATCGAATTATCATTGAACAGGATGATCATGTTGCGCTGTTCCCCGCCGATCTGATTGAGTGCCTCCATCGACATGCCGCTGGCCATCGCTCCATCGCCGATGACCGGGATCACCTGGTAGTCTTCTCCGTTGAGATCCCTCGCGATGGCCATGCCCAGCGCAGCGGAGAGCGAAGTGGAAGAGTGCCCGGCCTCCCAGCAGTCATATTCGCTCTCATAGCGCTTTTGAAAGCCGGAAAGCCCTTTGTACTGACGCAGGGTGGAAAAACGGCCGGCACGTCCGGTCAGGATCTTGTGCACATAGCTTTGATGACCGACGTCAAACAGGATGCGGTCCCTTGGCGCGTCAAAGACATAATGCAAAGCGATGGTCAGTTCCACGATGCCCAGATTGCTGGAGAGATGCCCGCCGGTCTTCGCAATGGACTCGATGAGAAACTCGCGGATCTCCTGCGCCAGCGCTTCCAGCTCTTCCATCGTCAGATGCTTGATGTCCTGCGGATTGCGTATATCGTAGATATGCATGTTTCCACGCTCCTTTTCCTGCTAATGCCGGCGATCCTTCAGCTCCTTCAGGAAGGAAAGCAGCTCCTGTGTATCTGCATGCAGCCCTTTGATCTGCTGCATCGCTTCTTCATAATAACGATCGGCAAGCGCCTGTGAAGCCTCGATGCCCAGCAGGCTCACATAGGTGCTCTTATGATTTTTCTCGTCGCTGGTCGATTTTCCCAGCTCCTGCCGGGAACGGGTGACATCCAGGATATCGTCCTGGATCTGAAAGGACAGACCGATGCGTTCGCCGATCTGCTGTAACGCTTCGATGTCCTGCGGATGATCGCCCAGCCAGGCTGCACACAGCAATGGCAGCGTGAGCAGCTTCCCCGTCTTGTGCCGGTGGATCTCTTCCAGCGCCTCGATATCGCTTACGGGCTGCCGTTCAGCAGCGATATCCAGCGTCTGTCCCAGGATCATGCCGTCTACGCCGGCATACGCGGACAGCAGCTCCACGAGCCGCCCTCTGATCTCTGCGCTGCATTCGCTTTTCATCACGATGCCAAACGCCTCGCTCAGCAGCGCATCCCCGGCCAGGATCGCCGTTGCCTCGTCAAATGCGATGTGACAGGTCGGACGGCCCCGACGCAGATCATCATCGTCCATGGCCGGCAGATCGTCATGGATGAGCGAATATGTATGGATCATCTCGATGGCGGCCGCACACGGATAGCCCAGCGATTCCTCTTTGCCATAGCCCTTCAGCAGGGCAAGCAACAGCCGCGGGCGTACGCGCTTGCCGCCGGCCAACAGAGAGTAGAACATCGCATCCCGGGTGCGGGATGGCCGATAGGATGTCTGCAGCGCCTCCAGATAGGCCTCAAACCTCTGCATCCCCGGCATCCTCCTCTTCCTCATCTGCGAGCAGTACATTCATGCGCTGTTCAAACTGCTTAAGCTGTGCATCACAGTTTTTGACCAGCTGCAGACCTTCCTCAAACAGTTGGATCGCATCCTCCAGTTCGATCTCGTTGCGGTCCAGCGCTTCGATGATCACATCCAGTCGCTCCATCGACTGTTTAAACGTTTCCTTCTTTGCCATGGCTCTCCTCCTTCTCTATCAGCTGTGCGCGCCAGCCGCCGTCGTGAAAGCGAATGTGCACCTGATCGCCTTTCTGCAGCTGCCGGGCATTTTTGATCAGTGTATCTTGTTGTTCGACAAGGGCATAGCCGCGCTGCAGGATCGCCAGCGGGCTGTATGCGTCCAATAATGTGATCTGCTTGCGCAGTGCCTCTTTCTGCATGCGCGCATAGATCTGCACCTGTGTGCACAGCCGTTCCTTCTGCTGTGCATTGCGCTCGCCGGCGATGGCGAGACGCCGCTGCAGGCGGTTCTGCAGCAGCTCGCTGTAATGAAGGATCTGTGTGCGTTTTTCCAGGATGCTCTCTCCATAGCGTTCCATCTGCGACATCGCGATCGCCAGGTGTATCTGCTGATCCTTGATGTAGGCAAACGGATCTGAGAGATACTTTGAGCGTGCCCGCAGGGAAAACTGCTGGCGTGCCTGCTGCAGCCGCCGCTGCATCGATGTGATGAGCAGCTGGCGGTCTGCGGAGAGCTGACGCAGGACATCCGCGATGTCCGCAGTTGCCCGCTGAGCAGCACCGGTCGGTGTCGGTGCCCGCAGGTCACAGACATGATCGACCAGCGTCGTATCGCTCTCATGTCCGACACCGCTGATGATCGGCGTGGACAGCTCATAGATGCAGTGTACGAGCGCTTCGCTGTTGAAGCCCCAGAGATCCTCGATGCTGCCGCCGCCACGCACCAGCAACAGACAGTCATGTCCCTTGCGGTCCGCCTGTCGCAGCGCTTTGATCAGAGATTCGCTGGCAGCCGCTCCCTGCACATAGGCCGGATACAGCGTCAGCTTTGCGATCGGCCAGCGTTTTTGAACGGTGGAGATCACATCTTGCAAGGCCGCCCCCTCCTTTGCGGAGATGACGGCGATATCGCTCGCGTAGGCCGGGATCGGCTGCTTGTGCGCATCATCGAACCAGCCTTCATCGAACAATTTTTTCTTCAGCTGTTCATAGCGCAGGTAGAGATCCCCGATGCCGTCTTCCCGGATCGCCGTCACATAGCACTGCACGCTGCCCTGCTGTTCATACATCGAGATCGATCCCTTGACGATCACTTTCATGCCGTCTTGGACCGCCACCTGACAGCGGGAAGCATACGTCGCAAACATCACGCAGGACAGACGTGCCTGCTCATCCTTCAAGGTAAAATACCAGTGCCCGCTGCGATGCTTCTTCAGATTTGAAATCTCTCCCTGTATCCGAATGCCATTGAGATACGGGTTTTGATCCAGCGTGCTCTTGATGTAGCGGACGATGCTGCTGATCGGATAGATCGTTTCGTTCATCTTATAACTGATCCAGCACGCCGTTGATCAGCTTGTAGGCATCCTCATCGCAATATTTCTTCGCCAGGCTGACCGCCTCATCGATCACGATCGCCTTTGGAACGACTTCCAGATCGATCTCACAGCACGCCATCAGCAAAATGGCCTGTTCCACAAAGCCCAGGCGGTCAAAGGTCCATTCCCGATTCAGCTTTTCGCTGATCTTGTCGATATAGGCATCCTTGTAACGGACCGTATCCATCGTGATCGTATACAGGAACGGATCGATGTCGTTGCTGTCACAGTTCTCATAGACACATTCACGGATATCCTTTCCCAACAGCAAGTGCTGATACAGCGATGTCATCGCTACTTCTCTCATCTTATGCCGGTTCATTTCCATCGTTATTTCCTCCACTCATTCCATGTTCGCTCTTATATGGCACACGGGCGCTGGGCACCACTTCGCTGGCCCCGGACGCATGTATGTCCTGATCGTCAAAAAAGATGTGTGCCCCAAACTTTTCCAGTACGTCTTTTTTTGGGATGCCGCCCAGAAAGAACGCTTCATCGATCCGAACGTTCCATGCGCGCAGCGTCCGGATGACACGTTCCTGCGCCGGTGCATTGCGCGCGGTCACCAGCGCGGTGCGGATCGGTACCTGATCGGGCGGGAAGCTCTCCTGCAGACGGGAAAGGGTCTTTAACAGATTCGCAAACGGGCCTTTGGGAAGCGGTTTTTTGGCGTTTGCCCGCTCATATTCCACAAAGGCTTCCAGTCCCTGCTGCTGATAGATGCGCTCCGACTCATCCGAGAACAGCACCGCATCCCCATCAAAGGCGATACGGATCTGCTGAAGCTGATCATCCGGATAGCGTTCCCTGTGGGGATAGATGATCCCCGCCGCAAATCCGGCATCGATCGCCGCCTGCACATCGTCCTCATCTGCCGACAAAAACAGATCGACGCCAAACGCTTCCAGATAATTGGCTAATCCCTCTCCGCCGCTGAGAACGGCCCGGGTGATGTCCAGACCGTAATGCTCGATCGAATGAAAGATGCGCAGCGAGGTATCCGCTCCGTTGCGCGACAGGATGAGCACTTCGACCAGACGCTCCTTTGAGAGCGCATTGAGATGCAGGAGCGCCTTGACGAGCGCAAACCCGCTGCCCGGTGCCAGCACTTCTTCTTCGTGTTCGATCTGATAAGTACGATAGGCATCCAGCCCTTCCTTTTCAAAGATCGCATTCTCCTTGTCCAGGTCGAACAGCGCTCTCGATGAGATGCCGACGACCAGACAGTTATCCAATGTGACCGCCATACGTTTTCCTCCCGATAGTAAAAAAGAAATCCGTCAGGATTTCTTAAAAGACAAAGCCCACCACCCGGACATCGATTTTCTCCGGTGTGTATTCACTCATATGCGATATGCTTTCAAAGATCTTTTTCTGCAGCTTGCTGCAGGCATCACTAACGTTTACTGTATATTTTACTTTTACCTCGATCGTCAGCACCATCTTGTTATCCACCAGCTTGCAGCTGATCGGATATTTAAACAGGCTGCCGCCATCGTTCAGTACGATGGAATCCTCTTCATCGATCGCAATCTTCGCGATCGTCGTGAACACCGATCGGTTCAGCGCCACGATACCGATATCCGACTGTGAGCGGATCATGATATAATCCTGAGCCATATTTATCACCTTCTGACCCCATTATACCAAACATCAGGAAGTTTTGAAAGTCACTTCCAACAAATAATTTTCTTTTACGACGCCATAAGCCGCATTCATCACCTGATTCACCGTGTCCTTGTTCTCCTCACAGTTGTACAGGGTGATCCGGCAAGTGCCATCGCTGATCTCCACTGCGTTCTCATAGCCCAGTTCCTGCACCTTCGTCTGGATCTGCTGCTGTTGTTCCTTCACCTGCTCCAGTTTCTCGATCGTAGCCAGCGCATCTTGTTTGTCGCTTTCGCTGCTTTCCGCGTCGGCCATGACCGCTTTCGCCGCATTGATCTTTTCGTTCAGGGTCTGTGCGATCGTATCCTGCAGCCGGGCGCTGGTGTCCTCCTGGTTCGATGCGGATGTATCGGCGGCATCCTCACTCGTTTCCTGCGTCTCCTCACTGACCACGGCCGTTACATCGCTTGGCAGGGTCACATAGTAGACGGAAAGCATCAGGATCAGTGAAAATAATGTGAGAAAGGCTAATGCCTGCTTGTTCATAGAGATTCCCTCCTCTGCTATTGTATCCTATGAACCGATGCAGCGCACTATGACCGTTTTTTTCGGAAAGCATCCTAATCGTGTTTGGTGCGGTGAAAGATCGCCCGGTTGCGTTCGATCCAGTCCTGGCGATAGGCGTCGCGATACTGCATGAAATCACGGAAGGAGATCGTCCGCTGTTCCAGCTCTTCGATGAAATGGACGAACGCACGGTTGATCTGTTTCATCTTGTCATCGTGCAGGATGTGGATCGTACCGATATCTACCAGCGAATCCGCCAGCATCTCCATGCATTCGCCATGGACGATGTCCGCTTCCTCCATCGACAGCTTGACAAAGCTCGTGTTCAGCCAGTAATCGTCCACCAGATAGTTCTTGATGACCTTGAGAAACATCGTGAAGTCATGGATGTTGTTGCCGGGCTCGATGGCAAACAGCATGCGGAAGAACACATACCAGTCATAATCATCGTTGATGATGGAAAGCAGATAGCTGCCGACACGCTGGATAAACGGATCGTCGCTGTGCAGTTCTTCCTCCATGTGGATCGCAT
>DWYK01000169.1 GCA_019118705.1 Candidatus Merdibacter merdigallinarum | reverse complement strand
GACTGTTCATCGGATGAAACAAGAGTGAATGAAAGGGTCGTGAATCGTTTACATTTTTCCATAAAATCTTACATTGTGGGATAAAAAAGGGAATGAGACTTGTTAAGCAAGCGGAAATTATGCTATTATATAAAAGGTTAAGCATTGCGCTTACGACCAAGATCATAGACGAAGGAGGAACTGAAATGGATGTAGTTTCTATTTTGTCTGGAGGGTTGGTAGGTCTTGTCATTGGTGTCGGCGTCATGATCGTCATTTCCAAGGCAGGCTTAAATAAGGATCAGCAGAAGGCTGCCCAGCTGTTGGATCAGGCGTCGATCAAGGCGGACGCTACGGTCAAGCAGGCCATCCTGGACGGCCGTACACAGGTACATGAACTGAAGATTGAAGCAGAAAAAGAAATCAAGGAACGCAAGCAGGAGATCACGAAGATGGAAAACAAGCTGCTGCGCAGAGAGGATAATCTGAATTTCCGCGATGAGGCTTTGACTGCGAAAGAAAAACAAATTGATCAAAAGAGTACACAGCTGTCTGACAAATTGGCTTCTCTGGATGAAAAAGAGAAAGAGCTGCAGGCGAAGATCGATGTTCAGATCACCGAACTCGAACGCGTTGCGGCCATGAGCTCGACAGAGGCGAGGGAAGAACTGTTCTCCGTTGTGGAAAAGCGGATGGAACAGGAGACGATCGCCTACATCAAGGACAAAGAGGATGAGGCAAAGGCCAAGGCGGATGATACGGCCCGCAACATCATCGCTCTGGCGATCCAGCGTTTATCGCAGGATGAATCGGCGGAGCGCACGGTATCGGTGGTCTCTTTGCCAAGCGAAGAGATGAAGGGACGCATCATCGGTCGCGAAGGACGAAACATCAAAGCGATCGAACAGGCGACCGGCGTGGATCTGATCATCGACGATACGCCGGAAACGATCACGGTTTCCTGTTTTAATCCGATCCGTCGCGAGATCGCCCGTCTGTCGCTGGAGTATCTGATCAAGGACGGACGCATCCAGCCGGGACGCATCGAAGAGGTCGTCAACAAGGTACGCCGTGAGATCGACAACAACATCGTGAAGGTCGGAGAGGAAACGGTGTTCAAACTGGGCATCGGAAAGATCGACCGTGAGATCATCAAATTGATCGGTCGGCTGAAGTATCGTTTCTCTTATGGACAGAACGCACTTCAGCACAGCATCGAGGTGGCAAACCTCACCGGCATGATGGCTGCGGAGCTGGGGCTGAACCAGCAGCTCGCCAAACGTGCGGGCCTGCTGCATGACATCGGCAAGGCGCTGGACTATGAGGTCGAAGGAAGTCATATCGAACTGGGCTATAAATTTTGTAAGAAACACGGAGAGCGCGATGTCGTGCTGAATGCGATCCAGTCGCACCATGGAGAAGTGGAACCGAAATATCTCATCTCCAATCTCGTCATCGCGGCCGATACGATCAGCGCGGCCCGTCCGGGTGCGCGTTATGAAGCGCTTCAGAATTACATCAATCGTCTGGAAGAGCTGGAGAAGATCTCCAAGAGCTTTGACGGTGTGGAATCTTCTTATGCGATCCAGGCCGGACGTGAGGTGCGCGTCATGGTCGTACCGGAGAAGATGGACGATCTGGCATGCCATCGACTGGCACGTGATATCAGGGATAAGATTGAGGCGGAACTGACCTATCCGGGACAGATCAAGGTGACCGTCATTCGTGAGACCAGAGCCTGCGAGCTGGCAAAATAACATGAATATTCTCTTTATCGGGGATATCGTCGGAAGTGTCGGAAGGGAAATGGTGCAGCACCATCTCCCTCTTTTAAAATCCCAGCATGCCATCGACCTTGTCATTGCCAACGGTGAAAACGCGGCGCATGGCAAAGGCATCACCCGTCGGATCTACCATCAGCTGATCCAGATGGGCATCGATGTGCTGACCATGGGCAATCACACGTTTGCGAAGAGCGATCTCTTCAATTTCATCGATGAGGCGGACCGGCTGGTGCGGCCGATGAATCTCAGTCCCACCGATGCCGGCAAAGGGGTGCGCGTCTTTGTGGTGAAAGGCCTGCGCATCGCCGTGGTCAATCTGTGCGGAGAAGTGTTCATGCACGATATCACGGAATCGCCTTTCTCCTGTATGGAGCGTGTGCTGAAGGATGTGGAAGCGGATCTGTATCTGGTGGATCTGCATGGAGAAGCGACCAGCGAAAAGATCGCCTTCACCTACGCTTTCAGCGGACGGGCACAGGTGGTGGTCGGCACCCATACCCATGTGCAGACGGCCGATGAGCGGATCGTCAACGGTACGGCCGCCATCAGCGATCTGGGCATGTGCGGCGCCTATACCAGCGTGCTGGGGCGGGATGTGAAAGAGATCGTGACCCGCTTCACGACGGAAGAGAAGACCCGTTATACGATTGCGGAAGGACCCGGAATCTTCTGCGGCGTAATCGTCAACATCGACGAACAGACCTGTCGGGCACATTCGATCGAACGCATTCAGATCCGCCCGGAACAGGAAGAACGATTCAGCTTACAGTGAAGACGCATCTGTGAAAGAACGGAGCGTCTTTTTTTACATATGCGGATGCAGAGGAACTGTGCTCATGCGCGAAACATCATGTGTTGAAAGGGGGGTGTGGGTCCGTTGACAAGAAGATGGTGTTTTTTTTGGATATCTATAGTATAATTGAGGAAAGAAAGGCAGGAAATCCTGCCGGGAGGGGAAAATGAAATCTGGAAAATTTGGTTTGGCCGCACTGGCGGCAATGGCGCTGTTAGGCGGCTGCTCTTCATCGGAAACGACGACGACCACCTGCACCAGCGATGAATACGGCGTCACTGACGTGCAGAAGATCACGGCTCAGGACGATCAGGTGATCCGGCTGGAGGAGCGGCTGGAGATCGATTTTGCGGACCTGGGCATGACCGAAGAAGACATGGCAGCTTTTACCGAGGACGATCTGCAGGCACTGTTTGAATCGGAGATGCCGGAACTGGCCGAAGACATCGAAGGTGTGACCTTTGATTATGCGCTGGATGGCACAAAGGCGATCATGACGATGGATGTGGATCTGGAAAATGCCGATACCGGTGCACTGGCGGATATGGGCGTCCTCGATACCGATACGTCCAACATCTCTCTGGAGCTGTCGATCGCCGGACTGGAAGAAGAAGGATATACCTGTCAGTAAAAAAGAACGAAGGGGGACATCGGATGGATGCCTTCGCTTCGTTCTTTTTTGCAGGAAAGGGCATAAAAAAACCGCATCGCGGTTTTTTTGTCTTATCGGTTGTAGTACTCGACGACCAGCAGCTCGTTGATCTCGCTGTTGAGCTCGCTGCGCTCTGGCAGACGCAGGTACGTACCCTTCTTTGCGTCTTTGTCAACATCCACAAAAGCAACCGTATTCAGGCTGGCTTCCAGTGCATCGTTGATCGCCGCCATGTTCTTGGATTTCTCCTTGACTTCGATCACGGCACCCGGCTTTGCCATGTAGCTTGGGATGTCGACCTTCTTGCCGTTGACCAGGATGTGTCCGTGGTTTACCAGCTGACGTGCTGCACGACGTGTGCGGGCAAATCCCATGCGGTATACCAGGTTGTCCAGACGGGACTCCAGCATCGCCAGGAAGTTGTCGCCGGTAACGCCCTTTGCGTTGGCTGCCTTCTTGAAGAGGTTTGCGAACTGACGCTCGTTGATTCCGTACATATAACGGATTCTCTGCTTTTCACGCAGCTGCAGTCCGTAGTTTGTTAATTTGATGCGCTTGGTCGGTCCGTGCTGACCCGGTGCGTACTGACGTCTCTGGAGCTCTTCCCCGGTTTCCAGGATCGAGAATCCCAAACGACGGGACTTTTTCCAGACTGGTCCTTTGATTCTTGCCATAATTTCCTCCTTATTGTTTTACTGGCCATAAAACAATAACAGTACAGATCTCCATTCGGGCGTGTTGATGCTTACAGTACCTTCACCGCTAACAGCAGGGCTACGCAGTACCCCATGTCGTTCATGTCACCAACGCGTCTCCGTATGGCTCTGTATGCTGCTATCTATTTTACGCCACACCATAATAACAGAAGTGAGCAGGGAATGTCAAATATTTTGTAAAGGAAAGCGAAGAAATTGGTGGGCAGTGGACACGCAAAAATATAGATTAACGTTTTTTATTGGTGAGAAGTGTGATAGAATATATATGATAATCGAAACAGTCAGGAGGAGTGGCATGGACACTTTTATCAATAATCTTCTCAATGTGATGACACCGCAGCTGGTGTTGTATATCGTAGCGGCACTTCTGGCCATCATCATTTTGACCGTCGTGCTGAAGGGAATGAAAAAGCGAAGCCTCAAGAGCGGTCTGGTCGACCTGGAGACCCGATATAATGAGATCAAGGGGATCCCGCTGGCGTTTAAGTTCAATAAGGCAGTTGCGCTTTCCCGCGTCAATGAGGCGATGCTCGCACGGGTCAATGAGTGTCAGCCGAGCTTTGATTCGGTACAGGAGTCATTGAAGGAATGCGGCGTCCTTCTGGCGGAGGCAGATGACCTGCTCTATGTACATAAGAACAAGGCTGCCAGCAAAAAAATGGAACAGCTGCAGAAAAATCTGGAAGAGAGCGAGAAGGCGGCACAGGAAGTCAACCGTGTTCTCGATGAGATCCTGGAACAGGAAAGCGAACAGCGTACACAGATCAATGTGCTGAAGGAGCGCTTTCGTTCCATCAAAAAGATGTTCGCCGAGAATCGCAGCGCCTATCATCAAAGTGATGAATATATCGAAAAGCGCATGGATGCGATCGAGAAGAAGTTTTCACTGTTTGAGGAGTGGATGTTTGCCTCTGAATTCGATAAGGCGCATGAGCAGCAGGAAGAGATCGCCAGGGATGTGCGTGAGCTGGGCGATCAGCTGCATGCCCTGCCGAATCTGTATGAGCAGGCGCGCGGCGTGCTGCCAAAGGCGATCGACGAGATCGGTCTTCGTTATGCGCAGACGCGCAACAAAGGCGTCTATCTGGATCATCTGGAAGTGCAGAAGAATCTGGACATCATCTCGGATCAGCTCAAGGAATGCATCGCCAAGCTGCGCACGGGCATCGTGACGGATGTCAAGGAAAATCTGAATGCGATGGGGGAACGGCTTCTGAACCTGCAGGATCTCATCACACGGGAAGATGAAGCATACAGCGAGATGCAGGATGGAATGGAGAAGACGGTCCAGCGTGTCCGTCAGGTCAACGAGGAATTTGAAACGATCGAGCAGCTGTATCAGCGCGTCAATGAGCGCTTTGGCTTTGAGGACTGGAGCACGCGTCTGAAGAAGGCGCAGGAACAGCTGGATGCATTGAACCTGCTGAAGCGTAAGGTGGAGCGGACGGCCATGGAAAACGTCGTTGCCGCATCGACCCAGCTGATGGATTATCGTGAACTGGTGAAGAGCGTCGAGCTTTTCGGCAAAGACGTGGAGAAGATGCATCAGCTCCTCTCCAGCGCTTGCAGTGACGAGGAACGGGCAAAAAAACAGCTGGTCAAGCTGCAGCTGATCCTCAATGAAGTGCGGCTGAAGACCGCATGCCACCGTCTTCCGAGCATCTCCTCGCAGTATCGCTGTGATCTGGCACAGGGAGAAAAACTGATCGGACGGGTGAAGAGCGTGCTGGCACATTCTCCGCTGGACGTGCAGGCGCTGAATGCGGATCTGCAGGAAGCCATCGATTTCGTCTATCAATTATATAATAATGCGAATAATCTGGTCGGCATTGCCATCATGGTCGAAAATGCCATCGTATTTGGCAATCGTTATCGCTCCAGCTATCCGGAGATCGATTCCGAACTGACGCGAGCGGAGCTTTCTTTCCAGAACGGTGAGTATACCAAGGCGCTGAAGATCGCGATCCAGTGCATCGAAAAGATGCATCCGGGCATTTATGAAAAGCTGATCAAGACCAACGATCCGAGCATTATGAATCAGGTGGGATAACATGATCTATTTTGATTACGCATCGACGACACCGGTGCGCGCAGAGGTGCTGGAGGCCTATGAAAAGATCCTTCACACTTATTATGCCAACGCCGATTCCCTGCATCAGGAGGGACGCAAGGTCCATACACTGCTGGAACAGAGCCGTGCGAACATCGCACAGCTTTTCCATGTACGGCCTTCCGAGATCCTGTATGCTTCCTGTGCCAGTGAGGCGAACAATTACGCGTTAAAGGGCTTCGCGCTGGCCAATCAGAATCGAGGAAAACACATCATCACATCGTGTGCGGAGCATTCCAGCATTCAGAGCAGTGCCCGTCAGCTGGAAGAGGTCTTCGGTTTTGAGGTGACCTATCTACCGCTGCATGCAGATGGACGGGTGCATCTGGAGGATGTGAAAGAGGCGCTGCGCAAGGATACCATCCTCGTATCGATCATGCTGGTCAACAATGAGACCGGCTGCATCAATCCGATCGAGGAGATCGCGACGTATGTGCATGCGCATTCCCGTGCCGTGGTGCACAGCGACATGGTACAGGGACTGGGGAAGATGACGCTTCCGCTCGCCGCTGTCGACATGGCGACCTTTTCCGCACATAAGATCTTCGGACTGAAGGGCAGCGGCATCCTCTATCATCGGGAACATCTGCGCCTGCTGGCGCTGATCAGCGCCGGCCAGCAGGAAGGTGGTCTGCGCGGTGGCACCAGCAATGCGCCGACCGAGATCGTCTTTGCCAAGACGCTGCGGCTGGCCCTGGAAGAACAGGCGGCGCATATTGCTCATGTCCGGGAACTCAACGCCTATGCACGTGCACAGCTGCAGACGGTCCGCGACATTGAGATCAACTCCCCTGCGGAGGCACTTCCGTTCATTTTAAATTTTTCCTGTCTGTCGATCGGCAGCGAGATCATGCTGAATGCGCTGGATGCGCGCGGCATCTGTGTCAGTGCACAGAGCACCTGCAATTCCAGAGGAAAAGCGATCTCTCATGTGCTGCTGGCCATGGGAAAGGATGAACTGCGCGCGACCCATGCGGTGCGCCTGTCCTTTTCACACCTTTCCACCCGACAGGAGATCGATTTCTTCATAAGAGCACTAAAGGAGATTATAGATGAATATGCAACCAGATAGCTTTGTTTATGACCATATCCTGATCCGTTACGGAGAGCTTTCCACCAAAGGGAAGAACCGTAAGGATTTTATCAAGCGCCTGCACACCAACGTCAGACATGCGCTGATGATGTTTCCCGATATCGAGATCGAGCGCACACATGACCGCATGTACATCCATCTCAACGGCAGCGATCCATTTGCGATCAAACCGTATCTGGAGAAGGTATTCGGCATCAGTTCCTTTTCGTTCGCCCTGCGGGTGGACAGTGATATCGAGGCGATCAAGCAGGCGGTGCTGACGCTTGCGCAGACACAGGAGCCGAAGACCTTCAAGGTGGCGGCCAGACGCAGTGACAAACAGTTTCCGATGATCTCGGATGAGATCAACCGGGCGGTCGCTTCGATCGTGCTGAAGAATACGGAATGGAAGGTCAACGTCCGACAGCCGCAGGTCAAGATCGAGATCGAGGTCCATACACAGGATACCTATATCATGACGGACAAATACCCGGGTGCCGGCGGTTATCCCGTCGGTGTCGGCGGAAAGGCGATGGTCATGCTGTCGGGCGGGATCGATTCTCCGATCGCTTCGTATCTGACGATGAAGCGCGGTGTCGCCATCGAATGTGTACACTATGCTTCTCCGCCGTATACGTCCATGCAGGCACGGGAGAAGGTACTGGAGCTGGCACGGCTGCTGGCACCGTATCAGGGACACATCCTGGTCCATATCGTGCCGTTTACCGATCTGCAACTGGCGATCTATGAGCACTGCGAGGAGAGCTATGCCATCACGATCATGCGCCGGATGATGTATCGCATTGCGGAGCGTCTGGCCCAGAAGCAGAACTGCCTGGCGATCGTCAACGGCGAGAGCATCGGACAGGTGGCCAGCCAGACGCTGGAGAGCATGCATACGATCAATGCGGTGACTTCCATGCCGATCATCCGTCCGGTCGCTACGATGGACAAAGTGGAGATCATCGACCTGGCACGGAAGGTGGGAACCTACGAAACGAGCATTCAGCCATGGGAAGACTGCTGTACCATCTTCACCCCGAAAAATCCGGTCACCAAGCCGACCATTCGCAGAGCTGAGGCGCTGGAACGCCGTTTTGATTTTGAAACGCTGCTGGAGGCCTGTGTGGAACAGACGGAAAGCGTGCATGTCTATCCGACAAAACCGGCAGAGGAGGAGGTCAGCGATCTGTTCTGATCCTTTGGGTGCAGGAAACGTATAAAATGTGAACGTTCCTGCATACTAAGGGTGAGGTGAATGAATGGATCGAAAGAAACATTACCGAAATCCGAAGATACAGGAGGACCTGTATCAGTATGAGATGGGCATCGAGCTCGGTGCGGAGATCGAGTGGGACAAGCAGCACCATCTGGGGGAATACCAGAGGGAGCAGACAAAACAGGACTACAAGGGCACCGCATCCGATCATGGTGAGATGTCAGAGGACAGCGGAGAACACCGCTAGAGCATAGGAGGACATCCTATGCTTTTTGAGTGTGCCGGGCATGGCACGAATTCAGTCGGAGATAGACCGATCACAGGTAGTTACCGCCAAGTGTAGTGAACCACAAGTCGTTGACAGTGATGTCAGGGATGGAGGAAGTGGTGTAGCGATTCTTTCG
>DWYK01000168.1 GCA_019118705.1 Candidatus Merdibacter merdigallinarum | reverse complement strand
GTGCATCTGTACGCACCAAACCTTCCGACTGTCCCATACGGACAAAGCAGTCTTGGCTGTGCTTGACCGCTTTGTACATATGCGGATCGCAGCATGCATCCTCTGCCGTGTCCATGCAACAGGAGCAGATGCTCTTTATCACATGAAATAAAAAAGACCATCCGATGATGAACGTTCTCTGTTTATCAAAATGGTACCATTCCTCCTTCCAGATGCAAAAAAAAAGCGATACTGTAAGATGGCTTACCTTATCG
Source organism: Candidatus Merdibacter merdigallinarum (assembly GCA_019118705.1). Lineage (GTDB taxonomy): Bacteria > Bacillota_I > Bacilli_A > Erysipelotrichales > Erysipelotrichaceae > Merdibacter > Merdibacter merdigallinarum. The sequence goes on along the minus strand of DWYK01000168.1, from coordinate 4,512 downwards.
CTTTCAAGTATTCTGCGAACATTTCGTTCGTAAGTTGAGAAATGGTGCCCGAGGCCGGACTCGAACCGGCACGGTATCGCTACCGACGGATTTTGAGTCCGTTGCGTCTACCAGTTTCACCACTCGGGCATTGCTCGTATATAATAGCAAACTATTCTCTGTTTTGCAAGTGTTTTCGACGGGAATTTCCCGCTCTGAGACCGTCCTGCCCCCTCCTTAGAAAAAGAGGGGAGTTTTCATGACTCCCCGACGATCTCATTCATCTGTGCTTCACTGATCTTGTTTTCCCGCACCATCGCTTCCAGAACGACCTTCTGCTTTTCCTGCGCTTGCGCCAGATGATCGCTCAGCTGGAAATTGCTCGGTGACTGAGGGATCCCGGCCAGCAGGCTCGCTTCATCCAGCGTCAGCTGCGAAGGCTCTTTCCCAAAATAGCCGCGGGATGCGGCAGCGATGCCGATGTAACCGTCCCCATAATTGATGACGTTCAGATACAGTTCCAGGATCTCATCTTTTTCATAGTTGCCCTCCAGTTCATAAGTGAGGAATGCTTCCGTGATCTTCCGCGTGATCGACGTATCGTAAAACAATCCGTATAAGTTTTTGCAGAGCTGCTGCGAGATCGTGCTGCCACCGCTCGGTTCACCGATGCCAAACAGATTGCTGAGCACCGCACGCGCCACACCGGCCAGATCGACACCATTGTGCGAATAGAAGTTCTTGTCCTCTACGCTGACCGTCGCATCGATCAGATAAGGAGAGATCTCTTCGATGGAAACATAATCATCCCGATCCTGCACTTCCGCGATCCGATCCGCCAGCGGATGTTCCTTTGACAGCTGCTGATAATTGCTGTGTCCCTGATAGATCAGTATCGCACTGCCACAGACCCCTGCGAGCAGCACCAGGATGAGGAGCACCTTCAACAATCGTTTCATACGATCACCATCTTTCCTTTTCGTCACTTCCAGTATAACATCGCACACCCATTTATGCCGGCAACCTTTTCAAATTGTAAGGTTATAAAAGAAAAAGCACAGGGCGCTGTGCTTATCGATTAGCATTAACGGATTTCATGATCTGCTTGATCTGTGCTTCCGATGGCTTTCTGCCCATCTGCAGGAACATGGCACGGATCATCTTCTCATTGATCGGCGGATTTTCCTTCAATTCTTTTTCAAATTTCTTTCTGGTAAAATAAAACCCCAGAAATCCACCTATAACTAACCCAATCAGCGTACAGCCGATCGACATCCATAAATCGAAACTCATGATGTACTCCTCCTAACACTATAAGATATTTTACTATTATTTTTTTTCATTGACAATAGATAAATACAACAAAACTGTCAATCTCCGTCCATTCCCCGCTCACGCATCGATCACTGCCTCCAGATGGATCTGACACGGATATCGCCGCCGCAAAAAGTCCAGCCACGGGTTTTCCACCGCTGCATCCGTTTCAAAAAAACGAGGACAGATGTGCAACTGCCAGCCGGATGGCCGGGCTGTGGAAGGAAGGATCAGCCGGGCATCCTGCCGCTGGATCGCCGTTTCAAAAAAACGGGCAGCACCGGCCGCGATCGCATCCGGATCCAGGGATGCGATCATCGCCGCATCTTCATCGAGCATAGCCAGCTCATCGATCACTTTCACATGCGCCTTCACGAACGGATAAAAGCTCGGACTGATTATGTAGATCCGCATTTTCATCACCCAGCACAGTATACTGCTCTCCCTTCGCAGTTTCTGTCGATTCCGGTCGTTTTGTCGGCCGACGGTATTCCACCAGCAGGATCGATCCCAGGATCAGCACACCGCCCAGCATCATCATTGGGCTGATCTCCTCGTGCAAAAGAAAGAAGGAAAAGATGCTGGCAAACAGCGCTTCCATGGAGAGGATCAGCGAAGCGCTGGATGCACTCGTATACTTTTGTGCCGCCGTCTGCAGCAAAAATGCCAGACAGGTCGATATTGCGATCAGATAAAGGGCACTCAGCAGCGCCTGGATGCTGACCTCTGTCGGCGGCATGCCGAAAAGCAGGGCGCAGAACGTCGATAAGATCCCGGCGATCAGCATCTGCATCGCATTGATGACGAGCACGTCCTCTCCTTTGGTCGCCCAGTCCAGCGCGATGATGTGGCAGGCAAAGAATACGGCACACAGCAGCGAATACAGATCCCCGGTGCCAAACGACAGTGCATCTCCCTTCAATGTCAGCAGCGCGATGCCGATGACACACAGCAGCGAGGCCATCACCTGCCGCTGTGTCGGCCGTCTGCGAAAGATCATCCAGGAAATATAAGGTACGAACACCACATTGGTCGTCGTCAGAAACGCGTTCTTGCTCGCTGTGGTCCCCTGGAGCCCAAAGGTCTGAAACGCAAAAGCCAGAAACAGAAACACACCGGCCACCGCTCCTTTTCGCAATGTCTTTCTCTCCACGCTCTTCAGTCTGGGAAAAGCGATGAGAAACGACAGCAGCGCAGAGCCGACAAAGCGGATCATCAGCACATAAAACGGCTCAAAGCAGTCCAGCGCTGCCGAAGTGGCGATAAAACCGCCTCCCCAAATGACGGTCACGATCACCAGCAGCACATTGGCGACACTTCTCTTCATGCAAACTCCCCCTTTTATCGCTGTGAGTATGATGATATCATTCCCCTCTGTTTTTTTCAACCTCCCTCCAGGTGAACCCGCTTTCGCTTTTCTCCTTCCACACGGATCGCAGCAGTTCTTCCACCGCCTCATCCCTGAACATTGGCGCATGTCCGGATGACACTGTGCACACCGCAGGTTCACCGTTCCTCTCCCGCATGAGCTGCACATGCTGCCGGGCCCGCTGCCGCAGAGAGCGGATGCGGGCCGCCGGTTCATCCGCAAACAGGCAATAAAGATGACAGAGGCACCCCTGACAAAGACAGATGCCATGCGGATTGCCCCATGCGGAAATATGAAAAACGATGAAGCACGCAGTCAGGCGTTCGTTCAGCCAGGTGCCCGGCTTACCGTCTTCCACGCTGACGAGCACCAGCGGCTGCTCCCACAGCAGCAGTTCATCGATCCAGACATTCAGGTTCCTTGCGGATGGCAACGGCGATCACCTCCCCCCTTTATCCTATGCGGACGAAAAAAAAAGCGCTCTGTCGTTAGCCGAGGTGCGATAACGAAGGAAATATGTAGGGCGGCGGTGCAGCCGAAAGGCTGTGCCGCCGCTTTGCGTTGTCAGGCTGTTTTCTTCTTTCGGTTTTGCATACCGAGTCTTCCGTCGAGGGCAACGCAGTCCTCATCGGCAATGTTGATAATACCCGCAGCCTTGTAGTAAATCTCAATCTTCTGCTTTCTGTGGCCGCTGCTCTTATCGGGAGCGTGTACCACGATTTTGTCAAGCAGATCGTTCAGGATTTCCGCCGTGAGTTCTTGGGGATCGGTGTATTTGCGAACATTCTTCAGAAACTGCTGAAGGTCGTGCTGTTCCTGCTCGCCGCTGTCAATCAGCTCCTGCAAATCAAGAATCGCCGCTTTGACATCCTTCTGCTCTGTTTCATACTCGGAAGAAAGCTTATCAAACCGTTCCGCCGACAGTCTGCCCGACACCATATCTTCATAGATTCGCTTGAAAAGCGTGTCCAAGTCTTCATCACGGCGCTTCAGCGTCACAATGTCAACCTGTGCCTTTTCAACGGATAATTTTCGTTCTGTATTGGCTTTTTCCATTTCCTTTTTGACAAAGGACGCTTCAAACTGCTGGATATAGGACAGCACGCCCTGAATGTGGCGAAACACCAATCTGTCCAGCGTTACTGCTCGGATATAGTGCCCGGTGCAGGTTCCTGTATTGCTTCGGTAATTAGCGCAAACAAAGAAATCCTGATTCCCTTTGAAAGCGTTTGTTGTGCAGTAGTGCAGTTTTGCTCCACAGTCTGCACAGAATACCTTGCCCGAAAAAATGGAAATTTTGCCTGTTGCTGTCGGTCGGCGTTTGTGTTTGCGGATTTCCTGTACCGTCTCAAAAATATGCCTGTCAACAATGGCAGGGTGGGTATCCTCAAATATCCGGCGGTTTTCCTTTTCATTCCACACACGCTTTTTGCTGCGGTAATTCTTAGAGGTTGTCTTGAAGTTTTCGGTATGCCCGATATATTCCAGCTTCTCTAAAATCCCTGCAACGGTTTTCTGCGCCCACTTGTACGGCTCGGCAGGAAGCAGTTTTCCATCCTTCTGTGTTTTGTATGCCGTTGGAGTCAGCACTTTTTCCACTTTCAGCTTCTTAGCGATCTGCGTAGGCCCAAGTCCGTCATAGCACAGCTTGAAGATATACCGCACGGTTTGCGCCGCTTCTTCGTCGATCAGCCATTTGTCCCTATCTTCGGTGTCTTTGATAAATCCGAATGGCGGATTGGTCGTCAGGTGCTTTCCGCTTTCGCCCTTCATTCGGAAGGTGGACTTGATTTTCTTGGCAGTATCTCTGGCATAGAGTTCATTGCAGAAGTTGCGGATCGGCGTCATGT
>DWYK01000167.1 GCA_019118705.1 Candidatus Merdibacter merdigallinarum | reverse complement strand
CCCCTGACCTGCTGATTACAAATCAGCTGCTCTACCAACTGAGCTACACCAGCGTAAAGCGCGTTCACGACGCGCTTGGTGACCCATCGGAGATTCGAACTCCGGACACCTTGATTAAAAGTCAAGTGCTCGACACTATACAGGCAAAATCATTTTAATTTTATCAGCTACGGATGAAGCTGTCTATCACTTTTTCTATAATCTTTGCCAAAAAGCGGAACTGGTTCCGCTTTTTTATTTTACCCGCAAAACGCGGAGACTCTAAAAGGAGGACATATTATGTCTACTAAACCCATCAAAATCGCAATCACAAACGAAAAAGGCGGCTGCGGCAAGACCATGAGCGCTGTCAACATTTCGGCCATACTGGCCGAGCGCGGATACCGGGTGCTGCTCGTGGACGCCGATCCGCAGGGCTACAGCACCATGTACTGCGGCCTGTACGATCCTTCCCTCCCCTCGCTCTTTGAGGTAATGTTTTCGGGGGAGAACCCGGAAAACGCTATCAGCTCTACAAAGTTCGGCGTTGACGTCCTGCGGTCGTCCACGCAGCTTATGTCCGCCGAGGAGCTGTTGGATCAGCGCAAATGCAACGGGCTCGGCTATAATGGCCTGCTCGCTGATGCCCTGGCCGGAATGGACAGTCGGTATGACTATATCTTAATCGATTGCCCGCCGCAAGGCTATAAGCTGCTTGAAAACATCCAGCTTTATGCCGGGTACATCCTGATCCCCATGATCGCCGACGAGTTCGCATTGCACAGCTTGCGGCTCAAAGCTGAAAAAATCATCGAGATCAGACGATCCGTGAATCCGCAGCTCCGGCTGCTCGGCGGCCTGATCGTCATGGACGAGAAAAACAAGACCACCGGAATATACCGAGATGCCCTTCAGACACAGGATATACTTCCCTTCTTTCACACAACCGTGCGGAAGAATATTGCCCTTCGGCGGTCGGTGAATGCACGCGAGCCTATCAATATATATGATAGGCGGAGCAACGGAAATTTGGATTATCAGGCTGTCACGGATGAGCTGATCGGGAGGGTTGCGAAATGAAAAAGCTGAATCTTGGAAATATTACTGCCGGTCTGGAAACACTCAAAGGGCTGCAGGAGCAGAATGCCAGCGTTGCGCGCAGTGAGCAAATCAGGGCTGATCTAATCGACCTTGCAGAGAAAAACTCGTATGCAGCAGACGACACGGAAGATAGCATTCGTGATCTCGCCGACCAGATCGAAGAATGCGGCCTCCTGAATCCGCTTGGTGTGATCGAGCATAACGGCAGGTACACGCTCTTTTCGGGCGAACGCCGGTATAAGGCGATCACCCGGCACCTGCACTGGGAAACGATCCCCTGCCGCGTGTTTGAGGGTGTATCCGCCAGACGTGCGCAGCTGATGCTGCACATTGCCAACGGAGCGCGTGAATACAGCCCGGCTCGAAAGCTCGCTCTTTACGAGGAGTATCGACAGCTTCTCGAGGAGATGAAAGAAGCTGGAGAATTTAAAGGGGGTATTCAGCGAGGTGTCGCCGAGCTGCTGAACGTCTCTGACCGGCAGGTACGCACCTACCGCGCCATGTCGGAGGAGCTCACAGCGGAGGAAAAACAGGCCGTGCAAGACGGGACTATGAGCTTCGGCGAAGCAAAGGCGATTGCATCCACACGCACAGCGGTCTCAAATATCAAAACTGCGAAAACCGGAACCAGTTCCGCTTTTTCAGAAGGAACGTCCTCCGAACCCATCGATAAAGCAAATTTTGCCCCGGTCGCAGAAGATAAAACCGGAACCAGTTCCGGTTTGTCGTCGGGCAAAGCCACTGCGCGGGCCAATGCACTTGACCCGCAGCAGAGATTGCAGCTGCTTGAGGACGTTATCCTGTCTGATCGTATCTGGAAGTGCAAAGATTTGTACCTGTACTATATAAATGAAATGCCGACACCGCAAGAGGCATACCGAAATATCCTGAAGCCTGAATACGGCTTCAGGGGTGGATCGCTGGAGACGACAGACTGGAGCGGATCATATACGTGCATAGCCAATCATTTGCTCCTCGAGCCGGACTCTGGTTTTTGTGTCAGGTATACATACATCGAAGTAGATGCGGCCATCCGCAGGCTTTACCGGGCTGCGAAATTAATCGAGAAATAGAGATGATGATATGAACATCACAAAAGTTGTGGTTCAGCCGCTCACCGGAAACTCCGGCGGGCGGCTGCTCGCTTTTGCGAATTTGATTATCGACGATCAATACGTCGTCAACGGGCTGCGTATCTATCGGAACCGCAACGGCGAGCTGGAAGTGCAGTACCCTTCCCTCCACGCTCCAAAGCAATATAAGCGCTTAGGACACCGGACGCTGTACGCCGTCGTCCCGATGAACGAGGCAGCGCACGCGCGCATCAAGCAGACCGTGCTGGCTGCTTACCGAACGTCCTGTAAGGAAGATGATTGAGACTTTGTTTTTGGAACCGGAACCAGTTCCGGTTTTTGCACGCAGAGTGAAGGAAACCGGCAGATTCGTCTGTCGATCTCCTGTAATGCGGGATTGTTGATCACAACCCCGACAAATTTTTGGAGGTGTATTCATGGATTACTATTTAGGCCCAGCCGAATACGGCGAATATCAAAGATATGCTCTGATGCAGGAGCCCATGCTCATCAAGAGCACAATACTTTGGCTCTTGCAGGAGCAGAGTATCGAGGGGGATTCTACCGAAACAATCGAGCAGCTTTACGCTCAACTGCGAGACGTTATGTCGCCGGAAGAAATCGCATCGCGCTGCGAGCACCTGGGTGTCACGTCCTTGTCATGGGAGATAAAATTCAACCTGTCGGAGGCACAGATGAAGGAGCTGGCGTATAAAAGCAATATACGCCAAACTGGGACTTTGGGATTTCGCAGCGGAGGCTATGAGCTTAATGTCCCTCTGTACAGCATTGCCGACTATCTGCGATTGACG
>DWYK01000166.1 GCA_019118705.1 Candidatus Merdibacter merdigallinarum | reverse complement strand
GGGCTTCTGTGTCGAACCGGAACAGTTCGTGAACAGTGGGAATTCCTATACTAAAGATGATCTTACATGGAATCAAAAATTGATGCTTGAACGTATTGCTTATGTTGGTTGGGTCTTATCTGACCAAACTGATAACGACTATGCAACCACACAGTTCATGATCTGGGAAGCGTTAGGATCGACCATCAATTCCCATAGCTTAAGCGGTTATGAAACAAAGAAACAAGAAATTCGCAATAAGGTAAACAAGCTTTTTGGAACTTTTCCATCATTTAGAAACCAAACGGTGGAATTGGATGTCGGGGAATCGATCACATTGACCGATACCAATGGTGTATTCCAGTATTACAACCAAGGATCAAAAAGCAGCGGAATCAACGTAAAGAAATCAGGAAACAAGCTGACAATCACCGCAACGAAAGATGCATCGGCCGATGCCTCGGTATCGTATCAGCTGGTAAAGAAAGATTATGTTGGCACATCGCTGTTATATTCATCCGATACTGAGCAAGATGTTGCTGTCTTTAAGCATCAAGACCCAAGAAACATTAAGATCAACATCAAAGTCAACAAATACGGCTCCTTGAAGATCGCCAAACAGGATGAGGATGGAACCAGTATCCCAAATACATCCTTCAAGGTATCTGCTCATGCAGATATGAGCGATCCGATCGGTACCTATACCACCGGCAGTGATGGAACCGTGACGGTCAATGACCTGGCTCCTGCTACCTATTATGTGCAGGAAGTATCCGTTCCATCGCACCTCGTATTGGACAGCACGATCCGTTCGGTCACCGTCCAGGCAAATCAAACGGCTACCTTTACTGCCAGAAACAACTGGAAGAAAGGAAAGGTGCTGATCCGCAAGACGGATCAAGACAGCGGTAAACAGGTTGCCGGAGCTGTCTATGCAATCTTTAATAACAACGGCCAGGAAGTCGAAAGGTTGACAACCCTGGCAAATGGGTATGCAACAAGCGGCTATCTGCGTTTTGGCAGCTATTATGTCCAAGAGGTCATCGCTCCGGATGGCTATGTCCTGAATGATACGAAGTATCCGGTAACGATCACAGAGAACGAACAGAAGATCGAAGTGACCGGCGTCGATGAGCGTGTACGCGGTTCCATCCGCATCGAAAAGGTCGACAGCGTCACCGGAGAGAATGCGCAGGGCGACGCGACCCTGGTCGGTGCGAAGTATGGCCTGTATGCCAGAGAAGCGATCCTGGATCCGGCGGATCACTCTGTCGTTTATAACAAAGATGCCCTGATCGCTGAGCTGACGATCAACGAAGAACGCCAGGCATCCATCAATGATCTGTACTTAGGAAAGTACTACCTACGAGAGATCGAGCCAAGCGAAGGCTATACGTTAGATGAAACGGAATACGACGTTACGCTTGCTTATCAGGGCCAGACGACGGCGACCGTCACGATCGATCAGACCGTGAAGGAGCGTGTAAAGGCACAGGCATTCCAGATCATCAAGGTCTCCAGCAATGAAGCGGGAGAAGCGGAAAACCTGCAGGGCGCAGAGTTTACGATCAAGCTGCGATCCGATGTTGAACGATATGGTAGCTGGGAAGCTGCACCGATCGCAAAGAATGCGCAAGGAAACGAAGCAGCCGTCCTCGTTACGGATGAAAACGGTCAGGCGGTCAGCGAAGAGCTGCCGTATGGAGAATACATCGTCCGTGAGACAAAGACGCCGGATGATAAGTATTCGGTTGCGGACTTTACGGTCGTCATCGATGAAGACAGCCGTGAGCCGCAGCCGTGGCGCGTATTCAACGACACGACATTTGAAGCGGCCCTGAAGCTGGTGAAGCTGGATGCGGAAAGCGGAAAGACAGTGCAGCTGGCCAATACGACCTTCAAGATCAAAAATCTGGACACAAATGAATATGTCGGCTATTGGGAATGGTTCCCGCTGCCGCATTATGTGGACAGCTGGACAACGACAGAGGAAGGAACGGTCTATACCGGAGAGCTGCTGAAGGCGGGCGCGTATCAGCTGGAAGAGATCACCGCTCCAAACGGCTATGTATGGAATAAAGAGCCGGTGAAGTTCAAGGTGTCGATGAATACCGCTTATGAGACCTTGCCGGATGGAGAGACGCCGCTGATCACAGTGGAGATGAGCGATGTTTCCGTCAAGGGAAGGATCCGCATTGAAAAACGCGGTGAAGTGCTTGTCGACTTCAAAGATGGACAATTTATTTATGAAGAACGTGGCATTGAAGGGATGACCGCAAATATCATTGCCGGTGAGGACATTGCGGATCCAAGCAACGATGGCAGCGTGCTGATCCAGGCGGGCACGGTGGTCGATACGGTGACAACCGACGAAGATGGAGAAGCTCTCTCAAAAGAGCTGCCGTTAGGAACGTATGAGATCAGAGAAGTACGTGCACCGGATGGCTATGTGCTGAGCGATGAAGTGAAAACGGTGAAGTTGACGTATGAAGATCAGGAGACGGCCATCGTTTACAGCGATGTGCAGACGATCGCCGATGAACGACAGAAGGTGCGTGTTACAGCGACAAAGCAGGATGCGGATACGCGGGAATACCTGGCCGGAGCGCAAATCAGCCTGTATGCCAATCGCAAAGTGTACAACTATGGCGGAGTGGTGATCCTGCAGCCAAATGATCTTGTAGCCACTGCTGTGACGAATGCAGATGGAGAAGCGGTATTTGATATCGATCTGCCGCTGGATCTGACACCGGAATATGCAACGGATCCATTGACCGATGAAGATTTCAGCATCGTTTATGAGGATGGCATCCGCTATGAAGGAGATCTCAATGCGCTTTGGTATGTGCAGGAGACAAAAGCACCGGTGGGCTATACCAGCGGTGTGACGGTGCGCTATCTGTTCGATACGGTCTATACAGATCCGAATCAGGCGGTGCAGGCGTTCACCTTTGCGTTCCAGAACGAGAAATCGAAGGTCGAGATCACCAAGACGGACATCACCGGTGAGAAGGAACTGCCGGGCGCACACTTGCAGGTGCTGGATGCGAACGGACAGGTGATCGATGAATGGGTCTCCGGCGAAGAAGGCCATCGGATCGAAGGGTTGATCGTAGGAGAAAGCTATCAGCTGAAGGAGACGATCGCCCCGGATGGGTATGCCGTAACAGATGCGATCACGTTTACGGTGCAGGACACGCCTGAGATCCAGCAGGTGGTGATGAAGGATGAGCTGACACATATCCAGGTGCTGAAGGTGGATGAGGAAGGAGATCCGTTTGCGGGCAATGAACTGGCGATCGTGGATGCGGATGGCAACATCATCGAACAGTGGACATCCACAGAAGAAGCGCATGACGTTTATGGACTGATCGGAGGAGATACCTACACATTGAAGGAGATCGCTCCGGTCAAAGGCTATCGCACAGCGGATCCGATCGAGTTCACCGTACCGACGACAAATGAAGGATTTGTCATTACCATGCAAAATGAAAAGATCCGCTCACATATCGATGTTTTGAAGGTAGACTATTATGACCGCGAGAAAGCCTTGCCATTTGCTGAATTCACGATGTATGCAGATGAGGACTGCACGCAGGTTATCGATGTGCAAAGAGGCGGAAAAGACGGTCTGGCGCGATTTGAAGATGTCGCATATGGATCAACGGTCTATATCAAAGAAACAGATGCTCCGGTCGGTTACAGACTGAGTGATGAAGTGGTCAAGGTGACGATCGATGAGGAGTGGATTTCCGGTGATCATACCAGGGTTATCGTTTATCCGGACATGCCATTGCC
>DWYK01000165.1 GCA_019118705.1 Candidatus Merdibacter merdigallinarum | reverse complement strand
CGCCGTTTTTCTCCTGCATCGCATCCGTCACAACATGCTGCTGAGCATCGGCGGAGCGACCGTGCTCTACATGGTGCTGTTGCGGCTGTTACCGCTTCTTTAAGGCCTTTATTCAAAGGAGAATAAGGATTGCGTAAACGATGGTTGTATGATATATTATTATATGTTTAGTCGCTAGGAGGGACCAATGGACAGCTATTATGACACCGTGATCAGGCAGTGTGAAACACTGATGCAGGAAGGATCGTTCAAGGAGGCGTATCAGCAGCTGGAAGAAGAGCTGTCGATGCCTTATATTCCAAAGGCCGCCGAGGAGAAGATCATCGCGCTCTACAATGAGTGCCGCAGCACCCTGCGCCTGAGCGTTCAGCCGTCAGCGGTGACAAAGGAGATCGAGGAGCTGTTGAAAGGGTCGATCGATGAGCAGTTTTCAGCGGTTGAACAACTACGGTCAAGTAATATTCGTAATCATCTCGAAGCGGTGCAGGAGGCTTTGGAAATCAATGACAATGTCTGGATCAAGGCATTTTTGATCGAAGCGCTCTGCGAGCAGAACGTCAGCGATGAATTTCGTCTGGAACAGGAAGGCCTGTGCTATACGTTCGTTCCCTGTGCCCTGACGCTTCCTCAGGAACAGGAAGCGGTGCATCAGAGCGTCGCATTGCTGCGTGAATGGCTGGAAAACGAGAATCCGTCCTTTCTGTCGCTCTGTGTCGAAGCGCTGATGCAGGAGGCATATCTGCGGTTGCCGATGGATATAGATGAAACAGAGAGCATCCCCCTGGCACTGGCAGTGGTGCGCTACGTGTTTGACGCACATCAGATGCCGGAAGCGTTTACGGCCTTTTTAAAGGAAAAAGGGCTTGCGTTTGCGAATGGTTATGAATTATTATTAGAAAAGCATGATTGCTCATTCGGGTAACTATGATGCAGGAGGTACGAACATGGGTTCAAAATGGGAATTAAAAGAAAAGTCAACAGGAGAGCTGGTTGCGACCGTCGAGGGGGAAACCTGGAAAAGTGCGCAGAAGAAAGCCTTCAACAAGATCAAGAGAAATATCAATATTCCGGGATTCCGCAAGGGACAGGCACCGGTCGCGCTGATTAAAAAGCAGGTACCTGTACAGAATATCTTAATGGATGCCGTCGAGGAGATCGCCAATCAGGTGCTCAGCGAAAGCGTGGAGGAGCACGATCTGTGGCTGGTTGCCCGTCCGACGCTGAGCATTGACGAGATCAACGAGGAAAAGGTCATCCTGAAGTTTATCTGTGCTGTCAAGCCGGAGGTAAAACTGGGTGAATACAAGAATCTGCCGGTCAAGAAGAAAGCAACGCGTGTGACGCAGAAGGAGATCGACGCAGAGGTCGAGCGTCTGCGTGAGCGTTATGCAGATATGGAGATCAAGGAAGACGGTACGGTCGAAAACGGCGATACGGCAGTCATCGACTTTGAGGGCTTCAAGGACGACGTGGCATTTGAAGGCGGCAAGGGCGAGGATTATCCGCTGGAGATCGGATCCGGTTCCTTCATTCCGGGCTTCGAGGAGCAGCTGATCGGAATGAGCAAGGGAGAGAGCAGAGACATCAACGTCACTTTCCCGGAAAACTATGGTGCTGCTGATCTGGCAGGACAGCCGGCCGTATTCAAGGTTACCGTCAAGGACATCAAGTGCAAGGTGCTTCCGGAGGCAAACGATGAACTGGTCAAGGAAGCGAAGATCAAGGATGTCGAGACGCTGGAAGACTACCGTGCGTATATGAAGAAATCGCTCTCTGAAAACAAGGAGCGCGAGAATGAAGAGAACTTCACGAACGAGCTGCTGACGAAGATCGTAGAAAATGCAGAGGTGGAGATCCCGGATGCCATGATCGACAGTGAGACCGATCAGATGGTCAACGAGTTCAAACAGCGTTTGAGCGCACAGGGATTTACGCTGGAGCAGTTTGCGGCCGTCACCGGTCAGGATGAGGAGATCATCCGCGGTGAGATGCGCAAGGATGCAGAGAAGAAGGTCAACGTACGCCTGGTTCTGGAAGCGATCGCAGAAGCGGAAGACCTGACGGTAAGCGATGAGGATATCGATGCGGAACTGCAGGGAATTGCCGATCAGTATGGCATGCCGCTGGAGCAGGTAAAACAACTGATTTCCAATGACGCGGTTTCTTATGACTTACGTCAGCGTAAAGCGTTAGAACTTATCAAGGAAACAGCAGGTAAGTAATCAAAAAAGACGCGCGCGCGTCTTTTTTGACGATGAAAGGAGTGAATCGGTATGGAAAACCCGATGGAAAACTATCAGAGCGCACCTCTCGTCTGTACCAGGGGTGTCATCGTTTTCCCTAATCAGGAGATTATCATCGATGTAGGAAGAGAAAAATCGATCCGTGCCGTAGAGGATGGCCGTCAGCTGTTTGAGCGCAGGGTCGTCCTGGTATCACAGCGGGATCTGACGATCGAGGATCCGGGCATGAGCGATCTGTACGGTGTCGGTACGCTGTGTGAGATTCGGCACATCCGCCGTCTGGATGGCTATCTGCGAGTGAAATTTCGCGGTGTGTGCCGCTGTGAACTGCAGAGCGTCAGTGAGGAAAACGGCTGCCAGATGGCCGGTTTCCGCGTGCTGAACGATATCCGTCAGGATGAATTGGAGGAAGTGACGCTGGTGCGCATGATCGCCCGCCAGTTTGAGGAGATGGAGGCCGTATCCTCGCATCTGCCGAAGGAGGCGATCGCAGAGCTCGCCAACGGTGTTTCCGCCCAGCAGCTCAGCGATCAGATCGCGCAGATGTTTCCGTTCTCTTTGGAAAAGCGCCAGGAGTTCCTGGAAACGCTGGGCATCAATGACCGTCTGACGCTGGTGCTGCAGGAGATCCAGAATGAAAAGCAGCTCAGCGAGATCGAAAACAAGATCAATGAAAAAGTGAAAGAGCGCATCGAAGAAGGGCAGAAGGAATATTATCTGCGGGAAAAGATGCGTGCGATCAAAGAGGAGCTGGGCGACGTCGTCGATACGGAGAAGGACGTCGAGGCCATCCGCCGCAAGCTGGCGGAAAATCCGTATCCGCAAAACATCAAGGACAAGATCAACGAGGAGCTTTCCCGTTATGAGATGTTGCCGGCAGCCAGCGGGGAGACCGGTGTCATCAAGACGTATATCGACTGGCTCGTCGCTCTGCCATGGTGGCAGGAAAGCGAAGACAACGAGGATCTCAGCGAGGCCCAGCGCATCCTGGATGAGGATCACTATGGACTGGAAAAGGTCAAGGAACGCATCCTGGAGTATCTGGCCGTCAAGCAGATGACTCATTCGCTGAAAGCGCCGATCCTCTGTCTGGTCGGGCCGCCGGGCGTCGGTAAGACATCATTGGCCAAATCGGTTGCCCGTGCGCTGGGACGTCGATTCGTGAAGATCTCACTGGGCGGTGTCAAGGATGAAAGCGAGATCCGCGGCCATCGCCGCACGTATCTGGGCAGCATGCCTGGCCGTTTCATCCAGGCGATGAAAAAGGCACAGACGATGAATCCGGTCTTCCTGATCGATGAGATCGACAAAATGGCCAGCGATTACAAGGGCGATCCGGCCAGCGCGATGCTGGAGGTGCTCGATCCGGAGCAGAATTCTGTGTTCTCCGATCATTACATCGAGGAGCCTTATGATCTCAGCAAAGTGCTGTTCATCGCAACGGCAAACTATCTGGAGAACATTCCGGCAGCGCTGCGGGACCGTCTGGAGATCATCGAGCTGTCTTCCTATACAGAGCTGGAAAAGGTACAGATCGCCAAGGAGCATCTGCTGCCAAAGCAGCTGGAGGAAAACGGTCTGAAGGCCAGCCAGCTGAAGATGGATGAGGAGATGATCCTCTACATGATCCGCTATTACACCAGAGAGAGCGGTGTCCGTCAGCTGGAGCGCACGATCGCGACGATCTGCCGCAAGAGCGTGCTGGCCATCCTGAAGGACCACAAGAAGAGCATCCGCCTGAGCAAGAAGCTCATCCGGGAATGGCTGGGCAATGAAAAGGTGGATTATGGTAAACGGGAACGCAAGGATCAGGTCGGTACGGTGACCGGTCTGGCGTACACCTCGTTTGGCGGCGATGTGCTGCAGATCGAGGTCAACAAGTTTGAAGGCAAGGGCAAGCTCGTGCTGACCGGTCAGCTGGGGGATGTCATGAAGGAAAGTGCATCGATCGCGCTCGACTATATCCGTGCCAACGCCGGAAAGTTCAAGATCAGCAGCGACATCTTCGAGAAGACGGACATCCATATCCACGTGCCGGAAGGTGCCGTGCCGAAGGATGGACCGAGTGCCGGTGTCACGATGACGACCGCGCTGGTCTCCTGTCTGAGCGATACGCCGGTGCGCAGCGATGTGGCGATGACCGGTGAGGTCACGCTGCGGGGCAATGTGCTGCCGATCGGCGGGCTGAAAGAAAAGTCGCTGGCCGCTCATCGCAGCGGGATCTCGACCGTCATCATTCCGAAAGGAAATGTCAAGGATCTCGACGATATCCCGCAGACGGTAAAGGAAGCCATGAAGTTTGTACCTGTGGAGCGTGTGACCCAGGTACTGGATGTGGCGCTGGTTCGCTGACATGCAGTTTCAGAAGGCAGAACTGGTGATCTCAGCGCCGGATCGCCGTTCCTGGCCGGATACCCATCTGCCGGAGATCGTGCTGGCCGGCCGTTCCAACGTCGGCAAGAGCAGCTTCATCAATGCGATGTGTGGCCGCAAGAAGCTCGCTTATGTCGGCAGCACGCCCGGAAAGACCCGGCTGCTCAACTTCTTCAATCTGGATGACCGCTACATGCTCGTGGATGTGCCCGGGTATGGCTATGCGAACATCTCCAAACAGCAGCTGCTGCAGTTTGGCCGCATGATGGAAGAATACTTCAACGAGCGGGAACAGAAAAAAGGAGCGGTCATCCTGGTGGATGCCCGCCATATGCCAAGCGAAGACGATCATACGATGCTGGAGTACATTCGTTATTTCCAGCTGCCGATCATCATCGTTGCGACAAAGATCGACAAGGTTTCCAAGAGCCGGCGTGCACATCAGCTTTCGCTGATCCGCAAGGACCTGCAGCTGCAGGAAGGTGAGCAGCTCTATCCGTTTTCTTCTGCCACGAAAGAGGGAGAAGAAGCCATCTGGCAGGCGATGAAAACGATATTGGAAGGATGAAGGTGTCTCTCATGGAGAGATGCCTTTTTTCATGGGAACGCGGCAGGCATCAGAAAAGCACCCTTTCGGGTGCTGTCTACATATCATCGATCGGCTTCTGATAGAAGCGTCCATAAAAGTTGGAAGTGCGATACGTGTTGATGATGACGTTGGGATCGGCTGCACGCAGGCATATGACGACATCATGCGCCTCATAGGAAGAGACGACGGTCTTGCAGATGTAGACGCGCTTGTGCAGGTAGGCCCCATAGCCTTCGATCACGGTCATGCCGTGATGGAAATGTTCGAGATAGTGATCGCTGAGCATTTCGGGATGTTGAGTGGTCGCTTCAATGGTAATCTGTTCATAACGGTGATGGAACGTGGAGATCGTTCGGGTGGAGATAAACTGGAAAACGATGGAGTAGCCAGCGTATTCCCAGCCGAAGATCGCGCCGAAGATGATCAGGATGAAGACGTTGAACAGGAAGATCTCATTCCAGATCGATTTGCGGATCTTGTTGGAGACGTACAGAGAGATGAAGTCGGTGCCGCCGGTGGATCCGTTTGCCTTAAGCGCCAGCGTGATGGCCATGCCGTTGAGGAATCCACCGAACGCGACATTCAGGATGACATCGTCCACGATCGGTTCAAACTGCAGGACTCCCAGCAAAAAGGAAGTCAGACAGAATTGCAGCGAGCTGTACAGCGTAAAGCGTTTGCCCACCGAACGATAACAGGCGAGCGCCACCGGGATGTTCAAGGCGAGGATGCCGAGCGAGGTCGGGAAGAACCCGCCATAGAGCTGAGCGATGCGATCCAGCAGGATCGCTACGCCGGTAAAGCCGGCAGACAGCAGGTTGGCCGGATTGATGAAGGCCTGGATGACATATGTCTGCAACAGCGAGGAAGCGATGATCATGAGGATGGAGAAGACCATCCGGACCTTTCGCTTTTTTTTCAGCTGATCGAGCCATTGATTGGAATTCATGATTTGCCCCTTCTTTCTGCTATCGGACCCTCGCCTCAGGCAGTCTCCTCATCTTCCATGGTGATCAGATCTGCAGCATAAGGCAGTGTCCGGATCCAGTCACAGACGGTATGCCATTCTTCCAGCTTGTGGTTTTTGCGGGCATGGTAGATGTTGACCAGCGTTTCATAGTTGAAGCTGCAGGTGCGCAGCTGATGATAGCTGGTCGGCAGCAACTGGATCATGCTGTACCACACCTGCTTGTCCTTTGACTGCAGGTATTCCTGACGCAGCTGTTCCAGAACGGCGATGGTCGCTTTTAATGACTCGAGCGCTGTCTCGTTCATGTGGTCATGTGAGAAGTCATCGAGCTCAAAGGGCTTCGCGGCGATCTTGTGCATCGTGGAGGTCGAGTTGGCCACCGTTGCGATCTTATAGGTATCATATTCTTTCCACCAGTACAGCGGCGCATCGAAATCGACCGACACGAAGATCTGACGGATGAACTTGCGGTGATCGCTGCCGGCGCGCACCAGGCGTCTGGCCAGATTGCGGTCGTTCTCCCCCAGGATGAAATTGCCGTCTTCGTCATAGCGGCTGTCCATCCGGTTCCAGCTGTTGAGCGGATTGCGGGCGCCGCGCATGGCGTTTTCCATGTTCATAACACTTGTTTTGCTAATCTTGATCATTTTCCATTCTCCTTAAAATGTTCTGTACTATCATATCATATTTTCATGGGGCGACGACAGGAAAACGACCAAATGCATGTCTTTTTTTGTGGTCGTGCACATATAGATGCAAATGGGAGGACATTGGATGAAAACGATGAAAATTGAGAAAGAGCTGTCATTGGCGCATGCGGTGAAAGAACTGCAGCGCATCAGCGTTCGCGAAGGCCTGCAATATAAAAAAGAAGAGGACGGCATCCGCGCGATCGGCCCGCTCTATGTGCTGGGCAGTTATCTGGATATGCAGGATCGAACGCAGACCATCCGGGAGACGATCGACATGGATGTCTTTGCCCCGGCACAAAAGCTGTCCCAGGAAGATTTTGTCATCACGATCGGAGAGGTGATCCCACAGGCCCGTCAACAGCAGCTGGCACTGTCGATCGAACTGCAGATCGAAGGGCTGCGGGAAGAGACACCTGCCGATGTGCAGGAAGAAACGCTGCCGCCGGCGCAGGAGAGTGCGGCAGCGGTCGATGAGGAGAAGGAAGCGGTGCCGGCAGAGGAGAGTGATGCGCTGACCCTTCTGGATGACTGTTTCGATGATCTGTTTGAAGAGGAGGAGACGACGTATACGACCTGCCGGCTGGTCGTCGCCCGGCCGGATGATACCTATGCGGCCATCGCTCAGCGCTATGCGGTCGATGAAGGACGGCTCAAGAGCTGCAATCAGGATCGGGAGATCATCGGAAAGACACTGGTGATCCTTCCCTGAGCGCCTGCCGGAAGAATGGATATGTCAACCGAATTTGAAAATGTCTCAAAAAAAGTTAAACATTAGCACCGAAATTGCGGTGCTTTTGTTTCGCCAGATAGTTCAAATAAGAAGCACGCTTCCATGGGTGATCCATAGGAGGGACATATTTTTTAGGAGGTTTCTTCTGTTTTGCAGGGGCATCAAACTCAGCAGAATGCGAGCTGCGCTCAGGGACCTCCTGCATGACATAGATCTGATCGAGCACATTGACATAGAGATTAGCGTCAAAGGATTCGATGACCATACAGTCCGTTCCATTTTTCAAGAAGATCGGGGTGCCGTTCGGCCTGTGAGGGATATAGATCTTGTTGTGGAAATGGATACTGTGACCCGCATCGATCTTTCTAGGAGAAAGAACAGCTAAGGTACAGTTGATCTTTTCAATTGACGGTTGTGTTTCGAATACAGATTTGGTAGTATTGAGACGTAGAGCAAATCTGTCATTGAATTTTTTCAGGTAGGATCTTAAGAATTCATTGGCGGACTCTATATCAGTGATATGAGCACGTCTGAGCTCGATGGGCAAACGAGACTGGAACGTCTGATTTAACCTCTCGATGCGACCTTTGGCCTGGGCGATGCTCGTAGTTTTTATATCAACGCCGAGATTATGACAGGCATAGGAAAACTGGGTAAAGGTGTCGTCATCATCAAAGGCGTTGATTTTTCTTTTG
>DWYK01000017.1 GCA_019118705.1 Candidatus Merdibacter merdigallinarum | reverse complement strand
GCTCAGAGAAGGTCATAAGCATGGAAACATCACCTTGGATGGCGAGTCTTGAGAAAAACAGATTAAAGGAGGTGCGAGTATGTACGCAATTATCGAAACAGGCGGAAAGCAGATCCGCGTCGAAGAAGGGGCAACCATCTTTGTAGAGAAGTTAGCAGCCAATGAAGGCGATGCAGTCGTATTTGACAAGGTATTGCTGATCGGCGGTGAAGAGACAAAGGTCGGTGCGCCGTATGTAGAAGGTGCTAAGGTCAACGCAAAGGTTGAAAAGCAGGGCAAAGGAAAGAAGATCACGATCATCAAGTACAAGCCGAAGAAGGGAAGCACCCGCCGCAAGCAGGGACACCGTCAGCCGTACACGAAGGTCGTCATCGAGTCCATCGAGGCATAAGCGATGGTGCACGTTGCCGTCACCAGGGATGCGCAGGAGATCCTGGAGCTGGATGTCTGCGGACATGCGGGACAGGCTCCTCACGGAGAAGATCTCGTATGTGCCGGCGTCAGCAGCATCATGGTCGGCATGCTGAATGCGATCGATCAGCTTGCAAATGAAACCTGTGAGCTTTCCATGGCGGAAGGCCACATCCACATTCGATCAAAAGAGGGAGATGCGCGCGCACAGTTGCTGTTGGCAGCTACGCTCATCTCGCTTCAGACACTGGAAGAGAGCTATTCCGGTTATATTCAGATCACGGTACAGGAGGTGTAGATATGAAATTCGTTTTAGATATCCAGCTGTTCGCTTCTAAAAAGGGAGTTGGTTCGACAAAGAACGGTCGTGATTCCCATTCTAAGCGTTTAGGCGCGAAATTAGCCGATGGCCAGTTCGCTCATGCCGGTTCGATCATCTACCGTCAGCGCGGAACGAAGATCCATCCGGGCACAAACGTTGGCAGGGGTGGCGATGACACGTTGTTCGCCATGGTAAACGGTGTTGTGAAATACGAGCGTATGGGAAAGGACAGAAAGAAAGTTTCTGTTTATCCGCAGGCATAACAAATCCCCTTATACGGGGATTTTCTTTTGGAATCAGGAGGTGGATCTATGTTTGTAGACCGCGTTAAGGTGCATGTGAAGGCCGGAAAAGGCGGTGACGGGATCGTCGCGTTTCGCCGGGAAAAATATGTTGCATACGGTGGACCGTACGGCGGTGACGGCGGCAACGGCGGAAATGTGATCTTCCGCGTGGACACCGGACGGACGACGCTGCTGGATCTGCGTTATAACCGTCGCATGGAGGCGAAGCCGGGCGGCAACGGAAAGACGAAGAAGATGCATGGCGCCAACGGAGAGGACTATATCGTCAAGGTGCCGCTGGGGACCGTCGTCAAGAATCTGAAGACCGGACGGATCCTGGCCGATCTCACACATGCCGGACAGGAAGCGATCATCGCAAAAGGCGGAAAGGGCGGCCGTGGCAATTATCATTTCAAATCCAGCCGCAACACGGCACCGCAGTACAGTGAGCTGGGCGAACCGGGCGAGGAGTTCGACGTACAGGTCGAGCTGAAGGTGCTGGCGGATGTCGGACTGGTCGGCTTTCCTTCCGTAGGCAAATCGACGCTGCTTTCGGTCGTCTCCAAGGCCAAGCCGGAGATCGCCGACTATCACTTTACGACGATCGCGCCAAACCTCGGCGTCGTCCAGGTCCCGGACGGACGAAGCTTCATCATGGCCGATCTGCCGGGGCTCATCGAAGGCGCCAGCCAGGGGAAGGGCCTGGGGCACCAGTTTCTGCGGCACATCGAGCGCTGCCGTGTCATCCTGCATGTCGTTGACATGGGAGCGAACGACGGGCGTGATCCGCTGGAGGATTACCGCATCATCAACGAAGAGCTCGCCAGTTATGAATACCGTCTGATGGAACGTCCACAGCTGGTGCTCGCCAACAAGATGGATCTGGAAGGCGCCCAGGAAAACCTGCAGCGCTTCCGGGCGGCCTATCCAAAGGTCGAAGTGTTTGAAACGACGACGATCATCGCAGAAGGTCTGGAGCCGGTGCTCTACCGGGCGGCCGATCTGCTGGAGACGACACCGCAGTTTCCGATCTTCGATGACAGTGAAGAAGAGGAGAATGAAGGTGTTCTCTACAAATTCGAGCCGGAGAAGCCGCTGTTTACGGTCCATAACCGCGGCAACGGGCTGTGGGAGCTCAGCGGAGAGGGGCTGGAGCGCACCTTTCGCATGAGCAAGCTGAACAACGAAGAAGACTTCATGCGCTTTGCCCGCAAGATGCGCACGCTGGGCATTGATGAAGCACTGCGCAATGCCGGCTGTGTGGATGGGGATACGGTTGTCATCTGCGGCTATGAGTTTACCTTTATGGAGTGATTCCAAGGAGGATCTCAGGGCAATAAGATATGGAACAAGGAGGATGGCTTTTCCTGTACGGGGCCATCCTTTTCATGTAAAAAGGCCCTTGTTTTCCTTGGGAAAACAGGGCCCGTTCAGTGCAGGTATGGTCGTTTCAGGCAACGCCCAGGTATTCTTCCAGGGTCAGGCCGTTTGTCATGATCGCCTTTGCAGCTGCGCTGCCGACGTAACGAATGTGCCATGGTTCATACATATAGCCGGTGATGGATTCTTTGCCCTGCGGGTAACGCAGGATGAAGCCGTACTCGGCGCAGTGGGCGTTCAGCCACTGACCGGCCGGGGTCTGTCCATAGTTGTTGTCGATCGCACCCACATCCATGGCCAGGCCGCTCTGGTGTTCCGAATGGCCGGGACGAGCGGAATAGCGGTCCGCAGCAGCCTGTCCGTCTCTGGCAACATAGCTGTCGTAGAGCTGTGCCTGATAGCTGTAAGAGCGATAACCGCTGACGAGCGGGATCGAATGTCCGGCCTTCGCAGCATCTGCCTGTAACTGTAAAAAGGCCTGATAGGCGGTGGCATCCAGTCCGTTGCCATAATTTTGCGGCAGGGCGTATTGTTTGTTGACGAGCAGGATGCCGTCGATATAGGTCGCTCCATCGGTGGCCGGCGGCAAAGCGGCAGACTCATATACATCGACCGAATCGGAAGCTTCTTCATGTACATCGACCGGATAGGAAGCTTCTTCCGTGTTCCCGTTTGCATCGCGTGCGGTGACGGTCACCGTATAATGGCCGGCTGTCAGTGGATCCACATCGCTCTGGATGCGATAGCCGCACGCTTCATCTGCGTCATTGTCGCTTAGGTATGGCAGATCGCCGTCGATGGGATCGCTGACCGAGCGGATATTCTTGGACGGATCAAAGGTTGCGCCAGCTTCGATCGTTATGGAATCGCTGTGGAAGAGGATCTGTGGTGCAGTCGTGTCGCGGATTTCCACCTCATGAGTGAATGTTCGGCGAACACCATCGTTCTCCATGGTGTAAGTGATACGCTGCTTACCAACGATACTGGTATCCAGTTCACTGATTTCTTTCAGCGTTCCACCGCTGTAAGAGAGGATGAGCGATTCGGCATCTTTCTGGCTGCCATACTCGATGACCGTATCTTCGGTAAAAGTGAGCTGCATGGCATCATAGCGGTTGCGCTCCTGCATGCGATGCCAGAGAACGAGAGCAACGGTCATGAAAACCAACAACAATATCACCAAAATAATGGCAATCCGTTTCTTTTTCTTCATCTGGATCTTCATCAGGATCGCTCCTTTCTATAGGAAAATACCTACATTTATTATAGCTGTGCCATCATTTAAAGTAAAGCGGTTTTATAAAAGGGGAGATGCTGTATAATGAAGATAGAGAAAAGGAGGTAGCTACCGATGGGAAAGCTTAGTGGAAAGGTTGCACTGATCACCGGTGCCAGCAAAGGAATCGGTGAGGGGATCGCCTGTGTCTATGCGAGAGAGGGGGCCGATCTGATCCTGTGTGCCCGTAGTGAATCGACGAAGACGCTTTGTGAGGAGCTGATGCATGCGTATGGCATTCGTGCGCAGTTTGTCCGATGCGACGTCAGCCGAATGGAGGACTGCAGGGAAGCGGTCCGTCTGGGCATGGAGCAGTTTGGGCGGATCGATGTGCTCGTATCCAATGCCGGTGTCTGTCGGCTGGGTTCGTTTCTGGATGCGAGCGAGGAAGACCGCGACCATCACATCGATGTCAATATCAAGGGAACCTGGAACATCGCACAGGCGGTGTTGCCGGTCATGGTGGAAGCACACAGCGGCCGCATCGTCATCATGAGCTCGGTGACCGGCTATATGGTCGCAGATCCGGGCGAGGCGGCATATGCCCTCAGCAAGGCGGCGCTGATCGGGCTGACCAAGGCACTGGCCAGGGAGTTTGCCAAAGACGGCATCTGTGTCAACGCCATCTGCCCGGGTTATGTCGATACACCGATGGCCCAGAGCATCGCAGTGCAGTCCAATGCCGAAGATCCGGCTTCCGTCACACAGGGGATCGCCGCTGCGACCCCGCTGGGACGTTTGGCCACACCGGAGGAAGTCGGGGAGCTTGCAGCGTTTTTAGGCAGTGAGGAAGCCCGCTACATCACCGGTACACAGGTGGTCATCGATGGTGGCAGCACGCTGCCGGAGACGATCAGCGTCGGCAGCTGACAGCGAAAAGACCGCAGGAAGCGGGAGCGATCTCCCGATGTCCTGCGGTCTCTCTGTGTTTGTGATAAAACGGCGATGGTTCACTCATAGCGCTGCAGGAGCGGCAGACCGTGTGCCTGTAGGGATTCCTCCAGCTGAAACAGCGTCCGATGAGCGTGCAGCGCATGGAGGATGATGGCATCGTTCACATCGAGCGCATCGAAGAGCGGGAATCCTCTTTTCTCGTGTGGGAGGAGCATCTCAGCGGGGAACTGCTGAGCGATGTGTGCGCACGCGGGCTGTCTTCGCAGCAGGCGGATGCAATCTTTACGCAGATGCTGACGATCATCCACACGCTGCATCATCTCGATCCGCCGATCATCCATCGCGATCTCAAACCGGAAAACTTCATGCTGGTGCACGGGGTGGTGATCCTGTTTGATTTTGATATCGCCAAGCCCTATGACAGTGCCTGTCAAAAGCGTTCGACGATCGTCGGTACGCTGGGCTAAGCGGCACCCGAGCAGCTCGGCTTTGAAAACAGTGATCCGCGCTGTGACATCTATTCGCTCGGCGTGATCCTCAATGAACTGTACTGCGGCCATCTGCCTTCCTTTGTCTTGGCACCACCGCCGGCAGAGGCGATCGTCCGCCGCTGCATCGAGCTGAATCCAAAGGATCGTTATCAGAACATCGATCAGCTGCAGGAAGCGTTTGAACGAAGGTGGGGAGGGATCCGTTGTTCCCGACGCCAGCGGATCGCTCTGTCGCTGCTGGGCAGTTTCCTCTTGCTGGGAAGCTTCAGTGCGACGGTTGAAGGGGCCCGTGCTCCGTGGGAGGAGGTCCTGTTGCGGATCGCTCTGTTTCTGATCCTGTTTGTGCCGGCCCTGCTCTTCTGTCGCCGCCGGCAGCTGGCGGCGCTCCTGCATCTCCCGCAACGATTGCCTTCTGCTTTTTTTCGGAAACATCCCGGTGTCGTACAGCTGTTGCTGGTGGTCCTGCTCAGCGGGGCATCCGCCTTTGTGATCGCCTTTGCGACCGCATTGATCAACGTGGTGCTGACGGCCGTTCTTCCATAGTCTGCTGGCTGCAGACCAAGACCGCCCTCCTTTCTGATACAGTAGAGGCAAGGGAGGGAAAATGAAATGAAAAAATGGAATAAATGTCTGCTGGCCGCATTGATCATCGCGCTCCTTTACCTGGTGTATTCGCTGTTTTACTGGGGACAGGCAGCCGGTGTCGAAGACGGCGCACAGGCGCTGGGGGCATCGATCGCGACAGTGATGGTGATGCCGCATCTGGTCTGTACGCTGATCGCGGCGATCTTCAACGTTTTGGGAATGCTGCTGAACCGACGCGCTTTTGCGCTGACGGCCGGTATCCTGTATGCGGTGGCGATGGTCCTGTTTCCGATGTATTTCTTTTTCGTCGTCGTGGAGATGATCTTATGCTTCATCGCATTTGCACGGATGAAGACATCCGTCTAAGAGCCATAAGGCTCTTTTCTTTTGCCCCTGGTTTTGATCTGCGTTATAATAGAAAACGAAACGAGAGGGGATCAGCATGATACAGGACATCGCACCACATCACTTTGACAATCAATATCATCCCCGTCCGCCAAAGACGGGCGATGGAGTGCTGCTTTATCGCAAAGGACGCGTGTACATGCAGGAGGATGGTCACATTCCCACCATCAAGGAACTGTGCGGGGAGGACCGTGACCGGCTGCAATATCTGTTTTCGATCGATGAGCGGGCGTATTACACGCTGCTGCAGGAGGCGAAGCAGCTGCCGGCGGGATATGCGTTTCTGGCCCTGAACGTCCTGCGCACCCTGCGTGATCGGGTCGCTGCGATGGCGGCCGTCAGCGGTCATCAGCTGTGGAACTGGTATCAGACGCACCTGTTCTGCGGCAGCTGTGGCCGCAGCATGCATTCAGATGAAAAAGAGCGCATGCTGCGGTGTGATCACTGTGGGAACATGGTGTACCCTAAGATCGTGCCGGCGGTCATCGTCGGGGTCATCCATGAAGATGAGATCGTGCTGACGCGTTACGCGGGCAGAAGCTATCGCAAGGATGCACTGATCGCCGGTTTTTGTGAGATCGGCGAGACGCTGGAGGACACTGTTCGCCGGGAGGTGATGGAAGAGGTCGGCCTGCAGGTCCGCAACATCCGCTATTACAAGAGCCAACCATGGTCGTTTACCGATACGCTGCTGGCCGGTTTCTTCTGTGAGGTCAGCGGGGATCGTCAGATCGTCATGGATCTTGATGAACTGTCCATGGCCCGCTGGGTCCATCGCCGGGACATCCCATCCGATGCGGAAGGCATCT
This sequence comes from Candidatus Merdibacter merdigallinarum, assembly GCA_019118705.1. GTDB lineage: Bacteria > Bacillota_I > Bacilli_A > Erysipelotrichales > Erysipelotrichaceae > Merdibacter > Merdibacter merdigallinarum. The sequence continues at coordinate 15,922 of DWYK01000017.1, read as the reverse complement.
CGCTGACCGGGGAGATGATGAGCGTATTTAAAAAGTATGGGCATCTGTGGCAACGATCCCTGACGGATATGGTAAAATGAGGACAGAACAGCAAACGAAGTGCGAGGAGGAACGATATGCGATTGATCTCATGGAATGTCAACGGGCTGCGTGCCTGCATCAATAAAGGATTTTATGATTATTTTCAGGCGTGCGATGCCGATGTGTTCTGTCTGCAGGAGACGAAGATGCAGCCAGGACAGGCGGAGATCCTTTCACCCGGCTATCATCAGTACATGTATTCGGCCCAGCGTAAGGGATACAGCGGAACGATGGTCTTTACCAGAAAGGAGCCGCTATCGGTCCGCTACGGGCTCGGCATCGAAGCACACGATCAGGAGGGGCGGGTCATCACCTGTGAATACGAGCGCTTCTATCTGGTTACCTGCTATACGCCCAACTCCAAGGAAGGATTGGCCCGCCTGGATTATCGGATGCAGTGGGAAGATGCGTTTCTGGCCTATCTCAAAGGGCTGGATGCCATCAAACCGGTCATCCTGTGCGGCGATCTCAATGTGGCCAAAGAGGAGATCGATCTGAAGAATCCGAAGACGAACCGCCGCAATGCCGGTTTCAGCGACGAAGAGCGCGACAAGATGCGCACCTTGCTGGCAAACGGTTTCACCGATACCTTTCGCTATCTGTATCCGGAAAAGGAAGGCGTCTATTCCTGGTGGAGCTATCGCTTCAACGCCCGCAAGAACAACGCCGGATGGCGCATCGACTATTTTATCGTATCGGACCGGCTCAGGGAGCGGATCATCGATTCCCGCATCCACACGGATGTCTACGGCAGCGATCACTGTCCGGTGGAGCTGGAGATCGATCTATAGAGAAGAAGGCAGTGAACAGGACTGCTTTTTTCGTGGGAAGCATGCTATAATAGACGAGGTGATGGAAGATGATAGCGTTTATCAAGGGCGTGATTTACAGCGCGGCAGCCGATTCGGTGATCATTGAGAACAACGGGATCGGCTATCGGGTATTCGTTGCGGATCCCCGTTCGCTGCGCCTGGGCAGCGAGGTGATCCTGTATACGTATCAGCAGGTACGGGAGGATGATATCTCGCTGTTTGGTTTTGAGAGCATGGAAGGGTATGAAGTGTTTTTGCGGCTGATTTCGGTAAAAGGGGTCGGTGCGCGGACCGCGCTTGGCATGCTGGCCGTCTGTTCGCCGAAACAGATGATCACATATATCGAAAGCAATGATGTAAAGGCACTGAAGGGGCTGCCGGGCATCGGCGCAAAGACCGCCTCACAGATCGTCCTGGATCTGAAGGGCAAGCTGGTCGAAGACAGCAAGGAACCGTTAGCGGAAGAAAATCAGGAACTGAGCGATGCCATGGAGGCGCTGAAGGCGTTGGGCTATCGAAATGCGGAGCTCTCTGCGGTGCACAAGGAACTGGCTGCCATGGAGGGACTGCATACGGATGAGTATATCCGGAAGGCGCTGGGCATCCTGGCGAAGAAAAGCGGGGTATGAACATGGAGAGGATCGTTTCAAATGAAAAAGAACGCATGGATGAGGGCGAGTTCAGCCTTCGTCCGCAGCGTTTGAGCGAATACATCGGGCAGCGTCAGCTGAAGGACAATCTGAGGGTCTTCATCGATGCGGCCAAACAGCGCAATGAGGCGCTGGATCATGTGCTGCTGTACGGTCCGCCGGGACTGGGAAAGACGACGCTGTCGTACATCCTGGCCAATGAGATGGGCGGTCACCTCAAGGCGACCAGCGGGCCCTCCATCGAAAAGAGCGGCGATCTCGCTGCCATCCTGTCCACATTGGAGGCAGGGGATGTCCTGTTCATCGATGAGATCCACCGTCTGCCCAAACAGGTAGAGGAGATCCTGTACCCGGCGATGGAAGACTACTGCATCGACATCGTCGTTGGCAAGGACAGCGCTTCGGTGCGCAGCATCCGTCTGGATCTTCCGCCGTTTACGCTGGTCGGAGCGACGACACGGGCCGGGGATCTGACCGCACCGCTGCGCGATCGTTTCGGGATCAGCGCACAGCTGGAGTTTTATGAGCTGGCGGATCTGGAAGAGATCATCTGTCGTACGGCCAGAGTGATGGACACGCACATCGACAGGGAAGCCGTGCATGAGATCGCCCTGCGTTCCCGCGGCACCCCGCGCATAGCCAACCGCCTGTTTCGACGGGTGCGCGACTTTGCCCAGGTGCTCAATGAAGGCGTCGTTTCCAAGGAGGTCGCCAGCGAGGCGCTGGACCGTCTGAAGGTCGATCACCTCGGTCTGGACAGCGTGGATCACAAATACATCAAAGGGATCATCGAACGCTTCAAGGGCGGCCCGGTCGGACTGGAGGCCATCGCCAGTTCCATCGGTGAGGAGAGCATGACCCTGGAAGATGTCTATGAGCCGTATCTTCTGCAGATCGGCTTTATCAATCGTACACCGCGGGGACGTGTGGTGACCGAAAAGGCCTATGCGCATTTTGGCTATCTCCACAGCGACGATCTGTTCTCCTTTGAGAGCTAACGCCTGCGCAGCGAGCGGATGAGGACGGCCATGCCAAACCACAGGGCGCTGTGCGCGAACAGATGGATCCACCCACTGCCCTCCTGCAAAACAAGGGCGAACAGCGTGAACAGAATTCCCATGAAAAGTGCTTGAAGAAGCGCTTTTTTTTCGATCATGGCACCAAAGCAGATCCCGCTGCACCCAAAGCTGAGATAGCCAAACAGCGTATTGAGCAGACGGTAAGCATTCGCGTCGATCCAATTCCACGCGTATAAGGCAGAGGAAATGAGAGAGAATAAGAGCAGGCCTCCAAGGAGCAGTCCGATGGAGAAGAGATAGGGACGCATCCATGGTTTCATTTGATTTCACCTCAATGCAACATATGATGGAAGGGAGCTGTTTATGATGGAAGAATTTGCCTCTTATATGGAACTGATGGTCAAGTGCATCATCGTTTATTTCGTCATCATCTTCGCTCTGCGTCTCATGGGGAAGCGGGAAGTCGGTGAACTGAGCGTCTTTGATGTCGTCATCTATCTGGTCATGTCAGAGCTGCTGGCAATTTCCATCACTGATACCCATTCGAGCATCTTTCGCTCGCTGGTGCCGATCGCCGTGCTGGCGCTCATGCAGATCGCCATCTCCTGGATCCTGCTGAAGAGCAAGCGGATACGGGATCTCTTTGACGGTAAGGCGGTCATCCTGATCAGAGACGGATGCATCGATCAGCAGATGATGCGAAAGGAGCGTTACAGCATCGATGATCTCATGTCACAGCTGCATGGCAAGGATCTGTCTTCCCCGGATGAGGTTGCCTTTGCGATCCTGGAAAACAACGGAACACTTTCCATCCTGCCAAAGAAGAGCTGTCGTGTTCGCTACCCGCATCCGCTGATCAGCGACGGGGTGATCGATAGGGAGGTGCTTCGCAGCATCGGAAAGGATCGGGAGTGGCTGACACAGCAGCTGGGAAAACAGGGGACGACGGCAGAAGCGGTCTTTTTGTGCCTTTATCAGAAGGATGGACTGTTCGTCATCCGCCGTCAGCTGCCCTAGAGCGGCCATGAAGATCATAACGCAGCAGGCGCAATGCATGAAGGAAGGTCGTGATGAGCATGCCGCCGCTCAATGCGATGAGCAGGGCCTCTACCTGTAGATATGGGGTCAGAAAACAGACACATCCCAGGCGGAACAGGGAACCGATCAGCGTATCACAGAAGGCCTGTGCGGACAGGGAACAGGCGTGCAGCAGGGCACTGAGCGGGGGCTGCAGGCTGTAGAACAGGAAGGGCAGGGCCAATACATGCAGCTGATCTGAACCCTGACTCGTATGATAGAAGAGCTGAAACAGCGGCTCGCTGAAACAGTAGCAGAACAGCGCATAGAGGATCCCGAACAGCAGACAGCAGCTCAGGATGAGCAGGCAGCTTTTTTTTGCCTGCTTTTTCTGATGGTGTGCGATGGCATAGCTGAACGAGGGGAGCAGATAGTTGCTGAGGGTGATGCTCAGAAAGCTGGGCATCGTCAGCAGCGGGAGCGTATAGCCGTTGAGGATCCCGTATCCTTCGACGATCTGCGCGCTCATGGAGGCAGGCACCAGCAGCAACATGCAGATCGGCTCCAGAAAATAAGTGAGAGAACCGCTGAGCCGGCTGCCCATCATCGGCATGGAGATGGACAGGATATCCCGCAGCTGATCCGGTCGTACCCGGGACAGCACCCGTGGCGCGATGCGGATGTGATGAAAGGAAAAGCGCAGGTGAAACAGCATGCAGATGCAGCTGGCCAGTTCACCGACGGTGACGCTGAACATCGCCAGGGAAGCGAGCGCGATGGGGTCCTGCGTGGGAAACAGCGCAAAGCAGACGACGAGAAACACGATGCGGGCGGCTTCTTCATACAGCTGAGTGATGTTGGCCGCATAATGGTGCTGGATCCCCTGCAGATACCCTTTCAGCAGACCGCTGAGGGCAACTGCCGGCAACAATGGCAACAGGGCGCGCAGGACAGGGATCAGACGAATGTCGTGCAGCAGTTCCCCGGCGAAAAAAGGGAGGATGCAGGTGAACAGGGACAGGGTCAGCGCGATGGTCAGTGCGCTGATGCAGGCACCGGCGGCCAACGGGAGCTTTGGATCGCTGCTTTGTGCGGACAGCTTGCTCAGGGCGGCAGGAATGCCCTGCTGGACAAGACTGATCAGAAAGACCATCGTGGGCGCAACGATCGAATAGCAGCTCATCGCCTCGCTGCCAAGCTTTCTGGCTAACAGGATGCGCACGAGAAAGGAGAGCAGCTTGGCGAGCACGGAGATGTAGATCAGATGGAAGGCAGAGACGACAACGGTCTTTTTCATGGCATCACACTCAAGACATATGTATGAAAAAGGAAGGATGCTTATGTGTTTTTTTTGTTGCCGGATGCGGAAAGCAGGGGGAAAAACGCATACCTGTCGGGAGTGAATGCCTGTTTGAGCGGATAAGAAGTAAAAAATTAAATACAAAACTGTGTGAAATGATGGTATAATTAGGAAGCTATATTCAGAGGGGAGGGCAAGCGATGGAGCAGTTGTTTCAGAATCCGTATATTCAGCTTGCTATCCATTTACAGCTGAGCAGACTTCAGCGCGAGCAGCTGGCCTCTCTGACATATCAACATCTGGAGGATACGCTGCGGGGATTTACCTGGAAACGCAGGCAGCCGCAGGACCTGCAGGAGGCAGTCAACGATATCTTGCATGTAAGCGTGGGGGAGATCGTCGCCTATCTGACCAAACAGGTCGTCATCATGGGAAAGTCTGCAGACCTGGATGAAGTGTATCGCAAAATTGGAGGAATGGATCAATGAAGAAATCAAGACTAGCCGCGTTTGGCATCATCGTGGCGACCATCATCGCAGTGATCATCGCATTTGCTTCGGACATCCGAAACAGCATGACGCTGGGACTGGACCTGCAGGGAGGATTTGAGATCCTCTATCAGGTAACTCCGCTGGAGGGACAGGAGATGCCGGATATGGAGGCGGTCGTGTCCTCGGTGCGCAAGCGTGTCGATGTGCTGGGCGTCAGCGAGCCGGAGATCACGGTGGAAGGAAATGATCGCATCCGTGTCTCCCTGGCCGGTGTAGACAGTCCGGATCAGGCGCGCCGCATCATCTCCTCGACGGCCAATCTGACCTTTCGCGATGTCAACGACAATCTGCTGATGGACGCCAGCGTGCTGGAAGAGGGGGGCGCCAGCGTCGGACAGGATCAGTATGGCAACTATGTCGTCAATCTCAGTCTGAAGGATTCGGACACGTTCTATCAGGTGACCAGCGAGATCGCCCAGCGCAGCAGCGGGCAGAACCTCATCGTCGCCTGGCTGGATTATGAGGAAGGGCAGTCCTATGCGGCAGAGTCCCGCAAGGAAGACCCGGCGTACATCTCTGCTGCCACCGTATCAGAGGGGATCAGCGGCAACAGTGCGCAGATCAGCGGAAACTTCACGCAGGAAAGCGCAACGGAGCTGAAGGATCTCATCAATTCCGGATCCCTGCCGGTGCAGCTGACCGAGCAGTATTCGGATGTCGTATCGGCGGATTACGGGCTGGGGGCATTCTCGACGACGATGCTTGCCGGTGCGATCGGCGTTGCGGCAGTCATGCTGTTCATGATCTGCGTCTACCGTCTGCCGGGCGTGATCTCCGCGATCACACTGGCGGTCTACATCTTTGTCGTCTTCCTGCTGTACAATGCGATGGGGGCCGTCTTTACGCTCTCCGGTATCGCTGCGCTCGTATTGGGCGTCGGTATGGCGGTCGACTCTAACATTCTGACATTTGAACGCATCAAAGATGCGATGTATCACGGACGAAGCGTGCAGAGCGCGTTCCGAGAGGGCTCCAGAGAATCGTTCCGTACGATCCTGGATGCGCAGATGACCACGCTGATCTCTGCAATCATCCTCTATCTGCTGGGTACGGGAAGCGTCAAGGGCTTTGCGACCATGCTGATCGTCTCCACGCTGACAACGCTGCTGCTGATCGTCTTCGTCGCTCGCTTCCTGCTGGGCCTGCTGGTCAAGAGCGGTTGTCTCGACAATCGCTACGAGCTGTTCAGTGTCCGCAAGAACGATGTGCCGGATGTCTCCAAAAACGAAGAGCGCCGAAAGTTCCCGATCTTCAGAAAGTTTGACTTTGTCGGGAAAGCGAAGTATTTCATCTTTACCTCACTGGCTGTCATCGTGGTCGCTGCCGGATGCATGCTCTATCACGGGGTCAACAGCGAAGGCATCATGAACTTTGGCATCGACTTCTCCAGTGGCACGAGCCTGATCGTCCAAAGCGATTCCACGATCGATTCAGATGCGCTCACTCAGCAGTTGGCGGATCTGGGCATCGAGGTGGACAGCATCCGTCTGGGCGGCAGTGAGAATACGACGGCCAATGTCTACATCAAGGAGGCCATCGATTCCGAACAGCTCAGCCAGGTCAAGACCACGCTGCAGGAAACGTATGGTCATGAGGTCAATGACAACATCGTTACACCGGTGATCGGACGTGAGCTGGTGCGCAATGCCGTCATCATCTCGCTGCTGGCATGGATCGGTATCCTGATCTATGTCTCGATCCGGTTTAAGTGGGATTATGCGCTGTCCGGTATCGTCGCTTTGATCCATGATGTCATCATCATCCTTGCCTTCTGTGCGATCCTGCGTCTGGAGATCAATACCGAGATCGTCGCGGTCCTGCTGACGATCATCGGTTACTCGATCAACAACTCGATCGTCGTCTTTGACCGCATCCGTGAGAACGTGCGAAAGACACGCGAACATTTGGACAAGGACGGTTACCGCACGCTCGTCAACGAGGCGCTTGCTACTACCTGCACGCGTTCGGTGTTCTCGACGCTGACGACGATGCTGCCGGTCATCGCGCTGCTGCTGTTTGGCAGTGACGGCATCTCCGTCTTCAACCTGACGCTGCTGATCGGTCTGATCGCCGGTGCGGGCTCTTCCATGTTCATCGCTGCACAGCTGTGGTATTACCTGCGCCTGCACAAGAAACCGAAGAAAGCGAAAAAGAAGAAAAAACACACCGGTAAGAAAGAACTGGATGAGATGACGATTCCGGGAATCAACGATTAGTGAATGAACCGCACGGAGGGCTGTGCGGTTTTCTTATTCGTAAAGCATCCCGGCAGAGGCAATGCGGCTCCGGCGGACACGTGGAGCGCGCTGCCGATGAATAGCCTGCGTTTTCAGGAGCGTTTGCATTTGCAACGAAAATCTGGGATGATACAATGGAGAGAGAATCAGACACGATCACTTACAGTGATCGCATGACAGAGGAAAACAGACAGAAAGGAAAGACGATTATGATGGAAGAACGGCTCGATATCGAACGGGAAAATGAGCTGATGGTGCGTTTTGGGCTCACCCGGCTCTGTGCGAGGGTCGTCGCTTGCCGCGACTGCAGCGACGATCAGATCGCCGCATTGCTCGCGGAGGCGACGATGGTGGATCCATGGGAGGCAGAAGGAATGGCACAGGTGGTGGAACGTCTGCGCCAGGCACGTAACGATCAGGAAAAGGTACTGGTGTGCGGCGATTATGATGCGGACGGCATCTGCGCGACGGCCATCATGGTCGATGCACTGCGCCGTTTCGGATTGACCGTGGGCTTTTATATCCCGGATCGTCTGAGTGAGGGATACGGACTGAATGAGAAGACGGTCCGCATGGCAAAAGAACGCGCTTATTCACTGCTGATCACCGTCGATAACGGCGTACGGGCCTTTGCGCCGCTGCAGACAGCCCGGCAGCTGGGGCTGGATGTGATCGTGACCGATCACCATGTGATGGATGCACAGGAGCCGATCGTCTGCAGCTGTCTGCTGCATCCGCAGCGGATGGGCGAAGCGTTTCGCACGCTGAGCGGTGCTGGGGTCGCGCTGGAGGTCAGCCGGGCGCTTGGTACCGTCAATGAGCGACAGATCGTCTATGCTGGCGTGGCTGCGATCGGAGATGTCATGGAGATGAAGGGAGAAACACGTTCGATCGTCCGGCAGTGCATCGCATTGCTGAATCAGCAGCGCGTGCGCAGCATTCAGCTGCTGGCCAATGACTCTTCTGTCTGGGATGAGACGAAGATCGCCTTTCAGATCGTTCCGAAGCTCAATGTGACAGGACGTCTGTCCGATCGCTGCAACGTCAACAACATCGTGCGCTACCTGCTCAGCGAAAACGGCAGCGACCTGATCACCGTGAGCAAGCAGATCGCCGTGCTCAACGAAACGCGCAAGGCGATGAGCACACAGATGATCCAGACGGCACAGCGGCGGCTCTCCTCGCAGAGTGCTTTCCTCATCGTCAGCGATCCCAGCTTTCATGAGGGCATCGTCGGTCTGGTGGCTGGCAAGCTGTGCGAACAGTATGGCCGTCCCTGCATGGTGCTGGCTCAGAAAGGCGATCGGCTGCGTGGTTCGATCCGTTCGGTGGAAGGCGTGGATCTCAGCCATTTCTTTGATGATCTCGATTGCCTGAAAGAATATGGCGGGCATGCGCTGGCTGCCGGAATCGCGTTTGACTGTCGCGACCGCGGGGAGGTCGAGCGCTACGTGGAGAAGAAGATGCAGCTGCTGTTGCCATTGCCGCCGGTGCAGACACGTTACATTCCGATCGAACGGGAACTGCTGACCCTGGAACAGGTCGATTCCCTTCGGCTGCTGCGCCCTTTCGGCAACGGCTTTGAAGAGCCGCTGTTCTGTGTGCAAGATCTGACGATTGCCGATACCCGAACGCTCAGCGGAGAGCAGCATATGAAATGGACAGAGAAAAACGGGATGGAGCTGCTGTTCTTTCATGTGGGCGATCGCATGCAGGACCTCAAGGAAGGCGGCTTCCGGCATTTTGGCGGCACGCTGGGCATCAATCAGTTCCGTCATCAGCGAAAGGTCAGCATGATCCTGCGTGAGGTGGAACGCTGAGAAAAAAGCCGGAAAATCAGGAAAATCGCTCAGAAATCCGTGGTTCCTGATGAAAAAGCACGATGAATCTGCTATAATAGCATGCGTATAACAAGGGGGAATGCTATATGGATCTCAAGGAGTATATCGCATCGATCGAGGGATTTCCAAAAGAGGGGATCATTTTCCGGGACGTGACCGGACTGCTGGCGAATGCAGATGCCTTTCGCTATGCCTGTGATCAGCTGGCAGATTTTGCCAGACGTCTGCAGGCGGATGTGATCGTCGCACCGGAATCCCGCGGATTCCTGTTTGGTGCGCCGGTTGCCTGTCAGCTGGGCATCGGTTTCGTGCCGGTGCGCAAGCCAGGGAAGCTTCCACGCAAGACGATCAGCTGCTCCTATGATCTGGAATATGGATCCAATGTACTGGAAATGCATGTGGACAGCATCCTTCCGGGACAGCGCGTCGTCATCATCGATGATCTGTTGGCGACCGGAGGAACGGTAGAGGCCAGCGTGAAGATGATCCGGGAGCTGAAAGGAGAGCCGGTCGGCTGTGCGTTTATCATTGAATTGGAGGACCTGCACGGACGGGAGGTACTGTCCGATCTGGAGGTGCTTTCTTTACTGACGTACGAAGGTGAGTAGTTCTCACCTTCTTATGCTATGCGGGAGGTGATGGTGTATGGTAAATAAGAAGTCCGTTGTATTTGAGGAAGTGCTGGAGGAAGCAAAAAAATATATTCACAAGCCGGAAAACATCGATCTGATCACCCGGGCCTATCTGTTTGCCAAGGAACAGCATGAAGGGCAGTTTCGCAAGAGCGGTGAGCCGTATATCATTCATGCGGTGCAGGTCGGCTATACGCTGGCATTGCTGCGGACCGGTCCCAAGACCGTCGCTGCCGGCTTTCTGCATGATACGGTCGAGGACTGCGACGTGGAGACAGAGGATATCGCCCGATTGTTTGGGGAAGAGGTCGCATCCCTGGTGGAGTCGGTCACCAAGATCGGCGCATTGAAATTCAAGGATGAGAAAGAGTATCTTGCCAGCAACCACCGCAAGATCTTCATCGCGATGGCCAAGGATGTCCGGGTCATCCTGATCAAGCTGGCAGACCGCCTGCACAACATGCGCACGCTGCAGTACATGAGCGAGGCCAAACAGAAGAAGATCGCCAGTGAGACGCTGGAGGTCTATGCGCCGATCGCACATCGTCTGGGTATCAGCGAGATCAAGAACGAGCTGGAAGATCTCAGCTTCAAATATCTGAATCGGGAAAAATATTTTGAAATTGCCAAGCTGGTGGAGAAACGGGAGTCGGAACGCGATGCGCAGGTACAGCATATGATCCGTGAGATCAGCGACATGCTGGATGAGCATCACATCCCTTACCGGATCTTTGGCCGCAGCAAGCATCTCTACAGCATCTATAAAAAGATGATCACGAAGAACAAGCGTTTTGAGGAGATCCTCGATCTGCTGGCCATCCGCGTCATTACGGATACGGAGGTCAGCTGTTATGAGGTGCTGGGCTATATTCATGCCAAATACCGTCCGATCCCGGGACGCTTTAAAGATTATATCGCCATGCCAAAGGTCAATATGTATCAGTCGCTGCACACGACGATCGTCGCCGGCGACGGAGACATCTTTGAGGTGCAGATCCGCACGGAGAAGATGGATGAGATCGCAGAGCGAGGTGTTGCGGCGCACTGGCGTTACAAGGAGACCCAGTATGGCGGACAGGAGCTGGAACAGAAAGAGATCGAGGAACAGCTGCACTGGTTCAAGGACTTCTCGATGATGAGCGATGAGGAGAGCGATGATCCGCTGGAGTATATGAACGTCTTGCAGCGGGACATCTTTGAGGCCAATGTCTACGTGCTGACCCCCAAAGGGCGTGTCATCGCCCTGCCCAACGGGGCCACGCCGATCGATTTTGCCTATCGCATCCATACAGAGGTCGGTCATCATACGGTCGGCGCAACGATCAACGGGGCGATCGTTCCGCTCAATACACCGCTGAAGACCGGTGATGTCGTCAGCATCCGCACCAGCAATCAGTCCAACGGTCCCAGCGAGGACTGGCTCAAGATCGTCAAGTCCCCGCATGCCCGCAACAAGATCCGCTCCTTCTTCCAGAAGCAGGAGAGCGAAAAGCGCAGCGGGCTGATCCATAAAGGAGAAGACATGCTGGAAGAGGAGGTCCGCCGGCGTGGCCTGGAGGAAAACCTGCTCAATCACAAACGGCTGGAACAGATCGTCGGTTCGCTCTCCTTCAGCAACGTACCGGATCTGATGGTGGCGATCGCCAACAAACAGGTTTCGCTGCAGGCGGTGATCGAACGGCTGACCAAGCATAAGATCAGCGCGCCGATCGACAATGAGGATCTGCTGAAGATGTTCAACCGTTCCGAGAACAAACCCCGCAAGAAATCTTCCTGCGGCATCCATGTGCCGGGAATCGATACGATGATGGTTCAGCTGGCTGCCTGCTGCTCGCCGGTGCCGGGCGATGCGATCGTCGGCTATATCACCAAAGGGCAGGGCGTCAAGGTCCATCGGAAAGACTGTCCCAACATCATAAATGAAAAGCAGCGGCTGATCAGCGTGGAGTGGGAGGAAGGTCTGGAAGAGAAGAGCTATGATGTCGACCTCATCATCCATTCCAACGACCGCAGCTATCTGCTCAGCGATATCGTAACGGTCGTCTCCCAGTGCAAGGCACAGATGAATCATGTAGATTCCAAGGTGAACGATGACCGGATCACCGCAACGACCAAGATGACGGTCGGTGTCCGGGATGCGGAACACTTGCGGACGCTGATGGCCAATCTGCGTAAGATCAACAGCGTCAACGATGTCGAGCGTGTCATCCACTGATCTCAGTGATCGGATATAAAAACGGCGGAAGACCGTGCAACAATGAGTGTTGCGGCGAAGGCTTCCGCTTTTTTGTCGGGCAAAACGCCCTTATGCAGGAGGAGCTGCATGGTGCAGCGTTTCATCTCTTCTGTTTGCCTGTTTTGTTCTGTCTGTGGATCTTCCATTCGATCCACAGGCATTTGCACATGCAGTACCATTCGATCGGCCAGTTGCGCAGACGGTCGTGCTGGGCATAGGTGCTGATGCAGTAATCGCTGAAATAGCGTTTTGCGAAATAATTGGCCCTGCGTGCATGAAAAGGAGAAGTAACGATGATCGCGCTGTGACAGTGATGTTTCTCCCACAGTGCTCTTGCGTACACGAAATTTTCATAGGTGTTGGTCGCACGGGTCTCCGCTTCAGCGTGGATCGCATGTTGCCTCCTGGCATAGGCGAGCATGGCCGCTGCTTCTCCGTGTTCGTTTTTTACGCTTCCTCCGCTGACGATCAGCAGGGAACAGGCATTTTGTTCATACAGCCAAAGAGCATGATCCATCCGCCGTCTCTGCATGCGGCTGAGCGATCCGTCCGGAAGGCAGGGGCAGCCCAGCACAAGGGCAAAGTCATAGTGCGCATGCTGCTGTCGGGGCGCTCGGGGAAAAAAGTGAAGGAGGACGATCGCTCCTGCGACAAAGATGCTCACAAGGCTAGTGATGATGATCGCTAAGATCGGCATATGGTCCTTCCCCCTCTCTGGCTAACAGGCGCTTTCTTTCTTTGACATCACCATGGGTATAGAGGATGGTGGCCTTTCGTTCCATCTGTCGGTAAAACAGAGGCAGGTCGTGAAAGCGGGAGACGATCGGTCGTCCTTCATCCTGCAGCTTTCGCAACAACGGCCGCGCCTGCTTCGTAAAGGCGAGCAAGCGCAGGTGTGCCGGAAGCGCATGCTGATTGGCGTCGTCTTTGCTGGTGTGAAGCAGGTAGTGGATCAATGTCCGTTGGATGCGGGAACGTGTATAGCGGGCATTCGTACAGTGATCGAGGAACGCCTCCAGCGTGTCATTTGCTTTGGCTGCCTGGATGAACAGGGACTCGATCCCTTCATCCATGAGAAAGCAAGCGCGCATCTTTGCGGGATCATCCAGAAGCAGTTGTGTCTGCAGATATGGGTACAGCGCAGAGAGCCGTCGGTTCGCATCCAGCTGTGCTGCCAGCGGCGTATAGGCGCTGACATCTTCACCGTGGAAAAAGGCATGGCGGATGGCCGTCGCACTGGCGATGGGTGCATCGATCTTGCAGGAGTGGTAATCGTTGGTGCGCTTGATGCACAGCGTCTGTATGCCGTAAGGTCTGGCCGCTCGGATGTAGTGGATGCCCAGGATGTCATTGGGTGCCATCGCTCCCAATTGGCTTTCATACTGCCGCACAATGCTCTGACTGCGCTCATTTACGACGACATGTTCCAAACGGCGTGCCGCTTCTTCCAGCTGGGCGTGGTCGCTGCTTTCGCTGCCGAAGACGATCACATCCGTATCCGCAAGTGCCAGCAGCTCGACCGCTGCCTGCGCAAAATAAGCAGCGCTCTGCACCGCGTGCAGCGTCGGCAGCTCGATCACCAGATCGACCCCGCAGGCAAGGGCCGCTTTTGCCCGTGCCCATTTATCACAGATGGCCGGCTCTCCGCGCTGTACGAAGTGAGGGCTCATCACGGCGACCACCACATCGCACCCGCTCTGTCTGCGGGCCTGCTGCAGATGGTGTAGGTGTCCGTTGTGAAACGGATTGTATTCCACGACGATTCCGCATACCTTCATAAGGACCTCCCGTATCTCAATGTCATAAATATAGCACAAAACGGCCTTTATTGCGAAAATAAGTGTGGCTTGTTATAATTTGATACAGGAGGGGATGTGCATGAAGAGAGAACTGCTGCGGCTTCCTTCGGACGAAGATGCGCTGATGCTGTCGGGCATCCTGCAGTTGCCGGAGGGAGAGATCCGGGGAATCGTACACCTGGTGCACGGCATGTGTGAGCACAAGGAACGTTATCAGCATGTGCTCGATCTGCTGAGCGACAACGGTTATGCAGCCGTCATCTTTGATCTGCGCGGTCATGGAGAGAGCATCCGCCACCCCAAGGATCTCGGCTATTTTTACGATGACAGCGGTGTGTGGATCATCAATGACATCCATCAGGTCGTGCACTGCATGAAGAAGCGCTTCGGCGATCTTCCATATATCATCTTCGGTCACAGCATGGGTTCTCTGGCCGTCCGCTGTTACCTGCGCCGCTTTGATTATGAGGTGGACGGAGCCGTTATCTGCGGTTCTCCCAGCGCCAATCCGTTGGTGATGCCGGCCATGGCACTGTGCGGTCTGCTGCGCAAGATCAAGGGAGAGTATGACCGCAGCCCATTGCTGTATCGACTGGTGATGGGCGGTTATGAACGGGCCTTTGCCAAAGAGGGGAAGAGCGCCTGGCTGTGTTCACGCAGCGAAGTGGTGCAGGCGTATGAGCAGGATCCGCTGTGCGGATTTCCATTTACGCTCAACGGTTATCAGAATCTGTTTCGTCTGCTTTATGATACGTATGACAGTGACGGCTGGCTGTGCCGAAAGCCTTCGCTGCCGCTGCTGTACATCGCCGGCAGGGAAGATCCCTGCATCCGTTCCGTACATGCCTGGAAAAAAGCAATCGCCCTGATGCGCAATGTCGGCTATACCAACATCGTGCAGAAGCTGTATCCGGCGGCGCGCCATGAACTGCACAATGAAGCTTGCCGGGAACAGGTGCTCACCGATCTGCTGCAATGGATCGACAGCATCACCATGCGCATTTGCGCGTAAGAGGATCTATCGTGCACAAGGAAATCGAAAGAGAGGAGAAGTGCCATGAGAACTGTGATCGATCTGCACATGCACAGCTGTTACAGTGATGATGGGCAGTATACGCCGAGAGAACTGATCGCCATGTGTCATGCATCAGGTATTCAGATCTGTGCGCTGGCGGATCACAATACCACAAAAGGAGTTGAGGAGGCGATACAGGAAGCGCAAAAACGAGGGATGCGCTGTATCCCGGCCGTTGAGATCGACTGTACGTATCAGGGAGTGAACCTGCATGTGCTCGGCTATGGGATCGATCATCATGCTGCGATCTTTCAACAATTGGAGGAAAATGTCGAACGACAGGAACAAATACTGGGGATTAAAAAGCTGGAACTGACCAATGCGCTCGGGTTTTCGCTATGCAGAGAGCAGCTGGATGCCATTTGTGACAATGGTGTGTATACTGGAGAGCTGTTTGCAGAGGTGCTGCTGAATGATCCGCGTTACAGGGAACATCCGCTGCTGGAACCATATCGTTCCGGCGGAGCCCGTGGGGATCAGCCGTATGTTAACTTTTATTGGGATTATTATGCGCAGGGGAAGCCTTGTGAAACGGTGATCAGCTATCCCTCTCTGACACAAGTGCTCGCGATCATCCATCAGCAGCAGGGAATCGCGGTACTGGCACATCCTGGAAATAACCTGAAGGGAAACTATGCTCTACTGGAAGAGATGATCGCCATCGGCATTGAC
>DWYK01000164.1 GCA_019118705.1 Candidatus Merdibacter merdigallinarum | reverse complement strand
ACGCGGTTTCCCTGATCCCCGCGGCGGCGCAGAAGATCCTCTCGCGCCATTTCCAGCGCGGCCTTATCCTTATGCGCGGCAAGCTCCTGAAGCTTCAATTCCTGGATTTTTTCTGCGAGGGCGCTGTATTCCGCGTTCATTTTGTCACGATCCGCGCCGATGGCAGAGAGCGTTTCGTTCGCCCGCTCTATCTGTTCCGACGCCCGGCGCAGAGCCTCCTGCGCGGCGTCATAGGCGGACTGGAATTCCTGCCTGCGGATTTTCGCGCGGGCAGCTTCCTCGTCCAGCTCGGCGCGGCTTTTATCCAGCGTTTGCAGCTCGGACGACACGCGCCGGATCTCCGCGTCGAGACGGACCGTTTCCTCCTGCGCCGAGGACAGCTCCCCGCGCGCGCCGGCAAGCGCGGCCTCTGCCGCCGAAGCCTCCTGCTGCGCCGCCTTGAATCTTTCCTCTGCCTGACGGAGCTTCTGCTCCAGCGCGGCGGCCTTTTGACGGATACGTTCAATCTCCGACGCGCGGCCGAGAAGGCCGGAATTTTTGGCAAGCGATCCGCCCGTCAGGGAACCGCCCGTGTTGACGACCTGCCCGTCCAGCGTGACGATGCGGAACCGGTACTGATAGCGGCGCGCGATGGATACCGCGCTGTCGAGATCCTCCGCGACGGCGATCCTGCCGAGCAGGAAGGAAAGGATCCCGGCGTATTGATCCTCGTATTCGCACAGCCCGGCGGCAATCCCGACAAAGCCGGGGCAGTCCTCGAGGCCGGGCTCCTGCAGATTTCTGCCTTTCATCGTCGAGATCGGCAGGAACGTAGCGCGGCCGCCGTCCCGCTGCTTGAGCAGGGCGATTGCCCGTTTGGCGTCCTGCTCGGTGGAAACCGCGATGTTCTGCATCGCCCCGCCGAGCGCCGTTTCAATCGCGACGGCCCATTCCGAACGCACCCGGAACAGCCGCGATACCGGCCCGTGGATCCCGGACAGCGTCCCGCGGGACGCCTCTTTCATGACAGTTTTGACGCTCTGCTGGAAGCCCTCCATGTTTTTCTCGAGATCCTCCAGCAGCTTGGCGCGCCGCAGCTGCTCCTGTGTGTCTAATTGAAGCTGCTGCACCTGCCCGCGCAGCGTTTCCGCTTTTTTGCGGCGTGTTTCCAGCCGCATCTCGTAGCCGCGCGCCGCGTTTGTCAGGGCGGCGGCTTTCTGCGTCCACTCGTCGTGGGCGGTCCTGTACTGCGTGAGCGCGTCGGAAAGCTCCTGCCGGCGCGTCTCATGGCGGGAACCGGCTTCAGCAATCGCATCGAGACGGCGGCTGATCTCGTCCATCGAGGACGCCGCCGTGGTCGCCTGCACGCGGGCGTCCGCCGAACGTTCCGTCTGTTCCGCCAGCAAGCGCGCTGCCTGCTCAATCTGGCCGGAATACTCGGCCATTTTTTGCTCCATACCGGAAAGGGCTTGGCGCGCCTGTTCCGTCTCCTGCTGTCTTTGGAGGATGTCCTCCGCTTTGGCGGCGATCTCCGCGTCCTTGGCGGCGATCTCCTTGTCAAGATCCCGCCCGGAGCTTTCCGCCTGCTCCAGCTCCCGGCGCAGCCGTTCGGCTGTCTCCCGGTTGTGGGCGCAGTCGTTTTCCAGAACAAGGACGTTGCCGTCGAGCCGGACGGCCTCCTCATCCTTGGCGGACGCCGTATTCCGCAGGCCGTCGGCTTTGGCGGAAAGACCGTTCATCTCCGAGAAATTTTCCTCTGTCCGCCGGCCAATCTCCTCTATCTGCTTTTCGATCTCCTCATATCTGCCGCGGATCACGAGAATCCGATCGTCGTTCTCGCGCAGGATTTTCGCTGACCGTGCCAACGTATTCAGCCACAGACCGATTTCCAGCCCGCGGCGCTCTTTTTCATATTCCAAATACTGCTTCGCCTTTTCTGCCTGCTCCCGGAGCGGCCCGACGCGCGCTTCAAGCTCGCTCAGAATATCGCGCAGGCGCAGAAGGTTTTCCTCAGCCTGCCGGAGTCTGCGCTCCGAATCCTCCTTACGGTAACGGAACCGGGAGATCCCGGCGGCCTCCTCAAAGACCTCGCGCCGATCCTCAGAGCGCGCGCCGACGATGCTGTCGATTTTGCCCTGCCCGATGATGGAGTACCCGTCGCGCCCGAGGCCGGTATCCATGAAAAGCTCGTGGATGTCGCGCAGGCGGACAGCCGCCTTATTGAGCAGGTACTCGCTGTCGCCCGAGCGGTAATAACGGCGCGTCACGGCGACGGCGTCGCTGTCAAAGGCAAGCTCGCGGCCGGAATTATCGATTGTTAGCGTGACTTCGGCGTAGCCCTGCGCGCGCCGTGTGGGCGTACCGTTGAAGATCACATCTTCCATTTTGGAACAGCGCAGGATCCGGGTGGACTGCTCCCCCAGCACCCAGCGCATGGCGTCGCTGATGTTGCTTTTTCCGCTCCCGTTCGGCCCGACCACCGCCGTGATGCCGCGGTCAAAGGTAAGCGTTGTTTTATCTGGAAAAGTTTTGAAGCCCTGAAGCTCCAGAGATTTTAAGAGCAATCCTCTGCCCTCCTGTTCTATGTAGATGGGCTCCGCGCCTGCGGCGGGCAGAACGCGAAAGCGTCGTACCTCCGCCCGGCCTGGTGCGCGATCAAACCAAATCGCCCGCGTTTATAGCGTTCTGCAAACAAAATCCCCGACTAGCCCGCTACCGCGACAGTGTATGACTTCTCATCGGCATGTCAGCGACCGGAGGGAGCGCTCCGCGTTCTACGTCAAGGCTTAGCCTTGCTTTCTCTCCTGAAATCAGGACGTTATGTTCCAGCTTAGGATCGTAAAAGACGAGCCCTCCAAGCGGCACCGACGCGATCTGCATGAACCGTACCTGCCACCCCTGCGCCGCGAGAGCTTCCAGATTCGCTTTCTTCTGGCCGAGTGCCCGGGAAATATCCCGCGGGGAGACAAATACAGTAACGCTGCCGGACGGGATCCCGTGCTCCCGAAACGCGCGGACAATCCGGCGCAGGAATAACCTGCTCTGGCACAGCTCTCCAAAGGCCGGGTGGTAAGCCCCCGCAATAGCGGACCGCTCCAAATCCGGGGAAGCGTGCAGTCCCAGCCGGATTACACGGATATGATGGCGCTCAAAAAGCTCCAGAAGCTCCGCGCACAGCTCCGCCGATTTCTCCGGGCCGGGCGGACGGTAGATCCCCTGCCGGTACAAGCTGGCAAGTTCCGTGCCTTCCAGAACCACCGTAGGATAGATCCGGACAGTGTCCGGATGTAAAGCGCATAACCTTAACGCAGTGTCGTAGGACTTCTGTGGCGTGTCGCCGTACAGACCAGTCATCATTTGAAG
>DWYK01000163.1 GCA_019118705.1 Candidatus Merdibacter merdigallinarum | reverse complement strand
GAAAAAGTGAATCTCTTTTCCTGTATGTGCAATGGCAGAGATTCACTTAAATCGATTTATTATTGTAAAGTTTGCATTTTCTGTAGATGGCTACTTCCGTGCGCCACAGACGGAGCATATCTGTACAGTACGTGTAACTTCTACCATGACCGTCTTTTCATAAGGTTCACAAGGAACGGTCTCGTAATCCGTGATGATCGAATGGTCATTGGTATACATCGGGTTACCATTTCCATCATAACCAGTGAAAAGCGGATGATCTTCTGGTCTGTCATAAGGGTGACGGAGCGGATACATCTGTCCGCTGTCACTTCTTGACCATTCGCGGAAGCGGGCAGGATCTCTGGATTCTTCCCATGATCCGGTATTGTACCAGTAGAAGCGATAAAGTGTATATTTCTGTTCTTTATGGTCAACGGTGATGGTCTCAGGAACCTCTACGGTCTCAGTGCGGGATACCCAGCGATGCTGATGATTTGACTGGGACGAGGAGCCGCCGGAGGAACTGCCGGATGTATCGGAAGACGAATTGGAAGAACTGTTTGAAGAATTGCTGCCTTCGGCATCTTTGTCATCCGAAGCTGTCTGCTTCTTGTCGGTTCCTTCCGTGTCTTTGGATCCATCTGAAGTTTTCGCTGTTTCTTCCTGTATCGTGATCGTTGCGGTCGTCTTTACGATGACCGGATCAGTGTCGGTCTGAAACGAGACGCTGCGCTCATTTTCATCCAGCCAGTCATTCAGCGCTTCCATATCAAAGGTGATCTGATAGGTTGCCTCATATTCACCGGCTTTCTCAAAGTCGACGTTGTCCGCGTCGATTTCGATCTTTTCCACGATCGTGTCATCCTTTTCGATGAGCGACTCCAGATCGTCGGTTTCTCCCAGGGAGATCGTGTGATCGCATACACCGCTGAGCGCAGATCCTTCCTCTTTGGATAATGGTTCCAGCTTTTCGATGGCGATTTCCTGTACGTTGGCTGCGCCGCCGGCATTTCCGCTCATCAAAAAGATAGAGACGATGATGACGGCAATGACGGCAATCAGCGCGACTGCCGCGGTGATCTTCTTTTGTTTTGTCATTTTTACACCCCTTTTGATCGAACTCATTATAGCGCAAATACCAAAAAAGGAAAAGAGAAGGGGGAGCGTGGTTTTCCTGTAAAAGCACTTTCGTTTTTACCGCTTCCCATATATAATAGTATGGAAAAAGTCAGGTGATCACATGTTGGATGTCATTGTTGTCGGGGGCGGACATGCCGGGATCGAAGCGGCGCTGGCCACTGCCCGAATGGGAAAAGAAACCGTACTGTATACGCTGCATCTGTCGATGATCGGCTCCATGCCGTGCAATCCCAGCGTTGGAGGACCGGCAAAGGGGATCGTCGTGCGGGAGATCGACGCGCTGGGCGGAGAGATGGGACGTGCGGCCGATGCGACGGCCCTGCAGTTCAAGATGCTCAATACGACGAAAGGACCGGGAGTACAGAGCCTGCGGGTACAGAGCGACAAGATCGCATATAAGGCCTATATGCAGGATGTTCTCCAAAAACAGGAACACCTGCGTGTGGAGGAAGCCTGTGTGGAAGAGATCCTGGTTCGGGACGGAAAGGCCTGTGGCGTGCGTCTGGCGGATGGCCAAACGGTGGAGAGCCGGGCGGTCATCCTGACCAGCGGGACCTTTATGAGCTCGACGATCCTGGTCGGTCATCAGGCGACGAGCAGCGGCCCGGAAGGCGAACCGACGACAAATGCGCTGTCACAGAGCCTGCGGTCGCATGGCATCCGGACCTTTCGCCTGAAGACCGGAACGCCGGCCCGTGTCAAAACGGCATCGATCGATTTCTCTGGGCTGGAAGTGCAGCCGGGTACGAAGGATTTCGTCTGTTTCAGCGAGGATACAGAAGAGATCCTTCCTTTTGAACAGCAGATGGTCTGCTATCTGACCTATACGTCTCCACAGACACACGAAATCATTCGGGAACATCTGCAGGAGTCTGCCATGTATTCCGGACTGGTGAAGGGCGTGGGCCCGCGTTACTGTCCGAGCATCGAAGACAAGCTGGTGCGCTTTGCGGATAAACCGCGCCATCAGATCTTTCTGGAGCCGGAGAGCCGTTCGCTGGACACCACTTATGTACAGGGATTTTCCACTTCAATGCCACATGATGTGCAGGAGAAGATGTTGCACAGCCTGCCCGGATTGGAACACTGTGAGATCGACAAATTCGGGTATGCGATCGAATACGATGCGATCGATCCGCTGCAGTGTCGGCCGACCCTGGAAAACAAAGTGATCGCACATCTGTTTACCGCGGGACAGATCAATGGGACCAGCGGTTATGAGGAAGCGGCGGCGCAGGGGCTGATCGCCGGCATCAATGCGGTGGCGGCACTGGATGGAACAGACGGACTGATCCTGGGGCGTGATGAGGCGTACATCGGAGTGATGATCGATGATCTGGTGACCAAAGGCACCAATGAGCCGTATCGTCTGCTGACTTCCCGTGCGGAGTATCGGCTGTTGTTGCGGCATGACAATGCGGATGTACGACTGACCGGCTATGGGCATGAGCGCGGACTGATCAGTGAAGAACGCTATCAGCGCTTTCTGCAGAAGCAGCAGGCGATCGAAACCGGCATGCAGCTGGTAAAGGATGTGCGATTTACTCCGAAGTCAGCGGTCAATGAATACCTGCAGGCGCTTGGCTATGAACCGCTCAAGGAAGGCATCAGCGCATTTGAACTGCTGCGTCGTCCGAAGGTGACCATTGCGGGGCTGCAGCCTTATGCGGATCTTTCGATCGATGCGAAGGCGGCCCGGCAGATCGAGATCGAGATCAAGTACGAAGGCTATATCGCAAAAGCGCGTCGGGATGCCCGTCATCTGCGTGCGATGGATCAGATGCGCATTCCGAAGGGGATGGACTATGCGACCATCGAACACCTTTCTCTGGAAGCACGACAGAAGCTGGCACAGATCCAGCCGATGACCCTGGGGCAGGCATCGCGCATCTCCGGTGTCAACCCGGCGGATCTTGCGGTGCTGGCCATGGTGATCAAACAGCGGTGAGAAGACGATGACACCGGAGAAAGAATGGAGGCTGCTGTTGCGTTCGCATCAGCCGGTCAGCGAGAAGCTGGAAGCGTTTGGCTTTCGGCAAACGGAGGATGGATGGTACTGGGCGTGCCCCATCCATGCAGGAGACTACGAGATGCAGATCGTCATTTTGGCGGATGGTAGACCGGACTATACGCTGATCGATCAAAAGACAATGGAAGCGTATGCGCTGGTCAAGGTGGCGAGCGCACAGGGTGCCTATGTCGAAGCGCTGCGAAAGGAATGCGGGGACGTGCTTTTGACGGTCATCGATCGCTGTTATGATCGACAGCCGCACCGACAGCCACAGACCAGGCGCATCCTGAAGTGGATCGAAGAAACTTACGCGGTCAAGGGAGAATATCTGTGGAACGATCACCCGGATTATGTCGTATTCCGTCATCCGGAGAATCGACGCTGGTTTGCGATGATCCTCTCTGTCTCCAGACACAAGCTGTACAGCGAACAGGAGGGCGAGGTGGAGATCCTCAATCTCAAGCTGTCGCCGGATCGGTTGCAGGAATGTCTGCGGCATCCGGGATATGCACCGGGCTATCATATGAACAAGAAATACTGGTGCACACTGTTGCTGGATGATACGCTGAGCGATGAAGAGATTTGGCAGCGGATCGAGGAAAGCCAGGCACAGACACGATAGATCAGACGCACACGGGGACACCTGTGTGCGTTTTCTTTGGTGCGCATCACCCAAAAATGATTTATAATGAAACAAAGGCAGGTGGTGCGTGTGAAACAAATGGAAGTGGTCTGCGGCGTGCTGGTCAGCGATGGCAAGGTGTTCATCGGTCGTCGCCGGAGCAGACATGCCAACGGTGTATGGGAGTTTCCCGGCGGCAAGGTAGAAGCGGGAGAGAGCGAAGCGGATGCGCTGGCACGGGAGCTGAAAGAGGAACTTTGTGTGGAGGCGAAGGTCGGTGAGAAGCTGTGTACGATCCTGGATGAGCAGGAAGGCTGGCACTTGCGGGTACATGCCTATCTCTGTCACAGTGAACAGCGGCCTCATGATCTTTGCGCACACAGCGAGGGACGTTGGGTCGATCCTGAAGAACTGACACAGTATGCGTTTCAGCCGGCCGATGCGCCGATCATTCAAAACGTGTTGGAGGTGGTGCCATGTTTGAGCGAACCGAAGAAGTAAAGGTCATGCGGGATCCCATTCACGGCTATATCCATGTGCATTACAAGGTCATCTGGGACTGCATCAACGCCAGGGAGTTTCAGCGTCTGCGTCGCATCCATCAGCTTGGCGGGGACTTTCAGGTCTATCATACGGCCGAGCATACGCGGTTTTCTCACTCTCTGGGCGTGTATGAGATCGTGCGGCGAATGGTGGAAGAGATCGAAGAACTCTCCCGCTCATTGAGCGAGTATGAAAAGTGCGCGGCCATGCTGGCGGGGCTGCTGCATGATCTGGGGCATGGACCGTTCTCTCATGCCTTTGAAGCGGTCAGCGACTGCCACCACGAACAGTTTACACAGCGGATCCTTCTGGAGGACAGTGAGATCCATCGCATCTTGTCGGCTGCGGATGTGCGGCTGCCGCAGGATGTCGCGGACATCATCGGCTATCGATACAAAAATGATCTGCTCAATCAGCTGGTGAGCGGACAGCTGGATGCGGATCGCATGGACTACCTGTTACGGGATGCGTATTTTACCGGAACGAGCTATGGCACCTTCGACATGGAACGGATCCTGCGCACCATCCGCATCCAGGATGCGCATCTGGCCGTCAAGGAAAGCGGCATTCACAGCGTGGAGGACTATATCATGGCCCGCTATCACATGTACTGGCAGGTGTACCTGCATCCGGTCGCAAGGAGCTATGAGATCATGATCGCCCTGTTGTTTGAGCGGATGAAGACGCTGTGGAAACAGAAGCCTTCCTTCTTTGCGGGACTGGAGATGTTCACGCCGTTTCTGAGCGGAGAGCGTGTCGCCATCGAAGCGCTGTTTCGCCTGGATGAAGCGGCCGCCCTCTATGGCTTTGCCCTGCTGACACAGCGAAGCGACCCGATCCTGCGCGATCTGGCCGCCCGTGTGCTGGACCGCCGGCTGTTTGCCTACACACAGGAGGAAGCGGATACCTATGCGAAGATCTGTCCGATCGCCAAAGCAAAAGGCTATGATCCGCAGTATTATGTGCACCGTGACCATGTGACACAAAAGCCCTACTCGCCATACAAGGGGCGGCAGGGCACACATGTGATCTGGATCGTCGATGAACAGGGAACGCTCAGCGAGCTCTCAGAGAAAAGCGCGATCGTCAGCGCGCTGGTGGATGCGAAGGTCAAAGAACAGCAGCTGGTCTATTATCCGGCGGAGCTGGAGCCGTTCCTTACACCCGGGGCGGATGCACACACACGACAATAAGCCTGCCGCAACCGTGCGGCAGGTTGATCCTGCAATCCGACAGAGATGAAAAAAAAGATGCCTGCGCATCTTTTTATTCGACATGAATGAATACCGGTCCGGAGCCGACATACGCACTGTAGATCACAGTTCCGCTGCCATGCCATCCGCCGTGTACGGCCTGTCCGTTTCCGATGTAAACTGCGATGTGGGCCATGCCCAGACCGCCATCCGCGTAGTAGATCAGATCGCCCGGCTGCGGATCGTTGGTCACGGTTCCCAAAGACAGGTAACCGGCCGGCCATCCGTGATAGTAAATGCCGTTTGCAGCCAGTGCGTTGGTCACCAGCATCGTGCAGTCCTGAGAAGCTCCCAGCTGTGCAAGCGCCGCTTCCGCGATGCCCTCACTCAATGCGCTGCTGGCTTCACGGGCAACACCGCTCTCACTGAATACGTAGGCGACCCCATCGATCTCCTGTTCCGTATCCTTGAGGACCTTGCCAAACTCATTGCGATAGTAGGCATTGCCCTCTTCATCGTAATCCCATCCGGTGTACAGCACACCATACTCATCGAGGTAGTAGGTATCCTCACCGATCGTCGTCTTGCCGGTCGCCATGATACCGTCCTCATAGAAATAATGCTTTCTGCCGTTGATGGTCTTCCATCCGGTCACTTTCTTTCCGTTTTCATCGACGTAGACGAAGGTGCCGTCCTCGATCTCCACATACTGTTCCGTTACCGGGAAGCCGTGGTCATCATAGAGGACATCCTCCTGCCATCCGCTCAGCAAGCGTCCGTCATTCTGGAAACAATACGTTTCCTCATCGATCGTCTGTTCGCCGCTCACCATGCGACCGTCATTTGCAAAGTAGTACACTTCGCTGTCGATCGTCTGCCAGCCAAACAGCATTTCAGCGTCTTCATTGAAATAATAGGTTCCTTCGTCCAGCTTCAGCCAGCCGATGGCCTGTTCGTGTGTCGATTCGAGAATGTAATATCTGTCGCTGCCCTCGCCATGCCATCCCGGCTGTGCTTCATAGGCATATACAGCAGAGACAACCGGTACACAGGTCGCAAAACACAGTGCTGCAGCGATCTTCTTGCTGTGCTTTTCCAAGAAATTCATCCGTTTCACCTCAATTTTTAAGCCAAAAAAAGTATAACATTCCTGTAAGGTTCATGCAAATTTTTCCGTTAAAAAGTGCAAAGGTGCGGTTAAAAAGTGCAAAATCGAATGAAATTTCCCTGTATTTCAGCCTATGTATGAGATCTTATGCGCATTTTGCATCGATGCGCCGTTTTAGCGGTCACACGGTCGTTTACTCTTCGCTACGCAGGTACCAGTAGACGCTGCCATCTTCAGATGGTTCCCCGCTGACAGGGTCGACCCTGCGCTCTTCCAGCTGTTCGCCCGGCAGATACCAGGGACCCTCTCTTCCTTCATAAAGGCCGTTGAAAGTGTTTTGAAAGATCTTCTTCGCATGCGCCTGATCCTGTGCGTTCAGGGTGCGGTTGTCATCATATCCGGTCCAGATCGCAACGGTGTACTGTGGGTTGTAGCCGACGGCCAGGGAATCCCAGTCACTGGTGCCGGATTTGACCGCGGTCGTTACTTCCGGGACAGCGCCCAGCATGGAAGGATAAGAGTAGGTCCTGTTTTTCTGATCGTAAGTAGCGGTCAGCAGCTGCGAGAGGATCAGCGTTTCTTCCCGGTGCAGGAGCTGTTTCATCTGCGTGTCATCCCGATATGCGTTTTCTCCGTCCACCTGGATGGAAGCGATCATCTGCGGTCTTGTATAGAGCCCTTCCGAGGCAAAACTGTTGTAGATGGATGCCAGTTCGCTTACGCTGGCATTGACCGTTCCCAAAGCGAGGGAAGCGTTGGGCTGCGCTTCGATGCCATACTGAGCAAGTGCCTCCTGCAGCGTCTCTTCACCGAGGAAGAGGTGGGTCTTCACCGCATAGATGTTATCGGAGATACCCACGGCGTTGATCATCGAGATCTCTCTGAACGGATAGCGGTCGCCATAATTTCCCGGTGTATAGGTTTCTCCGTCTGTCAGCTGAAAGGTCGTCGGTTGGGAGATGAAGGTCGTGGAAGGGGTGAACCCCTGACGCAGTGCACAGTAGTACAGCAGCGGCTTGACGGTACTGGCGATCTGCCGTCTGGCATACAGTGCCCGGTTGTACTGTGAGGTCGTATAGCTGGTTCCTCCCGCCATGGCGATGACGTGATCGCTGAAAGGCTCCATGATGACGGCACTGACCTGCATTTGTGCATCTTCTCCCATCTCCGACTGTATGCCCTGGTACAGGGCCCGGCTGGCTTGAGGATCAAAATAAGTGAAGACCTCGATGTCGCCGCCGGTCAGGTTCATCGAGTCGATTTCCTGGAGGACGGCATCGATGTAATACGAACGGATGTCATCTTCGCTTTCATCCTGGCTGTGATCGATCAGTACCAGTTCTTCCTCCATCGCCTGTGTATAGTCGGCTTCACTGATGACCTGATGTTCCAGCAGCACCTGCAGGATGGCCTGCTGGCGGCCGATCGCCGTATCGTAATTGAGATAGGGGGAGAAAGCGCCCGGTCCGTTGACGACCCCCACCAGCATGGCAAGCTCGCCGGCGTTGAGATCTTCGAGCTCCTTTCCAAAATAATAAGAGGCGGCTTCTTTGACCCCGATGACCCCATGACCGAAATACAGCGTGTTGAGATAGCCTTCCAGGATCATTGCCTTGTCATAGTGCATCTCCAGGCGGACCGCATAAAAGAACTCTTCGATCTTGCGGGAGAGGGTCTGTTCATTGGTCAGAAAGAGATTCTTGGCAAACTGCTGAGTGATCGTGGATCCGCCCTGCAGGACAGAATCGGAGAACAGGTTGTTTTTGGCAGCTCCGGCCATCCGGATCGGATCGAAACCGAAATGAAGATAAAAGCGTTTGTCTTCAACGGCGATAAATGCATCCTGTACTTGCTGCGGAATCTCATCGAGGGAGATCCACTCACTGTTTTCGCCGAAGTTGCTTTCATAGAGGACATCGCCGTTTTTGTCATACAGCGTGATGTGCTGCCGCTGTTCATACAGCGACAGCGGAGCACAGAGCGCATATGTATAAATAAGGAGAAAGAGGGAGAGCGTGACAAAAAACAGCCACAGCGATACGCGGAACAGTTTTTTCATGGTCTTCTCCTTTCCTTTGCCCCTGGAAGAAACAGGAACATCCATGGTTTTATTGTGCGCAGAATCCCGGGCTTTAAACGCATGGCCCTGCCATGTGAAAAGCGCCGGATCGCCCCGGAAAAGCCAAAAAGCACAGATGCACAGAAAAGAGAAGAAAATTATCCGTAAATAAGACTTGCGTATTAAGGGGTTTCTGATTATAATGCTCATGATGTGAAGTGGTGGGGGTAAGATGAAACAGACAATTTCCATGACACAGCGGCATCGTGACAGCGGGGAGATCCTGCTTCGCTATAACGGGGAAGCAGAGGTCGAGGAGCAGGGAAAGCGGACGCATATCCGTTTGCGATGTGAAGAGCCTGCCTGCAGGATCGAGCTGTATGCCTATGGAGATGCGATGGTCCTGCATCATCATTCCATACAGCGTACGAAGCTCTCTTTTCGGGAGGGACGTACGACGCTTGCTCATGTGGAAAATGAGCTGGGCGCGATCACTTTGCGGCTGCGGACCGATCGATATGAAAGAACACCGACGCACATTCATGTGGACTATGCCATCATGGATGGGGCAGACGGCAGCGATACATTTGAATTTCGGATAGAGATGAGAGGAGGAAGGAAATGAATCAGATTGAAGGCGCACTGAAATGTGCGATGAGCCGGGCGATCAAAGAGGCATTTGATCTGAATTACAGTGAAGAGCAGGTGATCATCGAGATCCCCAAGGATAAGAGCCATG
Source organism: Candidatus Merdibacter merdigallinarum (assembly GCA_019118705.1). Lineage (GTDB taxonomy): Bacteria > Bacillota_I > Bacilli_A > Erysipelotrichales > Erysipelotrichaceae > Merdibacter > Merdibacter merdigallinarum. Next base: position 3,076 of record DWYK01000163.1, on the reverse strand, counting down.
GCGATTACGCATGCAACAGCGCCATGCAGCTGACACGGCAGCTGCACCGCAACCCACGGCAGATCGCACAGGATGTGATGGCGCATTTTGATCTGGAGGCGGCAGGTGTCGCTTCTTATGAGATCGCCGGACCGGGATTTATCAATTTTACGATGCAGAGCGCATCGCTGACCGGAGTGATCGAACGGGTGTGGAAGGAACAGGATGCCTATGGAACGAACGACAGCGGTGCCGGCATCCGGGTCAACCTGGAGTATGTCTCCGCCAACCCGACCGGAAATCTGCATCTGGGCCATGCTCGCGGGGCGGCCTGGGGCGACAGCGTGGCGCGTCTGATGCAGGCGAGCGGTTATGCGGTGACAAGAGAGTATTATGTCAACGATGCCGGAAACCAGATCGTGAATCTGGGGAAATCGCTGCAGGCGCGTTATCGAGAACACCTGGGACTGCCTTTCGAGCTTCCGGCAGACGGTTACCATGGAGAGGATGTCCGGGAGATCGCGATCGCACTGGCAGAGGAAAACGGCGATCGTTATGCACAGGAGAGTGAGGAGAACCTGAAGTTCTTCAAACAGCAGGGCATTGCCTTTGAACTTGCCAAGATCCGCAAGGACCTGGATTATTACCGTGTGCACTTTGATGTCTGGAGCAGTGAGCAGGCCATTCGGGATGCCGGCAAGGTGGAAGAAGCGCTGCAGGTGCTGGCAGAGAAAGGGCTGACGTATGAAAAGGAAGGGGCCCTCTGGTTTGCGACGACCCGCTTTGGGGATGACAAAGACCGCGTGTTGCGAAAAACAGACGGCTCTTACACATACCTGGTGCCGGATATCGCATATCATAAGGACAAGATGGACCGTGGCTATGATCAGCTGGTCGACTTCTTCGGTGCCGATCATCACGGCTACGTGCCGCGTCTGAAGGCCAGCATCGCCGCACTGGGCAATGATCCGGATAAATTATCGGTGGACATCATCCAGATGGTGCGGCTGGTGGAAAACGGTCAGGAAGTCAAGATGAGCAAGCGTCTGGGCAATGCGGTCACCATCCGTGAGCTCTGTGATGAGGTCGGTGTGGACGCAGCCCGTTACTTCTTCGTACAGCGAGCGCTGGACTCGCATCTGGACTTTGATCTGGGACTGGCCCGCAGCCAGAGCAATGACAATCCGGTCTACTATGCACAGTATGCACACGCCCGGATGTGTTCGATCCTGCGCAGTGCGGACGGTTATCCGCAGGCAGAGAGCTACGAGCGACTGACGCATGAGAAGGAAATCGAGCTGATGAAGTACATCAACGAGTTCACCAGCGTCGTCGCAGAGGCAGCCCGTCTGCGCGCACCGCATAAGGTCTGCAATTATATTCAGAAGCTGGCGCAGAAGTTCCACAGCTTCTACAATGCCTGCAAGGTGCTGGATGCGAAGGATGAGGTGCTGAGCGCACAGCGTCTGGCGCTGGTACAGGCGACCAGGATCACTTTAAAAAATGCTTTGACTCTGATCGGCGTTGAGGCACCTGAAAAGATGTAGGAGGATGCAAGATGAAAAAATCGATGGTTGACGTCGCTTTCGACCTGATGACAAGAAAGAAGAAACCGGTCGTATTTTTAAAGCTGTGGCAGGAGGTCAGCGAGATCATGGGCTTTACGGTTGCCCAGGAAGAGGACAACATCGCTCAGTTTTACAGTGACCTTTCGCTGGATGACCGTTTCGTCAATGTTTCAGAGAACAAGTGGGACCTTCGCTCCCGTCATACCTATGACGAAAGCGTCGTGGATCCAAGCGCGATCATGATCGATGAAGACGGCGATGACGGCTATGAGGATGAGCCGGAAGACAAAGAAGAAAACGAATAGAAAACAGCGGATGCCGGGTGTGAAAAACGCCTGTGCATCCGTTCTTTTTGTCTGCGGCTGCCCGAAGGAACACCGACCGTAAGAACATGTATTTTCTTCGCTTTTTTTGAACGGCTGCCCTTAACAAATGAGGGAAAATGAAGTATTATAATAAGTGTGAAGCAACATATGAAGGAGGAAATAGATCTATGTTAGTATCCGCAACTGAAATGATTAACAAGGCTCACGAGGGGCATTATGCCATCGGTGCGTTCAACATCAACAACTTAGAGTGGACGAAGTCCATCCTGGCAGCTGCTGAAGAAGCAAAGTCACCGGTCATGTTAGGTGTATCTGAAGGTGCTGCCAAGTATATGTGCGGCTTCAAGACGGTCGTCGCAATGGTAAAAGAGATCCATGACAGCATGGGCATCACCGTTCCGGTCGCTCTGCACCTGGACCATGGTTCTTATGAAGGTGCTAAGGCCTGCATCGAAGCCGGCTTTACATCCGTAATGTTCGACGGATCTCACTATGCATTTGAGGAAAACCTGGAGAAGTCCAAGGAAATGATCGCTCTGGCACACTCCAAGGGAATTTCCATCGAGTGTGAGGTCGGCGGCATCGGCGGTGAAGAAGACGGTGTCGTTTCTGCCGGTGAACTGGCAGATCCGCAGGAATGCAAGACGATCGCTGAGCTGGGCGTTGACTTCCTGGCTGCAGGTATCGGTAACATCCACGGAAAGTATCCGGCAAACTGGGCTGGTCTGAGCTTTGACCGTCTGGGCGAGATCCAGGCAGTTACCAATGGCAAGCCGCTGGTACTGCACGGTGGATCCGGTATCCCGGCAGATCAGATCGCAAAGGCAATCAGCCTGGGTGTTTCCAAGATCAACGTCAATACCGAGCTGCAGCTGGAGTTCGCTGCCGCTACTCGCAAGTACATCGAAGAAGGCAAGGATCAGGAAGGCAAGGGCTACGACCCTCGTAAGCTGCTGAAACCGGGCGCAGATGCAATCAAGGCAAAGGTCATCGCCATGATGAACCAGTTCGGTTCTGCAGGAAAAGCAGAATAAGCACAATGATGAAAAGACCGAGGCAAACGCTTCGGTCTTTTTCTAGTTCGCCCGCCATGGGCGGGCTCTAACGGGTGAAAGTCCCGAGTGCGCGTAGGCAGCGACGAAGCACATAGCTGAACAGCAAGGGTGTCCATCGTGAGGTGGAATCTGGAGGAAGCTGTAGGCA
>DWYK01000162.1 GCA_019118705.1 Candidatus Merdibacter merdigallinarum | reverse complement strand
AGAAAATCGTATTGTCCATGGATAGGAACTATATCAATTCTTATGACGGTATCAAATCTTTGAACCTGATTGATTGGCTACTGTCCTGATTAAGAAGCATGGTCTAGGGCAGCTTTATTGCAATCGCACTGTAGGTTCGGTAGGTAGATCGTTCGTGATTATGGATAATTCATAGTCATATCCACCGTCCTGGATAAGTTGATCCACGCGTTCGAGCGCTACCTGGTATCCCCGGTCTACGGCTGCGGAAACTTCAGCGGACATTTCTTCATACGACTGCATCATAGACATGGGGTTGTCCATGTCAACAATCGACCCGTTCAGGCCAAATACGCCGTTGAGCACGACTGAGGGAATGGATACGATCAGAATTACAAATATGAGAAGAAGCACACAAAGACATGCGAGTATCTTAAACAGGGTGTGCCGTAACGACCACGCTGCTGAAAGGATTGCCCCCCACGGGCCACCCGCTGCGGTTCCGGCTGCAATCTCTGATACAGCTTTCCCACTCTTGATGCCGGATTGTACCAGGGCGGCTGCTCCGTTTGACACAGCTTGTCGGGTTCCGGTTTGCCCAGCTTGCTGGAGAGCATCGCTTAATTGACGGGCAGCACCGGCATAGTTGTCTCTGCCGTCTCCGAATTGCTGTTTTTCCGGTTCTGCCATCTGTTATCCTCCTGAAAAACAAGACGGGCCAACGGAATGTCACCGATGGCCCGTCTTGAATATATTTATCGTTTCCGGCGCGGTGGCTGGAAATCATAGCTTTCGCGCCGCTCAGGTTCTTTGAAGCGACTGGGAGTGTTCTTGTAACGGACGGTCTCCACCGAGACCGTTTTGACGTTTTCGCCATCATAAACGGCCTGACCGTTCTCGTAAACAGGACGGCGTTCCACCGCCGCGTCTCCGTGAATTGCAATCCACTGCTTCCCATGAGCGTCCTCATAGACCTGGTAGCCGCCTCTGGGCGTGTCAAATTGTGCGGTATCATAGAATGCTGTACCGGAACCATCTTCGTGACGAACTTCGAAATGCCCGTCATCACGCTGTCTGGAATCAACCGCAACAATCTGCTCCTCAAAGCCTGGCATGAACTGCCGGAATTCAGCCTGATTATACGCGATTGCTGCATCACCCTGTTCAAATCGAGGTGCATCTGCTTTAGGCTGCATAGCATACCATTCCACACCATTGTCCGACTGCATGACGCTGTGTGGAGCATCTGGCTCGGCAAAGAACGCACTGTTGTACCAGAGCGAACTTCCGTTATCCGTGGTTGCCTCAAGCACACCTTCTCCAACCGTGCGCAACATCGTCCCCTCGGCAGCGCCAGGGAATGTTTCTGCCACCCGGGCAGCTTCCGAAGCACTTCCTGTGAAGTTGGGTGCGTCATAGAAGGCACCTTTTCCTTCACCGGTTGCGACCTGATACCACGAGCTTCCGTCTGCGGCATTGACCAGCGAGTGAGGCGCCGTCGGGGCCTCAAACTGTGCAGCGTTGAACAGTTCAACATTGCTGGTTTTACCGGCAGCATCGGTTGCCGTCGTGCTGATATGGCCGCCGGTGATCTGCGTGTTGCTCAGAGTATGCCGTCCCAACTGCGGCATATAGTTACCGAGACTGCGGTTCGCAATATCGCCGCCAATGCTGCCCGACACACTGTCAGGGCGTGTAGCTACAGAGGAGATGGAATCGCCGGTCAAGGTGGCGCCGTTGCGCGCAGCAATACCGCCAAATGCACGTCCGACAAAGCCAACACTGCCGCCCAACCCCATTCGACTGCCGCCTTCCACTACCGCATCGCGCACATAGCTGTTCGGCTTGAAACGGTTAGCGAACCCAGCTGCAAAACCGGTAGCTGTAGCCGTTCCAGCTGCAGAGGTATTCCAGAAAACACTGCCTGCGCTGCTGGCGCTACCGGCGAATCCGGTAAGCACCCGGGCGGCCATCAGCATTTCCATGCCCATGCTGGAACCGGTCTGTGCTACGTTCAGGCCAATGGAGGCCAAGTAGCTGTCAAATCTTTGCGCCGTCTTCAAAAACGCTAATGCGCAGAAGAACCAGAGAAAAATCGAACCATGTCCGGTCGAAACCGCACCGCCGTTTCCAATATACTGGCCCACAGACGAGCTGAAGGCTCGCAGAAACCATACATTCATGACAAGTAACAGGAGCTGCGAGCCGACCATACGGCACCAGCTCTTGAATACCTGGTTGGTTTCTTTGGAGCCACCCATGGCGAAGGCGAGAGGGCTGGTGTAGCAAAGCACACCGACAACGATATACCGTTCTACGGTTTCAAGCAGCAGTTTGAAATAGTTCCAGCCAATCGAAATAAGCAGAATCAGCAACAGAATTGGAGCAATAACGGTTACTGTCGATGCGATTGTCAGCAAACCATTGCTGAGCGTCTCCTCAAGGCCTGCAAAAGTAAAATCCTCGCTGGTCATGCTGAGATCCAAGAGCGCTGTATATGGAGCGCGCGCAATGTCCAATGCCACCATAAATATCGGTCTTGCATACCCGATAAGCAGGGCAAAAATAGAGCTGCGTGCGATTAGATGCAGCGGGTGTTCCGCCTCGGTGATGGGGCCTCCAAACGTCCGAAACAGCTGCCAGACTGTAATCAGAAAAAGAATCGCCCACGCCATATACTGCATGACCGTGTATGCCACCGTGATGAAGGGGAAGTATTCCTCCATAACGGTCATATCGGCACCTAAAGCGTTCAGGAACAGCCCAGATACAGCGTCCATCAGCGAAGAGGCAATGCTGGAGATCCAGGTGATGATCCCTTCAAAAATCCAGTCTAACATGCTGGTTCACTCCTTGCTTTCTCTTCCATGGCTCTCCGTCAGGGCGTATACTGGCCGCCAGAGATCAGCGGCTGCAGGTAAGCAACGATGAAGCCCAGCGAGTTCAGTACGATCCAGGTGATAACAATGCGCTTGAGCCAACCCGTGGCTTCGTCAACAGCCCGCTGATTCCGCGAAACCATACGGATAATCAGTGCGATAGATGCCACTGTAACGGCTACGATCGTGCTGATGGCTACCAGCTCGCCATAGACATCTTGCATGATCGTGGAGAAGCGGCTCCAGATATTCTCACCACCGGTCGCAACATCTTCCGCGAATACCGGCTGTGCGGTAAGCATCGTCATGTAGAGGATGCCAGCAGTGGCGCAAAAAAGCGGCTGCAAGCGCTTTTTGCACAGTGAATAGAGTTTTTGCATTGATTTGTCCTCCTGTTTTTCGATAAAAAATGCCGCTTCCAAAGCTTTGTGCTTCAAAAGCGGCGTTTTCGTTTTGTCCTACTTTGGGACAATATCAGTATACCTTTTTCGCTTTTACATGTCATCGGCGCCCACCTTGCCAATTTTGTGCCTTTTTCTTTGCCATCACATTTTCATCAAAGGCTTTCAAGCAATGTGAGAATTTCAAGCCAGGAATCAACCTCATTGGAAGGAGCGGACCACAAACGAATTGACAGAATGGTGATGGCCTGCTGACGAAGCCGGTAATAGTGACGTGAGGAGATGTCAAGCCGGTACAGCAGGTCAGCATGGCTCAGTTTTTCGGGGGCCAGGTAGGTTTGGTAGATGAGTTCATACATTTTGGGGCCATTGTCAGGCTTTCGTTTCAGAACAGTCAGAGCCTCGTTGACCCGATCCAGCAACAAACGGGACTTTTTTACGCTTTCCAGACGACTCTCCAGTTTGCGGTTCCCAAGACCCATTTCCAGATCCATCTTTCCGAGCAGAGAGTCCAGATCCCCCAGCGGGTGATCCAGTTCCGCAGCAATCGTATCTGGGAAACATTCCAGCGCCCATGCGATATTCCGGTATTGTTCCAGGAGCAGCCTTGTGTTGTGATACATACGGCGCTGCTTTTCCTGCTGGGCTTGCCGAATCCGTTCGTCCTTGATCTGATCGTTTCCCAGAATTCCTCGCTGCGTCAAAATTCGGATGAAAGCATCGGACTTTTCTTGTATCTGCTGTTCTTCTTGTTCGTATAATGCCTTTTCGGCAATCGGTTGTTTGGCCACGATAATCCTCCTTATCTTGTCGATCGTTGAAAAACGATTCAGGTGCTTTCGATAAAACTTCACACTCACTGCAGTCAAACATACAATTCTTG
>DWYK01000161.1 GCA_019118705.1 Candidatus Merdibacter merdigallinarum | reverse complement strand
AAAGAATTTAGATTAGTAAAGATAAATGAGAAGCGCTATATCAATATGACAAGAGCATCAGATTTTATTACCAATTTAGCGATAGCTACTGGTCAGCCTATTACCAATTATTACTTAACTGAAAGACAAATAAAAATGATGCATACCCGTTGATTTGGGTTTTTGCACCATTTTTTGTTTTATAACGTCGAAAGACAGGAATTATAACACAACCTCTTTTAAAAACCTACCAAATCCATTATTTGTAACACCCTCCCACATGCTTTTTTCTTTCTTGTCCTGCTTTGGCAACGACAATGCGTCCGATCGTACGGTGAAACACAAAAAAACAGGCAGATCGCTTCTGCTGCGTTCTCTGCCTGTCTGTATGGTTTTTATCCGAGTTCGGTTACGGAAAGATCGTCTTCTGCGACCGCTTCATTGATCGCATCGCTGCTCAGCGGCTGTACGAACGATGCATCGGCATTTTCACCGGCATAGTTCATGAACGCCTCATCATCTTCATGACGACGGTTGCGCTCTTCACGGATCGCTTTGAGCTCTGCCGCCTTCTCGGCGATGATGTGGTTGGTCGGACGATCGCCCTCGCAGCCGGTTCCTGCCGGAATCAGCTTACCGATGATGACGTTTTCCTTCAGACCGATCAGATGGTCGACCTTGCCCTTGATCGCGGCATCGGTCAGCACCTTGGTCGTCTCCTGGAAGGAAGCCGCCGATAGGAAGGAATCGGTCTCTACGGATGCGCGGGAAATACCCAGCAGTACCGGTTTGATCTTCGCCGGCGCCTTTCCGCTCAGCAGTGCTTCACGGTTGATGCGGTTGGCATTGATCAGCGATACCTGTACACCGGCACTCAGCGAAGTATCGCCGCCGTCGACGACAACGACCTTGCGCAGCATCTGACGGATCATGACCTCGATGTGCTTGTCGCTGATCTCGATACCCTGTGACTGGTAGACCTTCTTGACTTCCTTCAGAATGTAGTTCTGTACCTGACGCACACCGGCCACCTTCAGCAGTTCCTTTGGATCGACCGGTCCTTCGGTGATCTTATCACCGGCCTCGATCTGTACGCCCGGCTTGATCCACTGACGGATCGCCTGTGACGGATTGATCTTGTGTACCTTGCTTTCGACATCGTTGGTGATCGTTACCTCAAAGCCCGGCGCATTTTCCAGCGATTCGACCGAAGTGATCTCACCGCTGATCTGTGCCAGAACAGCAACGCCCTTCGGACAGCGTGCCTCAAACAGCTCCTCGACACGCGGAAGACCCTGTGTGATGTCTCCGCCGTCGGCGCTGGCAACACCGCCGGTGTGGAAGGTACGCATGGTCAGCTGGGTACCCGGCTCACCGATGGACTGTGCCGCCATGATACCGACTGCTTCACCGACCTCGACATCCTTTCCGGTCGCCATGTTGCGGCCGTAGCACTTGCGGCAGATGCCGTAGATGGACTTACAGGTGAATGCCGAACGGATGTAGATGCCCTCGATGCCGGCATCTTCGATGCGCTTGGCGATGTCATCCGTGATAAACTCATCGGAAGCGATGATCAGCTCACCGGTCTTTGGATCGACGACATCCTGCTTGGTATAGCGGCCGACCAGACGGTCATAGAGCGATTCGATCATCGAGTTGGTCTTACGGTCGATGATCGCTTCGACCCAGTAGCCCTTGTCGGTGCCACAGTCATCCTCTTTGATGATGACATCCTGTGCGACATCGACCAGACGGCGGGTCAGATATCCGGACTCCGCTGTCTTCAGGGCGGTATCGGTCAGACCTTTACGCACACCGTGGGTGGAAATAAAGAACTCTGACACGTTCAGTCCCTCACGGAAACAGGAATAGATCGGTACCTCGATGATGCTTGGCACATACTCGCCTTTGGCGGATTTGGACTGTGACGGCTTCGCCATCAGACCGCGCATACCGGCCAGCTGTGTAAAGTTGGACGTATTACCACGGGCTCCGGAACGGGCCATCATGTTGATCGGGTTCTTGCGCGGCAGCGAGCTCAGCAGTTCATACGCGATATCGTCCTTGACATCGGCCCACAGCTTGTTGAGATGACGCTCCCACTCCTGCATGGTGAGCAGGCCCTTGCGCTGCAGACGCTTGAGTTCTTCCGCCTTTTCCTTACCGTAGTTGACGTGCTCTTCCTTGTTCGGCGCGACCTCGATATCCGCCAGGGATACCGTTACACCGGCGACGGTCGAATAATAGAATCCCATATCCTTGATCTCGTCGAGGATCTGTGATGTCTTTTCCGTTGAGTAACGCTTGAAGATCTCACCGATGATCTTACCGAGGTCCTTCTTCTTGAAGGCCGGCGTAATCGGCAGATTGACGATCGCATCATGGATGTTCTCGCCCATGTTCAGGAAGAACTTATCCGGCGTTGCCTTGAAGTTTTCGTTGCTGACCTCATTGAGGAACGGGAAATCTTCCGGGAACATGTTATTGAAGATGACCTTACCGACGGTCGTCATCAAATACTGATTCATCTGTTTTGGCGTAAAGCTAGTCTTTCCCAGGCTTCTGGCCGGAATGGCGATACGGGAATGCAGATGGATCTGCTTGGTCTGGTAGGCCATCATGATCTCATCGATGCTGCCGTATACATGTGCTTCGTTGTCCGCAAAGCGATTCCACATCGCCGCTTCATCCTCGCAGTCGACATCCAGATAACGCTGTGCCTCTGCGCGGAATTCTTCTGCTGTTTCTTCCATCGTCAGATAGAAGTTGCCCATGACCATGTCCTGACCCGGTGTAACGATCGGCTTGCCGTCCTTCGGACCCAGGATGTTGTTGGAACCCAGCATCATGACGAGCGCTTCCGCACGCGCCTCTTCGCTCAGCGGTACGTGGACCGCCATCTGGTCACCGTCGAAGTCGGCGTTGAATGCCGTACATACCAGCGGATGCAGACGCATCGCACGGCCCTCGACGAGCTTTGGAATAAATGCCTGGATACCCAGACGGTGCAGGGTCGGCGCACGGTTCATCAGGATCGGGTAGCCGTCGATGACGGACTCCACGATATCCCAGATGCGCGGATCCTGACGGTCGATCAGCTTCTCTGCCGTCTTCGGGTTGGAAGCGATCTCACGGTTGACGATCTCGTTGATGACAAACGGCTTGAACAGCTGAATGGCCATCTCGCGCGGAATACCGCACTGGTACATCTTCAGATCCGGTCCGACCGCGATAACGGAACGGCCCGAGAAGTCGACACGCTTACCTAACAGGTTCTGACGGAAGCGTCCCTGCTTACCTTTCAGTGAGTGCGAGAGCGACTTCAGCGCACGGCCGCCGGCACCGGTGATCGGCTTGGAACGACGTCCGTTGTCGATCAGGGCATCGACTGCCTCCTGCAGCATACGCTTCTCGTTCTGTACGATGATCGCCGGTGTTCCCAGCTCCAACAGCTTCTTCAGACGGTTGTTGCGGGTGATGACACGGCGGTAGAGATCATTGAGGTCGCTGGTGGCGAAACGTCCGCCGTCCAGCTGCAGCATCGGACGCAGATCCGGTGGAATGACCGGGATGACCGTCAGCACCATCCACTCCGGCTTGTTGCCGGAACGGCGGAAGGCTTCGATCGTGTCCAGACGCTTGACCAGTTTTTTATGCTTCTCGCCCTGTGCGTTTTCCATGGCTTCCTTGACGGTCTTGTATTCCTTTTCAAGGTCGACATCCTTCAACAGGGTCAGCGCAGCCTCTGCACCGGTCTGGGCCACAAAGCTGCCCGGACCGTAGATGGCCATATTTTCACGGTATTCCTTTTCAGACAATACCTGCTTGTATTCCAGCTTCGTATCGCGCGGATCGGTAACGATCCAGGAAACGAAGTAGACGACTTCCTCCAGTTGCTTCGGTGTGACATCCAGCAACAGCGCCATACGGGAAGGAATGCCGCGCAGATACCAGATGTGCGCGACCGGCGCAGCCAGCTCGATGTGTCCCATACGTTCACGGCGCACCGTAGACTTGGTGATCTCGACGCCGCAGCGATCGCAGATCACGCCTTTATAGCGAACCTTTTTATACTTTCCGCAGTAACATTCCCAGTCCTTGCTCGGACCGAAGATGCGCTCACAGAACAGACCGTCCCGTTCCGGCTTCTGCGAACGGTAGTTGATCGTTTCCGGCTTTTTGACCTCTCCGTGGCTCCACTCGTGGATGCGCTCCGGAGAAGCTAAGCTTACCTGGATCGAGGCAAAATTGTTGATGCTCATAATCTACTTACGCCTCCTTCTCTTCTTGATCTTCTTCGAATGCAGGATCCGTTTCCTCCTCATCAAATGCAGATTCCGGGAGATCCTCTTCGTCGTTTGTCACTTCCGTCGCTTCCTCTTTCACAGGAGCGGCTTCTTCCATGACCGGTTTTGGCGCAACGTTGCTCGGTTCGTTGTCTTCCTTCGTCAGGTCGACTTCCTGTCCTTCTTCATCCAGCAGACGGACATCGATCGCCAGCGCCTGCAGCTCGTGCATCAATACGCGGAAGGATTCCGGAACGCCCGGTTCCGGGATGTCCTTGCCCTTGATGATCGCTTCGTAGGTCTTCGTACGGCCCTGGATATCATCCGACTTGACCGTCAGGATCTCCTGCAGGGTATGCGCCGCACCATAGGCCTCCAGCGCCCAGACCTCCATCTCACCGAAACGCTGACCACCGTTCTGCGCCTTACCGCCCAACGGCTGCTGCGTAACCAGAGAGTACGGTCCGGTCGCACGGGCATGCAGCTTGTCATCGACCATGTGCGCCAGCTTGATCATATACATGACACCGACAGAGATGCGCTCATCGAACGCCTCACCGGTACGTCCGTCGTAGAGCACCTGCTTGCCATCCTTGGTCATGCTGGCCTCTTCCATGATCGCGCTGAGCTCTTCATTGGAGATACCGTCGAATACCGGGGTCGCAAACTTCACGCCCAGCTTCTTGGCGGCATAGCCCAGATGGATCTCCAGCACCTGACCGATGTTCATACGGGAAGGGACACCAAACGGGTTCAGCATGATGTCGACCGGCGTTCCATCCGGCATGTACGGCATATCCTCTACCGGCAGGATCTTGGAGATGACACCCTTGTTACCATGCCGTCCGGCCATCTTGTCACCTTCCGAGATCTTACGCTTCTGCACGATGTACACCTTGACGGTCTCTTTGACTCCCGGCGGCAGATCGTGTCCGTCCTCACGTTTGAACACGCGGATGGAGTGCACGATACCGGCACCACCGTGCGGTACTTTCAGTGAATTGTCACGCACTTCACGTGCTTTTTCCGAGAAGATGGCGAGCAGCAGCTTCTCCTCCGGAGAGATCTCGCTTTGTCCCTTCGGCGTTACCTTACCGACCAGGATGTCGCCTTCCTGTACCTCGGCACCGACCATGACGATACCGCGGCTGTCCAGGTTGCGGCGGGCATTCTCGCTCACGTTTGGAATATCGCGGGTGATCTCCTCCGGTCCCAGCTTCGTCTCACGGCAGTCGATGTCGTATTCTTCGATATGAATGGATGTGTAGACATCATCACGAACCAGACGTTCGCTCATGATGATCGCATCCTCGTAGTTATAACCATACCAGGTCATGTAAGCGATGGTGACATTCTGACCCAGTGCCAGCTCTCCGTTTTCCATGGAAGGTCCATCCGCCAGGATGTCGCCCTTTTCCACACGCTCGTGCTTCTTGACGATCGGACGCTGGTTGATGCTCGTTCCGGCGTTGGAACGCTGGAACTTGCGCATGCGGTATTCATGGGTATCGCCTGCATCATCACGGACGACGATGCGCTGGGAATCGACATATTCCACCACGCCGTCTTCCTTTGCGACGATGCCGACACCGGAATCCTTCGCGATCTTATACTCGATGCCGGTTCCGACATACGGCGAATGCGGCATGAGCAGCGGTACGGCCTGACGCTGCATGTTCGCACCCATCAGGGCACGGGAAGCATCGTCGTTTTCCAGGAACGGAACGCAGGCGGTCGCTACCGAAACGATCTGCTTCGGCGAAACGTCGGCCAGTTCGACCTCTTCCCGACGGGCAATGATCGTATCGCCGTTCTTACGGGCGACGACATGCTCGTTGATCAGGCGGCCGTCACGCACCTCGTTGGCCTGCGCGATGACATAGTCTGCCTCTTCGTCGGCAGAGAGGTAGATGGCATTTTCCTGTACGGTGCCATCCGGATTTACGATACGGTACGGCGTCTGGATGAAGCCATACTCGTTGATCTTTCCATACGTGGTCAGATTGGAGATCAGACCGATGTTTGGACCTTCCGGGGTCTCGATCGGACAGATGCGTCCATAGTGTGAGCTGTGTACGTCTCGCACCTCAAAACCGGCACGGTCACGCGTCAGACCGCCCGGTCCCAGCGCGGAAATACGACGCTTGTTGGTCAGCTCGGCCAGCGGGTTCTGCTGGTCCATGAACTGTGAGAGCTGCGAACTGGAGAAGAACTCCTTGATCGCTGCCGTCAATGGACGGATGTTGGTCAGCTTCTTCGGCGTCAGCGTGGCGATCTCCGCGATCGACATACGCTCCTTGACCACACGCTCCATACGGCTCAGACCGATGCGGAACTGGTTCTGGATGAGCTCACCGACCGTACGAATACGACGGTTGCCCAGCATATCGATATCATCGGTCTCCCCGATGCCGTCCATGATGTTCAGGTTGTAAGAATAGAACGCATACATGTCGGAAATAGTAATGGTGTGCTTGTTCGCAAACGGATCGTTGCCGATGATCTTGATCACGGCATTGTCATCGTTGCGCACATAGATCTCCTGTACGGCCGCACCGACCAGCCATGCATACAGCTCATTGCCGCCGGCAGCGAGCGCACTGATCTCCTCGACCGTATCCGGATCCAGCGAATCCGGTTTTACGCGCGGCGTATAACCATCCACATACAGATCGCCGTCCGCATCTTCCACATCATTTCCGTTTTGATCCGTCAGACGTGCCAGCGCATACATGCGCTGTCCGTAATTCAGCACGGACGCAACGTTGTCCTTATTCAGGGCCACCTTCTTGGCGATGATGCCGCCCTGTACCTTGATCTTGTCAAACTCTTCCGCGATCGCCTCTACATCGGCCTCGCTCAAAACGCTGCCCTCATACAGCGTACGATCGGAAAGCTCTACATCATGTGCCAGGATACGTCCGACAAGTCCGTTTCCATAGCTGGTCGGCACTTCGACGACATCCGGATGGTTGAACAGCGGATTGAACGGAAAGGCTGTCACATAAACGCCCTTCGCCAGCACCTCGCGCAGCGCATTGCGCTCATCGCGACGTACAAAGGTACCGCTTTCCATGAACACGCTGCCGTCGGCATCCACGACATCTTGCGCCAGCGTCGTCATATACGTACGGGAAACCGCACTCAGCTTTTTGCCCAGCTTAAAGCGCCCCGCCTTTGTCAGGTCATAGCGGCGCGGGTCAAAGAATTTCGCATTCATCAACGTGATGGAACCATCCAGCGTCGGAATCTCATCGCTTCGCTGATTCTCATAGATCGACAGCAGTGCTTCCTGTGTCGTCTTCACCTTGTCGCTCAGCAGTGTATGTTCCACCTCTTCATACTTACCGAAGAAAGCGGTATACAGCAGCAGGTACAGGTTCATGTACTCTCTGTTTTCCTCGTCGATCGCCAGATCCTGCGGCCACTCTCTGCCCATCGAACGCAGGAAGGTCTCCATCTTTGAAGTATCCAGCGGATCTTCGCTCGGCAGCAGATCCACCGACATACCGATCGCCTTGAACAGCACGCTGGAAAGGATCTTGCGCTTACGGTCGATGCTGACGGAAAGCTGACGTCCCAGCGAGCTCTTCTTTAATTCGGTCATGAATTCCAGCCATGTTCCACGGCTTGGGATGAGCTCACAGCTGTAGCTCGTCTTTCCGGTCTTCTCCTCATATCCGGTGGAGAAATACGCACCCGGAGAACGCACGATCTGCGAAACGATGACACGTTCCGCTCCGTTGATAATAAAAGTTCCTGTCTCCGTCATCAAAGGAAAATCTCCGAGGAATACCTCTTCCTCCTTGCGGATGACCTCACCGGTGGTCGTATCGGTGATCTCCAGCTCCATCTTTGCCTTCAGAGGAGCTGCATAGTTACACTCCCGATACATCGAATCCTCGGCGTTGTATTTTGGTTCTTCGAACTCATACCCCAAAAACTTCAGACGTATATTTCCTCCGTAGTTTTGAATCGGGTAAATCTCGTTGAATACTTCTGCGATTCCATCGTTTTTGAACCATTCAAAAGAGTCGGTCTGGATCTCTACGAGATTTGGCAGCTCCAGGTTGCCGCTTACTTTTGAGTAGTCCCTACGCTCAGCCTTTTTACCGGAAGCGACGATACGATAGGGTGTCTTTTTGTCCATGTACGCCATCCTTTCTTTTATACTTTCCAGCTAAAATGAGAAAATTTCGCCATTTTATCATTCTAGTATTTTGCATTTTATTATAATATCAATCCACTGTCAATTTGTCAAGTTTCTGCGCAAAAAGAATATAATACCCCTTTGACCTTGCGAGGATCTCGCAATTCTGAAACATTTCGTGGATCCGTTTTTTCGCACTGGGCGCCCCCTGCTGTTTTCGTATGACCACCCACAGCCGGCCGCCCGTTTCCAGATGCGCATATGCCTCATCGAACATCCGGTAGACGACATCCTTCCCCGCCCGGATCGGCGGATTGGTGACGATATCAGTAAAAGTATTCCCCTCTACTCCGGAATATACATCGGAATGCACACAGCGAACCTCCACCTCATTGCGCTGCGCATTCTCCTGTGCCAGCTCCAGGGAACGGGGATTGATCTCCGCCATGGTCATCGCACTGTTCGGATACAGCTTTTTCAGCACGATGCCGATCGCTCCGTAACCGCAGCCCAGATCGAGCACCCGCTCTCCCAGGGGGCCATGGCGTTCGATCGTCTCCAGCAGCAGCTGGGAACCGGCATCGACATGGTCCTTGCAGAAGACGCCGTTGTCCGTGATGAACCGGCAGGTAAAACACGAAAACCGGAAAGTGATTTCTTTCCGGTTTTGTGCTAAATGACGATTATCTGTGAAATAATGATTCATTAACGATCACCGTCCTTTTAGTATGCAGGAGCAGGTGCCCCTGGTTCATTTCTCTGTTATCGATCTGTGATCCTGGAATTACTTGATCTCGACAGAAGCACCAGCATCCATCAGTTTCTTCTTGATTTCCTCTGCTTCTTCCGGCTTGATGTTTTCCTTGATCACGCTTGGCACCTTGTCGACCAGACCCTTAGCGTCTACCAGACCCAGACCTGTGATCTCACGAACTGCCTTGATGACAGCAACCTTCGTTCCGCCAACGTCTGTCAGGGTAACCGTAACTTCGCTCGGTCCTGCAGCCTCAGCAGCCTCAGCAACCGGTGCAGCCGCAACCGGTGCAGCAGCCGTTACGCCAAACTTCTCTTCGATCGCGCTTACCAGATCGTTCAGCTCCAGAATTGTCGCTTCTTCAAGATAAGCCAGAATGTCCTCATGTGTTAACTTTGCCATGTTCGTTATCCTCCTTATGTTTTCTCAATTATTCAGCAGCCTCTGCTGAACCTTCTTTGCTTTCTGCCACTGCCTTAACAGCGCAGGCGAATTTGATGATTGGTGACTGCAGACAGCCCAGGAACATGGAGATCATGCCCTCCTTGTTCGGCAGGGTAGACAACTTCTGGATCGTCTCTACATCTACAACCTTGCCCTCGACGATACCGCTCTTCAGTACCAGCGCCTCATGCTTCTTTGCAAACTTTGCCAGTACACGAGCAGGTGCTACTGCGTCCTTACCGAATGCGAGCGCGTTTGGTCCCGTCAGTGCTTCCTTCAGTCCGTCCGCACCGATGCTCTCGACCGCACGCTGCGTCATCGCATTCTTGTAAACCTTGAACTCAACGTCCTCGGCACGCAGGTTACGGCGCAGCTCTGTCATCTCTGCTACTGTCAGACCACGGTACTCGACAACAACAGTTGACTCAGCATCTTTCATCTTCTCCGCAATTTCGCTTACCAGCGCTTTTTTTGCATCGATGATTGCCTGATTCATTTCCTACACCTCCTGTTTTTCTATATCAAATATACCCAAGAGTGATAAAAACCCGCACACCAAGACAGTCTGCGGGTTTGAAAGTTCTATCATCTTTCTACCTCGGTAACATGATTAAGCCATCGGCCGTTACTGTCTTTGGTATATTGATAACCGTTGTTATTTTAACATCTTTTTTTAAAATGTCAATTACTTTTCTACTGCTACGCGGATACCAGGACCCATCGTCGTGCTCAGCACCAGGTTCTTGATGTAGGTACCCTTTACAGCAGCCGGGCGTGCCTTCGCGATCGTAGAGTAGATCGCCTTGAAGTTTTCCACCAGCGCCTGATCCTCGAAGCTCGTCTTTCCGATCATCAGGTTGATGTTTCCTTCTTTGTCGACACGGTACTCGACCTTACCCTTTTTGATGTCTTCGATCGCCTTGGCGACATCCATCGTGACCGTACCGGTCTTCGGGTTCGGCATCAGGCCCTTTGGGCCTAACAGACGACCCAGCTTACCGAGCTGACCCATCATGTCCGGTGTTGCGACGATGACATCGAAATCAAACCATCCCTTGGAGATCTGATCGAGCAGTTCGCTTCCGCCGACGTAATCCGCACCGGCATCCTTTGCCTCCTGCTCCTTTGCTCCCTGGGTGATCACGCATACCTTCTGGGTCTTACCTGTTCCGTTCGGCAATACCATCGCGCCGCGGATCTGCTGATCTGCGTGGCGAGGATCGACGTTCAGACGGAAGGAAACCTCAACGGATGCGTCAAATTTTACTGTGCTTGTCTGCTTTGCCAGAGCTACTGCTTCTTCGATTGCGTAAGTCTTGGAACGATCGACCAACTTAGCAGCTTCAGCAAATCTCTTTCCTACTTTTGCCATGTTCGTTCACTCGTCCTTTCTTACATCTCAAAGCCTTCGATCGCAATACCCATGTTACGGGCCGTACCAGCGACGATGCGCATGGCAGCCTCGACATCATTGGCATTGAGATCCGGCATCTTGTACTCAGCGATCTCTCTTAACTGATCCACTGTGATCGTTCCGGCAGTTTCCTTCTGATTGGCACTTGCCTTCTGGATCTTGGCAGCCTTCTTCAGCAGAATGGCAGCCGGTGTCGTTTTTAATACGAAGTCAAAAGACTTGTCCTCGTATGCGGTGATGATGACCGGAACCAGGTCACCTGCGCGATCTTTGGTCGCGTCGTTGAATGCAGTACAGAACTGCGGCATGTTGATACCAGCGGACGCCAGTGCCGGTCCTGGTCTGGCTCCTCCTGCAGGGAACTGCAGCTTACATACCTTTGCAACTTTTTTGCTCACAAGACACACCTCCTATAATTGTTGTCTTATGCAGTGGTTATCGAGCGGTTGCTCGCCCTCCCACGCACGCTGTCAGTGACAGCTATTGTATTTTACAGTGTTTTTAAAGGAAAAGCAAGTAAAATCGCTATAAATTAAAGATTTGAAGCGATAAAATAGCCATCTTCCAGCGCTTTCAGCAGTGTGCTCGGCCGGTCACAGTCGCCAAGCACATTGGTATCTGGTACGATGCCATAAAATGATGCAGACCTTCTCTTTATCGGTCTGAAGGTCCATCCGCCAGGCGATCCGAACACTTTCGCCCCAACACGCGCAGATCTGCCCGCTGGATGCGATCGATCAGCCAGGAAGAGACCGTAACGGTGATCAGCGAAAAAAAGATGCGCTGAAACGGGATATAGCTCAGCGACAGCAGCAGGACCGTCACATCGGTAAACAGATAACAGCGCGACAGCCGCCAGCCGCTCACATGTGCGATCACCAGTGCCAGCGCGTCATCACCGCCGCTGGAGCCGCCCTGCCGGACGATCAGCCCGACACCGACACCGACGAACACACCGCCCAGCAGTGCTGCCGCAAGCGGTTGTCCCGAAAGATCCGGCAACAGCGGTGGAAACAGTTCCCACAGCTTGTAAAACAGCGACACGCAGGCCGTCGAGAACAGGGACACTCCCAGGAAGCGACGGCCCAGAAACCGGCCTGCCAGCGCATAACAAAGCAGATCCAGCACCGGAGTGATATACGCCGGGGAGATCCCCAGCCAGTGTTCCGCCAGCAACATGGCACCGATGACGCCGCCTTCCGTGATGGCTGTCCGCTGATGGATATTGTGGATGCCAAACGAGCAGATGCCCGCTCCCAGAACGATAAAAAACAGCATTTTCCATGACAGCGAAAGAGACAGCTTCCCAGTGAAAGCCCGCATTCTTTCCCTCCACATGTTAAAACCTCCTTACTACACCAACAGCATAAAGGATATAGCTGCTATATTGTCAAGCAAAATCATCCGATTTTCCTTACATCCCGCCTTTGTTCGCTGGGTCTGCCGCAAAAAAAGATCCTGTGCCCTCTTTCTTCAGACAACAGGATCCGCTTATCTCTTTCAGCGTGACATCGCCCGGATCGTCTTTACGATCTGATCGCCCATCTCGCTGCAGGAAAGCTGCGTCTTTCCTTCTTCCATGATATCGGCACAGCGGTAACCATCGCTGAGCACCTGTTCCACGGCGTCTTCGATCCGTTTCTGCTCCTCATCCAGATCAAACGCGTACTTCAGCATCAGCCCTGCCGACAGGATCATGCCGATCGGGTTGGCGATGTTCTTTCCGGCGATGTCCGGTGCAGATCCATGGATCGGCTCGTACATGCCGCGGCGGCTCTCTCCCAGTGAAGCGCTCGGGATCAGACCGATGCTGCCGGTGATCATGCTCGCTTCATCGCTCAGGATGTCCCCGAACATATTTTCCGTCACCAGCACATCAAACTGCGAAGGATCCTTCACGATCTGCATGGCCGCATTGTCCACCAGCATATCCGTACAGCTCACGTCCGGATATTCCTGCGCCACCTCGTGGACGACCTTTCGCCACAGGCGACTGGTATCGAGGACATTGGCCTTGTCCACCGAGATCACCCGGCCGTTTCGCTTTCTCGCCGTCTGGAAAGCCGTATGGGCGATGCGGCGGATCTCATGCTCACTGTATGCCATCTGATCGCTGGCGCGCAGTTCCCCCTCGACCGTTTCCGTCTTTTTCTCACCAAAGTAGACTCCACCGATCAGTTCACGCACGACCATGAAGTCGATGCCTTTTTCCACGATCGATTCCTTCAGCGGGGAAGCGTGCTTCAGCTGAGAGAAGATCCTGGCCGGCCGCAGGTTCGCATACAGGCCCAGCTCCTTGCGGATGGCCAGCAGCGCCTTTTCCGGACGGATGGAAGGATCGACGCCGTCCCATTTCGGACCGCCGACCGCCGCCAGCAGCACCGAATCACTGTCCAGGCAAGCCTCCAGGCTCTCCTTTGGAAGCGAGGTACCATAGCGATCGATCGCGCAGCCGCCGGCACAGACCGGCACATACGTAAAGTGATGTCCGTATCGTTCTTCGATGCAGCGAAGGACCTTCACGGCCTCCGCCAGGATCTCCGGCCCGATGCCGTCGCCCTCGATCAGCGCAATGCGTTTTTCCATCTTAAAAATCCCCCTTACGGATCGCGTTCATCAACCCGTTATCCTTCATGATCTTCTGAATGAACGGCGGAAACGGTGCCGCCTGATACGTTTCCTGCTTGGTTCGATTGTGGATCTGCCCGCTGTCAAAGTCGATCTCGATCTCATCCCCGGCGGCGATGGCGTCACTGGCTTCTTCACATTCCAGGATCGGCAGACCGATGTTGATCGAATTGCGATAGAAGATGCGGGCAAATGACTTGGCAATCACACAGCTGATGCCGCTTTCTTTGATGGCGAGCGGTGCGTGCTCACGTGAAGATCCACAGCCGAAGTTCCATCCGGCGACGATGATGTCGCCCGGCTTTACCCGATGGACAAAATCCGCATCGATGTCACACATGCAGTGTGAGGCCAGCTCTTTGGGATCGCTGGTATTGAGATAACGCGCCGGGATGATGACGTCCGTATCGACATTATCTGCGTAAATATGTGTCTGTCCTTTTGCTTTCATGACCTGCTCCTCCTTATGCTGCCGCGATCACTCCGGTGATCGCGCTGGCTGCCGCCGTTGCCGGACTGGCCAGATATACTTCCGAATCCACATGGCCCATGCGGCCGACAAAGTTTCGGTTGGTCGTTGCCACACAGCGCTCTCCTTCCGCCAGGATGCCCATATAGCCGCCCAGGCAAGGACCGCAGGTCGGTGTCGACACGACACAGCCTGCATCGATGAAGATGTCCATGTAGCCCCGGCGGATGCATTCCTTGTAGATGCTCTGGGTCGCCGGGATGATGATGCAGCGCACCCCTTTGGCGATGTGCTTTCCCTTTAAGATCCTGGCCACAGCCTCCATATCTGAGATGCGTCCATTCGTACAGGAACCGATGACGACCTGATCGATGGCGATCGGCTCTGTGATCTCATCCACCGTCTTCGTATTTTCCGGCAGATGCGGGAAAGCGACCGTCGGTTTGATCGTGCTCAGATCGATCGTATACGTCTGTTCATAGACGGCATCCGCATCGGCCCGATATTCCCTGTATTCGTGCTGCACACGCCCCTTCACATAGGCGCGGGTCACATCATCCACCTCAAAGATCCCGTTTTTCGCACCGGCTTCGATCGCCATGTTGCAGATGGTCAGGCGATCGTCCATCGACAGTGAAGCCACGCCGTCCCCGACAAACTCCATCGACCGATACAGCGCGCCGTCCACACCGATCCTGCCGATGATGTGCAGGATGACGTCCTTTCCGCTGACATTTGGTGCCAGCGTTCCCTCCAGCACGAAGCGGATCGCACCGGGCACCTTGAACCAGCATTTGCCGGTTGCCATGCCGGCCGCCATGTCCGTACTGCCGACACCGGTGGAAAACGCCCCCAGCGCCCCATAGGTGCAGGTGTGAGAATCGGCACCGATGATGCACTCACCCGGCGCGACGATGCCTTTTTCCGGCAACAGCGCATGCTCGATGCCCATCTCGCCGACATCGTAGAAATGTTCGATGTTCTTCGCACAGGCAAAGGTTCGGCACGCCTTGCACTGCTGGGCGGCCTTGATGTCCTTGTTCGGCGCAAAATGATCCATGACCATGGCAACCTTTCCCGGATCGAATACCTGGTCGAATCCATATTTCTCAAATTCCTTGATGGCGACCGGCGATGTGATGTCGTTGCCCAGCACCATATCCAGCTGTGCTTCGATCAGCTGACCCGCCTCTACCTGATCCAGACCGGCATGTGCCGCCAGGATCTTCTGTGTCATTGTCATTCCCATATGCTTATCCCTTTCCTTCCTGTGCACGCCGCTGAGCCAGTGCCCGATTCAGCGCAGAGAACAGCGCCATGACGCTCGATGTGATGATGTCATCGTGGATGCCGACGCCCCACTGATCCAGTCCCCGGCAGTCCTTGATCTTCACATAAGAGACCGCCTTGGAGGTCGACCCCTTGGTCAGCGCATGTTCTTTGTAATCCATGATGTCAAACTGTACGTTCGTATTGTTGCGCAGTGCGTTGCTGACGGCATCCAGACGGCCGTTGCCGCTGCCGACGATGTTCTTTCGTTCTCCATCGGTCACGACCCGCAGCGTACAGATGAAATCCCCGCCCTCTCTGGCAAAATGGAAGTCCTCCATCGCATACGGTGTGTTGACGTTGCGGTATTCCTTCTCGAAGAGATCTCGAACCTCATTTGGCAGCAGCTCTCGATGCTGAGCATCGCTGATTCCCTTCATGAAGTAGCCGATGCCTTCCCGCATGTCCACCGGCAGCTCGTAGCCGTAATACTCTTCCAGCATGTAAGCCACACCGCCCTTGCCGGACTGTGAGTTGATGCGGATCACGTCGGTCTCATACTGACGGCCGACATCGCGCGGATCGATCGGCAGATACGGCACGGTCCACTGTGTTTCCTGCTGTTCGTCACGGTAATGCATGCCCTTGGCGATCGCATCCTGATGCGAACCGCTGAAGGCCGCAAAGACGAGCTGTCCGGCATACGGCTGACGATAGCCGACCTTCATGCGCGTCACCTGTTCATACACATCGACGATGTGCGGCATATCGCTGAAATCCAGCTGTGGGTCGACGCCCATCGAATACATGTTCATCGCCAGGGTGATGATGTCCACGTTTCCGGTGCGCTCTCCATTGCCAAACAACGTTCCTTCGATGCGGTCGGCACCGGCCAATACGCCCAGTTCGCTGTCCGCCACCCCACAACCGCGGTCGTTGTGCGGATGCAGCGAGATGACGACATGCTCACGATCCTTCATGTGCTTGCACATATATTCGATCTGACTGGCATAGACATGCGGCATGCTCATCTCCACGGTCACCGGCAGGTTGATGATCACCTTGTGGTCAGCCGTCGGCTTCCATACATCCAGTACGGCGTTGCACACTTCCAGTGCATATTCCACTTCTGTACCCGTAAAGCTCTCCGGCGAATACTCAAAGCGATACCCGCCGCCGTCACGCTCGCTCAGCTCCTGTAACAGCCGGGCACCGTCCACGGCGATCTGTTTGATCTCCTCCTTGCTCTTGCGGAAGACCTGTTCACGCTGAGCCTTGGATGTCGAATTGTACAGATGCACGATGACATTTTCCCGTTTCGCCCCCTTGACCGCTTCAAAAGTGCGCTTGATGATGTGTTCGCGAGCCTGCGTCAGCACCTGGATCGTCACATCGTCCGGAATGAGATCTTCTTCGATCAGAGTGCGTAAAAAATCAAACTCTGTCTGCGACGCCGCCGGGAAGCCGACCTCGATCTCCTTGAATCCGACCGCGACCAGCAGTTTGAAGAACTCCAGCTTCTCCTCCAGGCTCATCGGGATGATCAGCGACTGGTTGCCATCGCGCAGATCGACGCTGCACCAGATCGGTGCCTCTTCGATATACTCTTTCTTCGTCCATTCCAGGCAAGGCTTTGGTGGCATAAAATACTGACGGCGATACTTTTCAAATCCTTTCATACTCTGTTTTCCTCCTCCTGTATCCGACAGCTGCGACAGAAACAAAAAAGCTTCCATCTTCTCATGAAGACGAAAGCCATTCCTTCCGCGGTACCACTTCATTTGGTGAATCTGCTTCACCCGCTCATTTCATATCACTGTCGAATATGATCTCTTTGATAACGGTCGAGAATCCCGGTGACACTTACTGGCAAAGATGCGTTCAAGTCACAGCTCCCGGGTGAGTAGAAACAAATATCTGCACTGTCTTTCACCAACCGACAGCTCTCTGCAGCAGAGGCCTCTGTTTCGGGTCCCGTTCTTCGCTTTTATCGTTGACTAAAGGATACCGCTTCCAATGAAAAAAGTCAACCGTTTTTCTGATATTTTTCATTCATTTTACTGAAAATATTTTCAATCTTGTTGGTCTCCCTTGATATGCGAACCGCTGCAGCCTCAGAAGAAAGGCGGGGCATCCCTTTGTCCCGCCTGTTCTCTCTTGATTGCTGTTTACTCTTCGTCTTTCAAGATCTCATCCAAGATCTCGCAGGCACCGGCACAGTAGCCCGGGCAGTTCTTCGTCAGACCTTCCGTCATGATCTTCTGTGCATGCTCCGGATTGGAGAAGGAATAACCGCCCAGCAGCTCACGGCAGACGATCGTTCCATAGCGCTCCTTGAACTTCGTCTCAAACTCCTGCAGCTTTTCGACCATCTTCGCATTGTTTTCCTTTGCGCCTTCCGGCGTATGATAGCCATATTTCGCACTGATCGCCATGATTGCTCCGCTGACCGCGCCGCATACGTCACCATGGAAGCAGCCGCCGCCCAGGCCGCCGCTGACCTGCAGCATCAGGTCCTTGTCCAGGCCCAGCTTATCGGCACCATAACCGATCACACACTGTGAACAATGAAATCCCTGTCCTAAGAATTCCGCCGCTTTTTCTACTGTCATCTTTTCAACTTCTGCCATCTTGTTACATCCTCTCTTTCTTTTTCCTCAACGATGGAAGCGATCGGTCTGCAGCCATGACAGTCCGATCCCTTTACAGCCTTTTTTGATATACAGCCGGTTGTTTGCGGTCATCCCCGACCTTGACGAAAATATGGGCTTAATTGAAATTATAGCTGGTCACGATCGGCGCTCTTCCCTCGCTCTTGTCATTGAAATACTCATAGAGACAGATGCCGAGGAATGAGCCGCTGATGTTGTATACATTCTCAAACCCTCTGCCCTGCAGTGCGCACAGTGCATAATAGCTGCGCTGCGATGAACGGCAATGGAGATACACCGGACGATCGCGCGGGATCTCATCCAGGCGTTGACGCAGCTGTGACAATGGAATATTGTGTGCATTCAGCAGATGCCCGGCCGCAAATTCACCTTCTTCCCGCACATCGATGATATAAGCACCGTTTTCCACCAGGGAACGCACATCTTCCACATGCACCTGACGATAGTTTTCATACAGGATATTGAGCCCGACGAGCGCCGCCATGTTGACGACGTCTTTGGCGGTGGAGAACACCGGTGCATAGCACAGCTCCAGTTCCTTGAGATCTTCCAGCGTCGCATGCATGGTGATCATCGCGGCGATCACGTCGATGCGCTTGTCCACCTCGCCTCTGCCGATGGCCTGTGCCCCCAGCAGAAGACCGCTCGGCACCTCAAACACGAGCTTGAACGCCATATAATGGGTATTCGGCATCAGAGAAACCTTATCATTGGGAAACAGCAGCACGCTGTCACAGGTATACCCTGCTGCTTTTGCCGCCTTTACGCTCAGTCCGGTGCAGGCTGCGTTCTGTCCAAAGACTCGAATGCAGCTGGAACCGATAAAGCCATGTTCATTGTGCTGATGCCCATAGATGTGATCGGCTGCCGCCCTTGCCTGCCGCTGTGCCGGCCCGGCCAGCGCCAGACGTCCCGGCCGATGGGTCAGCGCATGATGACCTTCGATCGCATCACCGACCGCATAGATATCCGGATCGCTCGTCTGATAATTGTGGTTGACCCAGATGCCTTTCGTCTCTCCGATCCGCAGGCCTGCCTCCTCTGCCAGCTTCGTACATGGTGCCACCCCGATGGCCATCACGACGACATCTGCTTTCAGGACCTGCTCTGCATCCCCTTTCTGGATGCGGATCTGTCCCGGTTCGACTGCCTTTAACATCGATCGCAGATGCAGTGCGATGCCATGATCGTCCAGTTCTTTGTGCAGGATCTGCACCATATCATGATCGAACGGTGTCATCACCTGATCCATACCTTCGACCAAGGTGACCTTCTTTCCTGCTAATGACAGATTCTCAGCCGCTTCCAGGCCGATAAAGCCGCCGCCGATGACCGCCACTTCCTCGATGCCCGGCGCATCGACTGCAGCCTTCAGCCGTTCGATATCCGTTACATTGCGTATGACATGTACCTGCGGCTGATCGATACCGGCAATGCTTTTCGGCAATACCGGATCGGCGCCCGGTGCCAGGATCAGCTTGTCATAACGCTCCTCATAGGTTTCCTGTGTTTCCAGATTTCGTACGACGACCTTTTTTTCCTTCCGATGGATCGCCGTTACTTCGTTGCGTACACGCACCTCGATATCATGTTGCTTCTGAAAGCGCTCCGGTGTCATCAGCACCAGTGAACTGCTTTTTTCGACCGTTCCGCTCAAATGGTACGGGAGACAGCAGTTCGAAAAAGAAACATGTTCTCCCTTTTCCAGCATCACGATCTGTGCACTTGCATCCAGGCGGCGAATCCTAGCAGCCGCCGACGCACCGCCGGCGACACCGCCGACAACAACAACCTTCATGTACCCACCTTCCAATCTCATCTTATGTGCGCACCGCACACGGTCATAACAAAAATAAAGCGCTTATCTTTGTAATTTCATTATACACCTTGTTTTCAGCTTGTAAACCCTTACACTTTCTGTGAATTGTCTATTTCCTGGGTCGTTGAGCAAGTCGTCTGAAGACATCCTCACCCGCTTCGATCCCATGCACCAACGTCTCCTTACATGAACAAAACCGATGAAAGTGTCGCTTGTACTTTCGTTTGCACCATATTATAATTCCTACGTAATGGTCTGCATCACGCAACAGCAGGCAGGAGGAAGAGAAATGAAAAAAGATTATGTCATCATGAGCGATAATATGGGCGATCTGCCCCAGTCTTACTATGAAGAACATCAGATTCCGATCATGTATCTCAGCTATACGATGGAAGGTGAGACCTTTGATGAGACGCACAGGCAGAGCAATGAAGCGTTCTACCGCTGCATGCGAGAAGGCGCTTTGCCGACGACCTCGCAAATCACGCCAAATGAAGCGAGAGAACACTTTCTCAAGCAGCTGCGATCCGGAAAAGATGTCCTGTGTCTGTCGTTTTCTTCCGGTTTGAGCGGCACTTATAACAGTTGCGCGCTCGCCGCACAGCAGCTGCGAGAAGAAGGTTATCACATCGAGGTCATCGATACGCTGTGCGCTTCGCTGGGACAGGGACTCTTGCTGTATAAAGCTGTTGAGTTAAAGGAAAAGGGCGCAGACTTTGATGAAGTGCGTGATTGGGTCCTGCAGAATCGGCTGAACATCTGCCATGTCGTCGTGGCAGACGATCTCTACCATCTGATGCGCGGGGGCAGGATCTCCCGTTCGACCGCCGTCGTCGGCAGCATGCTCTCCATCAAACCACTGATCCAAATGAATGATGAAGGGAAGCTGATTCCCACCGGAAAGAGCCATGGACGCAAGAAGGGACTGCGGGCACTCGTCAACATGATGGGCGAACAGATGGGCAGCCGCCGGGAAGAAAATGACATCTTCATGATCTGCCATGCCGACTGTGAGGCAGACGCAAAACAGCTGGCACAGATGGTCCAGGAAGCCTATGGCATCGAAAACTACCTGATCAACTACATCGGACCGGTCATCGGTTCTCATACCGGACCGGATACCCTGGCACTGTTCTACCTGGGCGACCAGCGTATGAGCAGCCGCTGAGCCTGTCGGACCCATGGCCCCGCTTTGGCGGGGCCTTCTTTTTGCCCGGTATGCTCCTGCTCACCTTTTCAATCACCAAAAACAAGCGTATAATGTTCACCAGAAAGAAGAGGGGGCAGAAATGGGATGAGTGAACAATCGGTAAAAGGTTTGATGAGCGAGGGGAACATATGGAAACAGCTGTTATTTTTCTCTATTCCCCTTGTGTTGGGAAACATCTTTCAACAGCTGTACAATGCGGTGGATTCCATCATCGTGGGCAATTTTGTCGGCAGTCAGGCACTGGCCGCCGTCACCTCCAGTTCGCCGGTCATCAATATGCTGATCAGCTTTTTTATGGGATTATCCATCGGCGCCGGGGTCGTCATTTCCCGTTATTTCGGCGCCAATGACCGCCAAGGAGTATCCGATTCGATCCACACCTCCATGGCGATCATCATTCTGGCCGGCATCGCCATGACCTTTATCGGCGTCTTGCTGACACCATATATCCTGCAATGGGTCGGCGTACCACAGGATGTGATGAGTGATTCCATCGTGTATCTGAAGATCTATTTCTATGGCATCGTCGGAGTCATGATCTATAACATGGGCAGCGGTGTCCTGCGTGCTTTAGGCGATTCCAAGACACCGTTGTATTTTCTGATCTTCTCCTCAGCGGTCAATATCGTATTGGACTATGCATTCGTCGTCTATCTGCACATGGGCGTATCCGGTGTCGCCTGGGCAACGCTGATCTCACAGTGTCTGAGCGCCCTGCTCGTCTGTCTGCTGATGATGAAGGGCAATGCATCGTATCAGCTCCGTCTTCGTCAGCTGAAGATCCACCCGTCGATCCTCTCCGAGGTCATCCGTGTCGGTCTGCCCAGCGGCGTACAGAATGCGATCGTCTCGTTTTCCAACGTGATCGTCCAAAGCAACATCAACGCATTTGGATCGACTGCCATGGCCGGTTGTGGTGCATATACGAAGATCGATGGGTTTGCGATCCTGCCGGTCACCAGCTACTCGATGGCTATCACGACCTTCACCGGACAAAACATCGGTGCCGGGCGCTTTGACCGGGTGCGTCAGGGAACAAAAGTCTGTCTGACGCTGAGCCTGATCACGACGCTGTTGATCAGTCTGCTGCTGTTCCTCTTCGGTGATACGGCACTGAGCATCTTTACCAGTGATCCGGCAGTTATCAGCTATGGGCATATCATGCTGACGCTATTGGTACCGGGATATTTCTTGTTGGCCATCTCTCATGCGATCAGCGGCGTATTGCGCGGAGCCAATCGTGCAGCTACCGCAATGATCATCGTCATCTCCTGCTGGTGCGGACTGCGCATGGCCTGGATCCTGACCTCTGTTCCGATCTTCCACAGCATCCACGTCGTCTTGTTGGGATGGCCGATCAGCTGGCTGGTATCAACGATCATCTTTATCCTCTATTATCGACGCGGGCACTGGCTGCCAACGGAGACACGCGGTGCACAATAGCGGCCTGATATATAAAGGCAGATGCATTTCATCTGATGTAGCACTAGTCAAGCAGACAAAGGGAATAAATAAAAATCTCTTCGATTTATCAACCCGATCCATAACGTGCCGGGTTGTTTTTTATTTCTGCAGCTATTTGTTCTAGACGGTGTCGTTTCTTTGATCCTATTTCATCCCAGTATTTTTTATACCGGTTCACTTATACGTTTGGATGATCCGTATGTTCGCTTAGCTCAAGCAATTCTTTTCTGACCTGTCCGCATGTCTT
>DWYK01000160.1 GCA_019118705.1 Candidatus Merdibacter merdigallinarum | reverse complement strand
AAAAGGAAGATACTCGGCTATCTTCCTGCTGAAAAGCTCTTTATTGAAGAGCTGATCAAAATAAATGTGACTGAAAATACTATTTTCTATAAGACTTGATCCTTAATTCCATTTTCTACTTGCAATTCAGGCATTTCGGGAAAAGCAAAAAAAACAGGGGCTTTCGCTCCTGAAAAGCCCCGATCATCTGTTTCCTCACTGTCGATACAAACAGCGAATCAGATGGCTCCCGATGTTGACCACCAACGATACCGCTACCAGCCCTGTGAGCAGCCAGCGCATCGAAGGAAGGACATCCGCCAATGCTGTCCAGTCCTCCTGTACGACCCACTCTGCAGCAGTTCCATACAGCAACAACAGCATCAGCAGCGTAAAGCTGACAGCGACCAGAGGAAGGAATCCCACCCATCTGCCATCTTTCTTCACCGTCAGCACATTTCCCACCGTCAATACCAGAGCGATCAGACCAAAAGCGATCCACATATCGATCTCCTCCTCTCTGTCATCGTCTTTACATCCGTTTTTTCTCAATGATCTGAATATACGGACAGTCCCGTTTGTTGCTCATGCGCAGACAGGCGCAGTCATAGTTGCGCGAAGGCAGAGAAGCGATCTGCGTATCAAAATAAGCACACTCCCGCCGTCCCTGTGGATGGCCCGGATAGAGGACCAGCACCAGGAGGCCGCCGACCATCAGCAACTCCAGAGCGGCCGCAAAAGCCGGGGCCGATGTCTCCACCCGTGTGGTGATCGAAGGATCCCCCTTTGGATAGTAGCCAAAGTTGAAGATGCCTGCCGAAAGCGGTTCATCGATCCATCGCGCCGCTTCTTCATGTCCATGCTGCAGAAAACGGACCTTTTCATGGCCCAAACGTCCCTGCAGATATGCCTTTGCCTCCTGCATGGCCGTTTCCTGGATCTCAAAGGCATAGACCGTATGGATCGGTGCCATGCCCATCAGACACTCACAGTCGTATCCCTGTCCCAGCGTAAAATCAGCCGCTGCACCTTTTACATCGGCATGCAGCAGGATGTCATGTGCGATCTGCACCACTTTTTTCATCTGTTCACCTTTTTCTTTCTGCCATCCCATTATATAATGATCGTATGAAAACAAACGGTTCTTTGCGGCTGCCCGCAGCTGTACGCCACGTCATCGAGACCCTGAACCAGCAACACTATGAAGCGTTTCTGGTCGGTGGCTGTGTACGCGACTGGCTGCTTGGGCGCTCTGTTCATGATTATGATATCACAACCAACGCACTTCCGCAGCAGATAAGTGCGATTTTTTCCGGTCAGTGTCGTGTCATCCCCACCGGCATCCGTCATGGAACGCTGACGCTGCGCTTTGATGCGATGGCCATCGAAGTGACGACCTACCGCATCGAACAAAACTACATCCATCATCGTACACCGCAGACGATCACCTTTACCGACGATCTGATCCAGGACCTCTCTCGCCGGGACTTTACGATCAACGCGATGGCGATGCATCCACAGCTGGGGATCATCGACCCCTTTGACGGACAGCGCGACCTCAAAAAAAAGCGCATCCGCTGTGTCGGTGACCCATCTCTACGCATCGAAGAGGATGCGCTGCGCATCCTGCGCGCCTTCCGCTTTTCCTGTACGCTGAACTTTTCGATCGACCCTTCCCTGCGTCTGGTCATCCGCCAGAAAGCAGCGCTGATCGAGTGCCTGTCCAGAGAGCGCATCCGCGAAGAGCTGATCCGCATCCTGGAAAGCGAACAGACCCGACTGTTACAGGCGTTGAACGAACTGAAGCTGCTGCCCCACCTCTTCCCGGAACTGATTGCACTCATCGATCTGCCGCAAAAGACGCCCTGGCATCTCTACGATGCATTTACCCATACCGACATTGCGCTGGACCAAAGCATCCATGCGCCGCTCTGTGAACGGCTGGCCCTGATCTATCATGACTGTGCCAAGGCGCAGACCATGCGTATGGACGAAAACGGGATCGCCCATTTCAAGGGCCATCCGCAGCTGTCCGCACAGATTGCGGAGAAGGCCCTGCGGCGGCTTTGTTTTGACAAAGAGACGATCCGGACGGTCACCACGCTGATCCGCTGGCACGATACATATGTACAGGCCGATGAGGTCTGGTTGCGGCAGTTTCTGAGCAACATCGATTTTCGCTACGATCTGGCAAGAAGCATCCTCCGCGTACAGAGGGCCGATAACCTCGCCAAGAATCCGGCCCTGGCCGCAAAGGAAAATGAAACGATCGTCCAAGCGCAGGCGCTGCTGGATCAGATGGAAGCGCAGGGACAGCGTTATACGCTGCGAGAGCTCGCCGTCAACGGCGATGATCTGCGAACCCTGGGGCTTGCGGGCAGACAGATCAAAGAGGGACTGCAGCTCGCTTTGCAGCAGGTCCTGGAAGACCCTGAGCGCAACACGAAGGAACAACTGCTTTCTTACCTGCGCTCGCTTTCCTCATGACCCTGTCGATCTCAAAACGGACGGCTGTTCCTGCCGTCCGTTTTCCATCTCTTTTCGTCTGTTATCCGGTACTGCCAAAGCCACCGCTGCGCGGATCGCTTGCTGCATCATCTTCCGTGATGCCAAAAGACAGGAACACCCCCTGTACAAAAGCGCTCCCCTGCGACAGACACAGCGTTTCTCCTTTGGGCGAATGATTGGTGATCTGAATGAGGATATGCCCCTCATTTTTCGCCTGCACATAATCCGCATCGATCACACCGACCGTATTGTCCAGCTGCAGATGGTAACGACAGCCCAGCGAGCTGCGCGGATAGAGCGTCAGCACCCACCCCGGCTGCATATGACAGCGGATCCCGCTGGGAATGCGCACGCTTTCCTGCGGGCGCAGGCAAAGATCCATCGGTAAAAAGAAATCATAGCCAGCCGATCCTGCAGTTGCCCGTCGCGGCAATCGGATCTGTTCATAGAGCTGCAGATCCCTCACGCTCTCACACAGTCCGGACTGTTTTTCAAGATCCGCATAAAACTGCTCCTTCGACACCTTTTCAAATCGGGCCATCCGGTGCATGCCCTCACGCTCCTCTCATTTGCATCCATTGTAACAAAATTCCCCCAAGAGGACAACGCCCCTGCTTTTTTCTTGCATTTGTCCATGGCTGTGATACAATCGTAACGTGAAAAAAAGGGGGAGCTTTCATGATACGACTCATCGTCACCGATATGGATGGAACGCTGCTGCACGATGACAAATCCATGCCGGATGGTACCTTTGCGCTGATCGATGCCCTGCATGCGCGCGGCATCCATTTTGCGGCAGCCAGCGGACGCCAGTACGCATCCCTGCGAGACAATTTCAAAGAGCATGCCACTTACATGCATTTTATCGCGGAAAACGGAGCCGTCAGTGCGGATGGAGCGACGGACACGATCCTGCGCACACATCCGCTGCCCTTAGACAAGGCCATAGAACTGATCCGCATCGCCCGCAGTCTGCCGGACACTTTTGTCGTCGCCTGTGGAGCACAGGCCGCTTATTATGAATCCGACAGTCCGATCCTGGAACGCAATCTGGCCGCGTACTATCACCGGCGCATGCTCGTAAAGGACCTGACCGCTTTGAATGAAGAGCTCGTTAAGCTGGCGATCCTCAACATCCATGGCACCCAGGAGTTCGTCCATCCCCATTTTGCCCCTTACAAGGAACAGTTTTCCATTGCCGTATCCGCCTTTGAGTGGATGGACATCATGATGCCCAACGTCCATAAAGGCATCGGTGTACGAGACCTGCAACAGCGGCTGGGCGTTTCTCGGGAAGAAACGATGGCCTTTGGCGATTTCATGAACGACTATGAGCTTTTACAGGAAGCCGCTTACAGCTTTGCCATGAAAAACGCCATCCCTGCCATCAAGGAAGTGGCCGCCTACGAAACCGCCTTTACCAACGAAGAAGACGGTGTGATCAAGGAGATCCGCCGATGGCTGCAGATCTGATATTCTCTTCTTTATTAAAAAAAGTAAAAAAGCGAAGACGCCGTTTTTCCGGTCGCTCTTCGCTTTTTAACTGATATCGCCGTCGCTGATCTTCTCGATCCGTCGAGTGATCTTGCGGGCGGATGTCTGTGCTTCTGAAAAGAGGCTCATCGACTGTTCCAGCGCCTTTTCGCTTTTTTCCAGACGCTGCATCAACCGCCTGGCATCTTCTGACAGCGTGCGGATCTCGCTCTCCAAAGCTCTGACATGTTCGCTGCGTCGAACATCCTTCGTCGCATGCACCATCGTAAAGACGACACCGATCAGAGTGGTCGGCGAGGTCATCAGCACATGTTTCTGATAGGAATATTCCAGCAGATCGCTGCACTGCGAACAGATGTAGGTATAGATGGCTTCACTTGGCACGAACATCACCGCCTGGTCGCTCGTCTGTGGGGTGATGTATTTATGAGCGATATCGTCGATGTGCTTCTTTATGCTCGTTTTGAACAAAGCGCTGTATCGCGTCTGCCGCTCGCCGGCCTGCTCGCTCTCCACGATGCCCTGATAATACTCCAAAGGAAACTTGGAGTCGATGCACAGCAGCCGATCGCTTCCGGGAATGTGCAGCACCGCATCCGCGATCATCCTGTTGTCCAGCGTAAACTGTTCTTCATACACCTCGCGGTTGTCTCCGGCATACAGCGCCAGCAGCATCCCCAGCTGATATTCGCCCCAGTTGCCACGGGCCTTTTTATTGACCATGACCTGGTTGATCGCACGGACATGTCCTTCGATCTGTGCGATCGCCGTACCATGGAGCGCACTGTCTTTGCCCAACTGTGACAGTTCGCGAAACAAGGTCTGGAACTGTCGGTTCATCGCATCGATCGACGTAGCGGTCTGCTGCGATTTCATCAGCAGGCTCTGGTCGTTGTTCTGTGAGAGGGACAGCTGCTGCCGCAGCAGGTCGATCTCTTTCTGCTTCTGTGCCAGCGCCTCCTGTTCATGCAGTGAACGACGCCGTCCATCCCAGAACAGGATGGCAAACCCAACCAGCACGATCAGGCACAGGAACAATAACAGGATCACTTCCATGTGACTACTTCTTCAGGATCGCTGCCTGCTCCTCTTTTGCCTTTGCCACAAGCGCAGGCTCTTTCAGCAGCCGGCAGCCGACGAGGGCCAGAGCGATGGCACCATCGCGCAGGGCCTGTTTTCCCTGCGAGGAGATCGTCGCATCCGCCATCTCCTTTGAATGTCCGTTGACGCATGCATCTGCGATCTTGATGTATCCGTGTAACGACGGACAGACATAGCTGACCGCACCGATGTCGCTGGAGCCGGAAGGTACCTCATCCACCGGCAGCACATCCGTCCGACCCACTTCCGCATACGCTTCTTTCAGCAGATCACAAAGCGTATAATTGATGATATTGTCCTCATACGGGCACTCATAGACGCTCATCTGGTACGTACAGCCGCTGGCCGCACAGGCACCTTTGACACAGTCTTCCGCGCGTTTGCACAGCTCTTTGACATACGCCATCGTCTCCCCGCGGAAATAATACTCCATCGATGCATACGCCGGGATGACGTTGGCCGCCTCACCGCCGTTACGGATGATGCCGTGGATATATGTATTGGGCTGTGCATACTGCCGCAGCAGGCTGATGCCGGTATAGCTCAGGATCGCCGCATCCAGTGCCGAGCGCCCCTGCTGTGGATGACAGCCGTGTGCGTTGACACCGAAAAACTCAAACTTCAGCGGATTCAGCGCCAGTGTGCGTCCGCCCAGGCGATCCTCCGTCGAAGGGTGGATCATCATCGCAACATCCACATCATCAAAGACGTGCGCCGCTGCCATCGTCACCTTGCCGCCGAAGTTTTCCTCGGCCGGCGTACCGATCACACGCACTTCTCCGCCCAGTTCATCGATCACTTCCTTTAAGGCCGCCCCGGCTGCCAGGGAAATGGCCGCGATCAGATTGTGACCGCAACCGTGTCCGACCTCCGGCAGCGCATCATACTCACAGAGATATGCGATGACCGGACCGTCTTTCTGCGCCTGATACACGCCCTGAAAGCCCGTCGGACAGACAAATGCGCGCTGTGTTTCAAACCCCAGTGCCTCCAGCGCATCAGCCAACAGCGCCATCGTTTCAAATTCTTCATTTCCGATTTCCGGATGTGCATACATCTGCTCGACATACTTCATGTACGTCTCCAGATGCTTTTCCACATGTGCAATGATTCTTTCTTTCATTTTCTTCGCCTCGATTCCATGTTCTATTGTAAAAGAGCCCCTTTAAAAATGCAATCAAAAAGAGCCGTTCTTGCGAAGGGCTCCTCTCGATCACTGTACACCGTATTCTGCGTAGTATGCATCGATGCGTGCCTTCAGCTCATCATCGATGATGACCTTTCCGCCGCATGGGCGATCATAGAGATGCTCAATTACTTCCGGCATGCTGACGATGGCAGCTGTCTCAAAGCCATACAGTTCCCGGATCTCTTCCAGGGCCGTACGCTCCGGGCTCTTTCCGCGCTCATTGCGGTTCAAGGAGACGATCAGCCCCTTGATCTCTACGTCGGCCTGCGCCTTCAGGATCGGATAGGTCTCCTCGATCGATTTTCCCGAGGTCGTCACATC
Organism: Candidatus Merdibacter merdigallinarum; assembly: GCA_019118705.1. Classification (GTDB taxonomy): domain Bacteria; phylum Bacillota_I; class Bacilli_A; order Erysipelotrichales; family Erysipelotrichaceae; genus Merdibacter; species Merdibacter merdigallinarum. Next base: position 1,987 of record DWYK01000160.1, on the reverse strand, counting down.
TTCGATGATGACGACACGGTCCCCGTCCTGCAGCTTTGAGCCCAGCAGGATACCGGTATCGCCATGATCCTTGACCTCCTTGCGGTTGGAACAATAGCGGATCTCCTTGCCGTACAGCTCACTGATCGCCATCGTCGTCGCCACGGTCAGCGGAATGCCCTTGTAGGCCGGTCCGAAGAGAACATCAAAATCCAGACCATAATGATCGTGGATCGCACGCGCATAATACTCGCCCAGACGGCGCAGCTGGCTGCCGTTCACATAAGCGCCCGCATTCATGAAAAACGGGGACTTCCGGCCGCTCTTCAGCGTAAAATCACCAAACTTCAGGACCTCGCTTTCGACCATAAATTCGATAAACTCTTTTTTATAACTCTCCATTGCTGTTATCCTCCCATGCTTTCGCTACAATTTTATCATAAGCACCCCGCACATTCAATGAAGGTCGCACTGCCAGCAGACAAAACATGCATCATCCGCTGCGAAAAAAGGACCCTGCGGATCCGATATCCGAAAGGTCCTCGTTTTTCATCTATGCAAAGCCACGTATTCGTTTACTGTTCCTTCTGACTTTTGCGTTTCACCAGCAAAACACCCGTCAGAACGAATGCCGATGCGCCGGCCAGACCGACATAGACCATCGCATTGGTGTCAGCAGCCGTCTCCACCGTTTCTTCCGGCTGTGGCTGTGGTTCTGGTGTTGGATCCGGATCCGGCGTCGGTTCTGGATCCGGTGTCGGATCTGGCGTCGGTTCTGGTTCTGGTGTCGGATCGACCGGCAGCTCCAGTGTCTCTGTCTGCAGCGCGACCGTGTTCTGTGAGGATGGCACGCCGTTTTCATCCCACTCGTCGTTGCTGAAGACATACAGCTCACAGCGCACATTTTCCGGCACTTCCATCGCCTGTACGTTCCATTCCGCATTCATGCCGATCAGGGCCTGATAATATGCGATTGCCTCTTCGCCGTAGACGCTCTCATCCAAGTTCACTTCTGTTCCATCCGAATAATAATGCACGGCATACTGTGTCATCTGGGAGGCACGCATGTCGGAAACACCGAAATATTCCTGCAGGCTGTTCCCGTCTTCGCTCAGAGCACCATTGTTTGGAAATCCATAATACAGCACTTTGACCAATGCTCCATAAGGATCTTCGCTCTTGGCCATACGGGCTTCTTCGGTCCTCAAATCCAGATATACATCCAGTTCCTCATTTGTGGTGACCGGATGACGATTCAGATACGCATCCTCCAGATGCAGTTCATCATTGACACAATAGGAATAATAGCTTTCACCGCCACTGCGGGAATAGGTATTGATCGTGCCATAGGACGCTTCAAAATCATAATTATGGATGTACTCCCGCGTATGGTCCGCCAGGATGTAGGTGCCGGCCATCGTGGCACCGTCAAACTGCTCTGTCAGCTCCTGCGGGCTGTAGGTCAGATCTGTCCCTTCCTGCTGCCAGGTTCCCTCCGGAAGATAGGCATGTTCCGGATACCATCCCCCGCTCTGCTGGTATCGGAAGGAAAACTTCTCTCCCAGACGTAGGATCTCAACGCCGCTCTCATCGAACATATAGTTCAATTCCTGTGACTGAGACAGGTCGAAGCTGGAAAGATCCAGCATTTTCAGATTTGGTGTCAGTTCAAACATTCCGTTGAAGGCCGTCACATTTGAAGTATCAAAACCGCTGACGTTGAGTTCTCTGAGGTTGATCATATAAGAGAACATAAACCGCATCTCTGTCACTTGTGAGGTATCGAAACTGGAAACGTCCAGTTTTTCCAGGGAATACGCCGACTGAAACATCATCGACATATCGGTCACCTGCGAAGTGTCCAGCTTCTCGATGTCGGTGATCGCTGTCATCTGCTGAAACCGATAGAACCAGTAAGCAGTCGAGATCGGATGGATCTCATCCTCGAACCGGACTTCTTTTACCTCCGTGCGGATCTCGTTCCAGGGCACCTCCGTCGCCCGCTGAT